>JACVJF010000004.1 GCA_015711855.1 Candidatus Solincola quzhuomuensis | reverse complement strand
CATCGCGGCGGAGGACCGGACAGCCGCCGCCTAGGGCTTAATTATTTATACCAGATGCGAGGTTGGGAGACCACACCCCGAGGCTCGGCCCACCTCGTCATTCCGCCGCCGCGGCAGGTGGGGTGAAGACCCTCTGGGCCAGCTCGCGGTCGAGCATCATGAGGGCGTGGCCGTCCTCTTTGACCAGTTCCAGCTGGTCCAAGATCTTCTGGGCGGAGGCCACCTCCTCCACCTGCTCCTTGACGAACCAGGCCAGGAAGTTGGCCGTGGCGTGATCCTTTTCCTCCTGGGCCAGGGTCATGAGGTCGTTGATGCGTTTGGTCACCAGCTTCTCGTGTTCGACCGTGGTCCGGAAGACATCGGTAACCGAGGGGTATTCGTTCTCCACCTGCTCGAAAGACCTGATCTGGGGACGTCCTCCGGCTTCGGCTATGTAGTTGAAGAACATGAGAGCGTGGGTCCGCTCCTCCTCGGCCTGCACGGTCATCCAATTGGCAAAGCCGTCCAGGCTGCGGGACTTGAAGTAACCGGCCATGGCCAAGTACAGGAACTCGGAGTAGAACTCCCACTTCATCTGGTCGTTCAGCGCTTCCTGCATCCTCTCCGAAAGCATCCTACTTCACTCCTTCCTTTCCGAAGTGGTCATTTGCCTTCCTCGTTCTCTCCCTCCATTACTATACTATCTTCCTTCCCTCCTAAGGGTATGATGCGCTTCACAAGGAGCAGTCCCGAGGCCGGAAGTTGACCCGTCCCGTGAAGCCTATCCACCTCCGACCTGACCTTTTATAAAAAGATGGGGAAATTATTCCCACCGGCTACTGAACAAAAACATCATATTTGACTGATCCCCCCTTCGATGTTAAAATGTGACCGCTTGTCACATTTATGGGTATTTTCCCGCCGCATGGGCGAGAGGGTGGCGACGATCGGCTTCTTTCGGGTGAGGCCGGCATTCCGGCGTCCGAATGTTAAGCGGAACGGGACGTTTTTACGGCACCGGGGTGCCCGGCCCGGTTAAAGGGGGAGTCCCGCTTAACCCTGTCTGGAAAGACCTGGGAAGAAGGGAAAACCCCTCGAAGGCCTTGGGGATAACGGCTGTGGGATGGTGCGGTGCTCCGACGAGAACCGAGATCGCGGAGAATTTAAGGGGGTTTTAAAGCCGTATAAACCCGCTTTCCGGTCAATCCTAGATCTTGAGCCGCGTGGCATGAAACCGAGCAGGGAGGGAACGAAAGGTGAAAGATTCCATGGACATCTTGGTGATTTCCGAGCAGACCGACGATAAAAGCCCCACCCGACTCACCCTCGAGCTCCTGGGCCTGGGAAGGAGGCTCGCGGCCGAGAACAACGGCAGGGTGGGGGCGGTGGTCCTGGGCGAGGGCGCGGATATCGCATCACGGGAGCTGGCGGAGAGGGGGGCGGACCTCGTTTATTTCCTGGACAACCCGGCTCTTTCCCGCTACAACCCGGAGGTATGGGCCACGCTCCTGGAATCCCTCCTGCGCCGTAACCCCGCCTCCCTGATGCTGGCCGGCCATACCAGCCTGGGACAGGATCTGCTCCCCCGCTTGGCCTTCTCCTTGGGAGCGGGGCTGGTAACCGACTGCGTGGAGATTCGCTGGGACGGGAGTTTCCTGTTCACCAAACCCGTTTACGGTGGAAACGCCGTCGCCGGAATTAAGGTGCTCACCCCCCTGGCGCTGGCCACGGTGCGGGCCAGGGTGGGGGAGGCCCTCCCTCCCTCAAGCCCGGGCGGAGAGCTGATTCCCATTGACCAGGACCCCCCGCAGGAGACCAGGCTGACGGTAAAGGACAGGCACTACCTGGAGGCCGGTGAATGCCCCCTGGAGGAGGCCCGAGTGGTGGTCTCCGGAGGAAGAGGTATGGGCGGGGAGGAGGGCTTCGAGGTCCTGCGGGAGCTGGCCCGCTTGCTGGGTGGAGCAGTGGGGGCCTCTCGCCCCCCGGTGGACGCTGGCTGGGTTCCCTCCACTTGCCAGGTGGGTATCACGGGTAAGGTGGTGGCCCCCGCACTCTACGTCGCCGTGGCCATATCGGGGTCCAGCCAGCACCTGTCGGGCATGGGCGATTCCGGGAAGATCGTGGCCATCAACAAGGACCCCGAGGCCTATATCTTCAAGGTGTCCGATTACGGCGTGGTGGGGGACTGGCGGGAAGTTCTCCCCGCCTTCCTCTCCAAGCTGAGAGAACTGGCCTCGGCGTGAAAGGAGGCGGGAAAAATGGGCCTGCACATCGTCGTCCTGGCCAAGATGGTGCCCGATCCCGAAGGACCTCCTTCCTCCTTCGAGGTCCGCTCCGAGGAGAAGAGGGTGGCGGTAAGGGGCCTGCCGCCGGTCATAAACCCCTTCGACGAGAACGCCCTGGAGGCGGCCATACGCATAAAGGAGAGGGCGGGTGGGAGCATCACCCTTCTCTCCTTGGGAAGGAATCTCTCCCGCGCGGTGATACTCAAGGCCGTGGCCGCGGGAGCCGACGCCTCGGTGCTGGTGGAGGAGGACTCCCTGGACCAGGCGCTACTCGACTCCAGATCCACGGCGGTCCTCTTGGCCGCCGCCCTGCGCACGCTGGAACCTTTCGACCTGGTCCTTTGCGGACGCCAAGCCTCGGACACCAACGCCGGGGTGGTGGGGCTGGGAGTGGCCCAACTCCTGGGCCTGCCCGCCGTGACCCTGGCCCAGAAGGTGGAGGTCGCGGACGGAAGGGTTATGGTGGAGAGGGTCCTCTCCGACGGCTACGAGGTGGTGGAATGCCCCCTACCCGCCCTGGTCACGGTGAGCGGGGAGGTCGGGGACCTGCGCTATCCCAGCCTGCAAGCCATCCGGGCGGCCAAGGAGCTGCCGCAAAGGATCGTGAGATTGCAGGACCTGGAGATCTCTTTACCGATAGAGGCCTGGGTGGAAACGGTGTCCCTGGCGCCCCCCCGGCGGGAGAGATCCTGTCGGATGGTGGAAGCGGACACCCCGGCGGAGGCGGGAGAGAGGTTGGCCCAGTTGCTATGGGAGGACAAGGTCGTCTGAGCAATCAAATAAAAGGGCCTTGTGGGTTTAAAGAAAACCGGTGAAGGGAACGGAAATTGGCGAAGGTGTGGGTCTACACGGACAGGACGCCCCCGGCGGAGGGAGTGCCGCAGGTAACCGCCCGCCGGGCAAGGTCCGGACCTCGGTCGGACGGAGACCCTCGGCTTTACGGGAGGTGAGTGAGTTGCCCATCGATCCCCAGGAGGTCTTTTGGGTCATGCAGTGCGCCTACCGAAACGGCGTGCTGGACAAGTTCATGCAGGTGCAGGGGAGGGCCCTGGAACTGGTCATGGAGGAGACGGGTGCGGACATGGGAGACCTCCTTAACCGCATGGACGAGGCCAAGGAGGAGACGGTCATGAAGGTCGACCGCCTCCTGGATCGAGCCGGTCCCTTCCTCAAGTACCTGAATAACGACCGGCTCATGCGGCTGGCGGACAAGCTGCTCTCCATCTCCAAGGTCCAGGCCCTCATGGCCCGTAGGATGGCGGAGAGCATAAAGAGGACCCTCACCGGGGAGGCCCCTCCCTCCCTCGCCGAGAGGATGAGGTCGATGGTCTCCCGGTCACGGAGAGCGGCTTGAGGGAGGTGGAGGGGATGACGGAGAAAAGCGCCCTTCTGGAGAAATTGGCCTCGGTGGTGGGAAGGGAGAACGTCACAGACGACGAGGGGCTCCTCTCCACCTACCGGCGAGGAGGAGCCGTGGAGGGAGGAGAGCCCCTGGCCATGATCCGCCCGGGAAGCACCAAGGAGGTGCGGGAGCTCATCAAGCTGGCCCGCGCCGAGAAGTACAATTTGGTCTTCTCCTCTTCCGCCCCACCCCGCCTGCGGGGGGATTCCGTGCCCCGAGGCGAGGGGATCATCGTGGACATGTCCAGGATGGACAAGATCGTCCGCCTGGATCGCCGGAACAAAGTGGCCCTCATCGAGGCCGGGGTTACCTACGAGAGACTCATTCCCGAGGTGGACAAACTGGGCCTGAAGGTCCTCATGCCCCTCCTGCCCAAGCGGGGCAAGTCCGTCCTCGCCTCCTGTCTCGAGCGGGAACCCATAATCATACCCAAGTACCACTGGGACATGACCGACCCCATGCTCTGCACTGAGCTGGTCTTCGGCACCGGGGACCTCTTCCGCACCGGATCGGCCGCCGGGCCGGGCACCCTGGAACAGCAGTGGGCAGCGGGGGCGGCCCAGAAAAACCCCATGGGGCCCGCTCAGACCGACTTCGTACGCGTGGTCCAGGGATCCCAGGGGACCATGGCCGCGGTGACCTGGTGCTCCCTCAAGCTGGAGGTGAAACCCCGCATACATAAGATATGGTTCGTCCCCGACCATAAGCTGGAGCGCCTCATCGACTTCACCTACCGGTCCCTGCGGCCGCGCCTCGGGGACGAGTGGCTCATACTTAACGCCTATGCGCTGGCCACGATGATCACCGAAAACGGGCAAGAGATCCCCGAGCTGGCCAAGGAACAAGCTCCCTGGACGGTGATCTACGGGGTGTCCGGATACGAGTATCTGCCGGAGGAGAGGGTGGCCTATCAAGAGCGGGACCTCTCCCGCCACGCCCAGCAGGCGGGGGTCATCCCGGTCTCCGAGGTCCCGGGTTGCTCATGGAAAAAGATGGAAAGGATCCTCGCCGCCCCCTCGCCCGAACCCTACTACAAGACGAGGCCCAAGGGGGACTTCCTGGACATCTTCTTCCTCACCACCTTGGACCGGGTTCCGGGTTTCATCTCCGTCATGGAGGACGTGGCCTCCGAGTTCGGGTATCCCCGGGACCGGATAGGGGTGTATATCCAGCCCATCCAGCAGGGGAGGAACGTCCACCTGGAGTTCACCGTCTACTTCAGCCCCGAGGACCGGGGCAAGGGGAGGGAGCTGTACGAGGCGGCCTCCCGAGCCCTTTCCGAGGCGGGGGCCTTCTTCTCCCGCCCCTACGGGATATGGTCCGAGCTGGCTTACGCTCGCTGCCCGGACACGGTGCGCGTCCTGCGCAAGGTCAAGGAGATGCTCGACCCCGACCAGGTGCTGAACCGAGGAAAACTGTGCTTCACGCCCGAGGAGGTGTCCTAGATGGCCCTTTCCGATTACCAGAGGGACATGGAGGGCTGCTCCCGATGCTCCTCCTGTAAATGGGTCCCCTTCAACCAGATCAAGAGCTGGCGGTTCGCCAAGAATTGCCCCTCCATCTGCCGCTACAACTTCCATGCCTATTCCGGATCCGGGCGCATGATCATCGGCCTCTCCCTGCTCACCGGCCGCTCGGAGCTCAACGATAACGTGGCGGAGATCGTCTACAAATGCCAGCTGTGCGGTGCCTGCGACACCGCCTGCAAGGTCTACCGAGACGACATAGACTTGACCGAGGTGCTCCTCGAGCTCCGCGCCCACTGCGTGGAACAGGGCTTCCTCATGGTGGAGCACATGGCGATGATCGACGCCCTCAAGCGGGAGGACAACGTGTTGGGGGAGCCCAAGGCCAAGCGAGGGGAGTGGGCGGAAGGGCTGCCCTTGAAGGACATCAACCGAGAGAGATGCGAGGTCCTCTTCCATGCGGGCTGCCGCTATTCTTACGATCCCGACCTTCGGGGCACGGTGCGAGGGGCGGCCCTTCTGCTTCTCGAGGCCGGTCTGGACGTGGGCATCGCCGGGGCCGAGGAGTCCTGCTGTGGGGGGAGGGCGTACGAACTGGGCTACCGAGGAGAGGCGGAGAACTACGCCGAGGACCTGCTCTCCAGGGTGAAGGCCTCGGGTGCGCGGATCCTGGTCACCCCCTGCGCCGACGGCTATGCTCACTTTCGCTACCTCTACCCGCGCATGGGCAAGGAGCTTCCCTGCGAGATCCTGCATATGACCCAACTCCTGGACAGGTTGGTCCGGGAGGGGAGGCTGCGCTTCCGGGAGCAGTTCCCCCTCCTCTTCACCTACCACGACCCCTGCCACCTGGGGAGGATGGGGGAACCCTACCTCGGGGACTGGAAGGGAGACAAGCTGCAGCGGCCCATGTCCCTGAAGAGGGCGGGCAGAAAAGGGGTTTATGAGGCCCCCCGCAACCTCATCCAGGCACTGCCCGGGGCAGGGCTTGTGGAGATGGAGCGCATAAGGGAATACTCCTGGTGCTGCGGAGCGGGAGGAGGGGTCCACGAGGCCTTCCCCGAGTTCTCCTCCTGGACGGCCCGGGAGAGGGTCGAGGAGGCCCTGGCCACGGGAGCGGAGGCGCTGGCCACCGCCTGCCCCTGGTGCGTGCGCGTCCTGCGTGACGCTTCCCGAGAAATGCGGGCGGAGCTCCCGGTCTACGACCTCGTGGACCTGGCGTTGCAGGCGGCCGGGATCGCCGAGAAAGAGAGGGTGTGAAAGCGGCTATAAAGGAACGGACTTGCGGTAGAGCCGGCCTTTCCGCCGTCGGCTGGAGCGCAGAGAATCCCTCCGCCGAGGGTGACGAAGTGCGTCACGACCCGCGGCCCGGGCGAGGAGGGCGGCCGCGGCAGGAACTCGCCGACGAGCCGTTGACGCGGCTCATGAAGTCTGAGAGGGGGAGTGAGGCATGACCACCGCGACTCTCGATACCTGGAAGGAGATATCGGAAGCCGCATACCAGGATCTGGAAAATGTGGTGGGCACAGAGAACGTGTCCCGGGAACCGGCGGTCCTGGACGGATACGCCTGGCAACCAACCATCAACGACGACCCGGCCAAGTGGGTGAAGCGTCCCGTGGCCGTGGTCCTTCCCTCCTCCACCGAGGAGGTGCAGGAGGTGGTACGGATATGCAACCGGCACGGGCTGAAGTTCAAGGCCTTCTCCACCGGTTGGGGGGTCTATTCCGGACCCACCTACGACAACGTGGTCCAGATCGACCTGCGGCGCATGAACCGGATCCTGGACATCGACGAGCGGAACATGTACGCGCTGGTGGAACCCTATGTCTGCGGTGCGCAGCTCCAGGCGGAGGCCATGAAACGGGGCCTCAACTGCCACATCATCGGCGCCGGTCCCGCCTGCTCTCCCCTGGCCAGCGCCACCTCCGGGTGGGGAGTGGGATGGGACGGTATATACATGAGCTACGGGCACCGCAACCTCCTGGGGGCGGAATGGGTGCTCCCGGACGGCGAACTCCTTCGCGTGGGATCCAGCGACTCGGGCCTGGGGTGGTTCTCCCCCGACGGACCAGGTCCTTCCCTGAGGGGGCTGATGCGCGGATCCACGGGGGCGCTTTCCGGCCTGGGAATATTTACCAAATGCGCCCTCAAACTTTACCCCTGGCCAGGGCCTTCCCGGGTGAGAATCCGTGGGCTCCTCTTGGACGCCAAGGCGGAGATCCCGGAGAACGTGCGTTTCCACCTCTGTTTCTTTCCCGACCGGAATCGGCTGGCCGACGCGGTATACCGCATAGGAGAAGCGGAGATCGGATACCTGGCCACGCGCACCGCGGTGGCCGCCTTCATCTACACCTTCGCCCCCCACCTCCTGCGGCGCATAGCCGGAACCAGCAACCTGCGGGACGTATTGAGCAAGGGAACCAAGTGGGGCTTCGTCATCATGCTGGTGGGCGCCTCGGAGGAGGAGATCGATTACCAAGACGCCGTGCTGCGCCGCATCCTGGCCGACCACGAGGGTCTCTCTATCGAGGCCATGGGAGTCCCGGCCATAGGCTCCATGGTCTTCATGAACTTCTTCCGGGTGACGGCCATCCCCATGGTCTTCCGCATGGGCGGCCTCTTCTCCACCGCCCTGGACCGGAACGACACCTGGGACACCCAGCTGGACTGGGCGGAGATCGGGGAATCCATCAAGCGCAAATGGATCGAGAGGGGCGGCATCCTGGACGACCTGGCCGACAACCCCTTCATGGCCCTCTACGAGAGCAATATGTGGGCCCACTGCGAGGAGATCTTCCAGTACGACGCCCGGGACCCCAAACACCTGGCCTCCTTGGAGCCCATGTTCATCGAGTTCTCCATCGCCGCCATCGAGAAGTGCATGGAACCCCTTTCGGCCACGGACGCCAGACTGCGCAAGCTGGTTAGCCCCTTGATGGGACACTACAACGAGTGGCAGAAGAAGCTGTCCGGCGCGCTGGACGCCAACCGGGCCGCAGACACCGGGATGTATTGTGACGAGATCGATTTCGACTTCTCCAAGGTGGAGCCGGAATTGAAGGCGAAACTGGACCGGCTCACGGAAAAGTTCCGCTGGACGGAAGAGGGTCCTCCGTCCTGAGGGCCGCCGCCAACGGCAAGGAGGGGAACGCCTTTTACGGTTTCCCCTTGCGCGAAGAAGTGCGCCATTGAGTGGGCTACCGAACCTTGCGAACTGGTATCCGTCGGACGGATGACGGGAGAAGGCTTTTTCGAGGAGGAAAACGGCACGATCTCGCCCGCGTCTCTAGGCACTTCCCATATCCTACCCATCGCAGCTATCGCAGCCCGACGAACCTCAAGGACCGGGGGGACGCTTCCGCCGTGTGAAGCAAATCCTTTTCCGGGTGCGGGAAGATGTTTAACCGGGCTCAAGGTCAACCCGGTCCCGGGCCAAGGCCTTTATAAGCGCGGGGCGACGATGCCCCGCAAGGTGGTTTCCATGCCACGGGAACCGCTCGAAAAGCAGGGCGGGCGACGCGGCGCAAAGGGAGCGTCGCGGGATGCGGCGATCTTGGCGGCGCTTCCCCGGCGGCTCCGGAGTTTCGGTCTCCGGAGTCGGGATTTCCTTTTCCGATAGGAGAAACCGGGCTTGTGGCGGGCAAAAGGGCGATTGGATCGACGGGAGACACGGTCGGGGTTCGCGAACGGGATCGCGGGAAACGGGATTCGGGAAATGGACGTGGCCGCTATAGAGAGAAGCGCCGGAGCGGCGTGCAAGCCATGTCCGGACCATAAACGGACGGGGGACGCCAAGTCGGCATAGACCGTGAGCGACGACCTTTGAGGGAGGTGACTGCGGATGGAAAAGTGGGATGTGGTGGTGGTGGGAGCCGGACCCGGCGGTTCTTACGCCGCCAAGACCGCGGCCGAGCTGGGGCTGAAAACGATCTTCTTCGAGAGGGGTCGCAGGCCAGGGGACAAGAACTCCTCCGGATGCGGCTTGGGGCAGCGCTGGTGGCGGGACTTCCCGGAGATCATGGAGGCCCTGCAGGGGCTGCCCTCCGTGCGCAAGGTGGAGATGGTGGTCATAAACCTCGTGGACGAGAACAACCGCCTGCGCTACCGCTGCGGGACCACGGGGTCGGATCTCTGCGCCAACCGCTGGCCGCACGGCATGGACGGCATCAGCATCTACCGCCGAGACCTGGACCCTTTCCTCGCCGACCTGGCGGTGAAGGCGGGGGCCGAACTGCGCACCTCCACCCTGGTCAGCGACGTGATCATGGAGAACGGCCAGGTGAAGGGAGTGCGCACGGAGAAGGGCGAGCCCTTCTACGCCGAGGTGGTCATCGCCGCCGACGGCGCCATGTCCACCATGGCCCGCAAGTCGGGGATGCGCAACCGCTGGGGCGGCGGCTGCACCCTGGTTCCTCAACTGGACTTCTCCGCCGACCCGGAGAAGATGGACGACGTCATCGGCAATGCGGAGTGGGTGTGGTTCGGTGCCCTCTACGGGGCCTACCAGGTCAACTTCCGTGACGGTTTCCACATCGGCGCCGGCCAATGGCTGCGGGAGGACTGGGACGAGAGGCCCACGGACATGGTGAAGAAGGTGCTGCAGTTCCCGGCCTTCCAGGCCATGTGCCGAGCCATAGAGGCCAAACCGCGCGAGTACCAGGCTCACCTCCTCCCCTGGTTGAAGAAGCCTCCCAAGACCTACACCGGGGGCATGATGCTGGTGGGGGACGCCGCCGGCTTCCCCTGCCCCCTGGAGGCGGAAGGGATCTGGCACGCCCTCACCTCCGGGAAGATCGCCGCGGAGACCGCCGCTTGGGCCATCTCCAAGGGAGACGCATCGGAGAAGGCCCTTGCCGAGTATGAACGCCGCTGGAAGGCCTCCCCCCTGGGCAAGGAGCACGAGTTCGGGCCGGAGTTCGTGGACCTCTGGAACAGCACCATCTTCGATCCCAAGCTCATGGCCCGGCAGATACAGCTCCTCCTGGAGTTCTCCATGCTCCATCCCTTCTCCGTGGTCTTCGACTGGGGCGACGCACACATCGACTGCTTCAACCAACATCTGGAACACCTCTTGGACCTGGCCCCGCAGTTCGCCGACTTCGGCCGCACCTACCTGGCTCCCTTGGCTCGGGGCATATGGCCCAAGAACGTGAAGAGGATCCTGCTCTCGGTGAAGCCCAGGATCCCGATACTGGGTAAGCTCCCGGACAACACCTTCCTGCGCTTGATGGCAAAACTTTCCAAGTCTTTGGCCCCCTATCTAGACCCGAGCATAAACCAGGAAGCACCCGTGCCCCGGGAGGTCTTCGAGAGGAGCAGGGCAGGAAGAAAAAGGTAAGCGAGGAGTATGCGCGCGAGAGGGTGCGACGAGGAGGTAAGGGAGATGGAGGAGATAAAGCTGGAATTCACCAAGCTGGTGAAGAGGGTGGATGTCGACAAAACCGGCGACTTCATCCGTTACGACGAGAGCAAGTGCGACGGCTGCGGCCTGTGCACCAAGGTCTGCTCCTTCAACCTGTGGTCGCTGAAGGAGGGCAAGGCTCGCCTAGCTCCGCGATACCAGGAACTGTGCCTGGAATGCGCGGCTTGTTGGGAGATCTGCCCCATGGAGGCCATCGACTTCTCCTACCCGGCGGGGGGCACCGGGGTGGTCATCGAGCATGGATGACGGCGGCAACGCTTGGAAGGCCACCCCGGACGGCCGCCTTCGGATCTCCACATGCCGCATGAACTCGGCACTACGGCCTCCATGCGGGGCAGAGGTTCGCATCCCGGACCGGGGACGAGGATAACCGAGGTGAGGGATGGAGATGGCCATGCCGAAGATCGATGTGCATCACCACATAGCTCCGCCCGAATACCGATCCGCCCTGGCCGCGCGGGGCGTGGAGAGCGTTGGAGGGCGCCCCATTCCCGCCTGGGACCTGGAGGAGACCCTGGCCTTCATGGACCGGCAGGGCATAGAGACGGCGCTCCTCTCCGTCTCCGCGCCCGGTGTCTTCATAGGCGACCTCTCTCTGGCCAGGGAGCTGGCACGGTCCTGCAACGAATACCTCGCCGAGCTGGTTGGCGAGAACCCGAGCCGCTTCGGCGCCTTCGCCGTACTGCCCTTGCCGGACGTGGAAGCCGCACTGGAAGAGGCGGCCTACGCCCTTGACCGGTTGAAGCTGGACGGCATCGGACTGTTGAGCAGCGTGGACGGTCGCTATATGGGGCATCCTTCTTATGAGCCACTCTTCGAGGAGCTGGACCGCCGGGAAGCGGTGGTCTTCATGCACCCGCACACGCCCGAGGAGAGCGACCTCCCGGGCACCGGCCTGCCCCCTTCCCTCATCGAGTTCGTCTTCGAGACCACGCGCGCCGTGGCCACCCTGCTCTTTAACGGCATCCTGGAAAGGTGTCCCCACGTGAGGATCATCCTTCCCCACGCCGGGGGCACCGTCCCTTTCATAGCCCTCAGGCTCGGCCTGGGGCAGTTCTGGCCCGGCCTCCAGGAGCACGTGCCAAAGGGGGTCATCGCCTACCTGCAGCGCCTTTATTACGACACCGCCCTGGCCGCAGCGCCCTTCGCCCTGCGCTCCCTGCAGGAGCTGGTGGATGATTCGCACATCCTCTTCGGCAGCGATTTCCCCTTCGCTCCGGAACTGGCCGCCGTGGCCACCATTGCCGCCTTGAACGAGTACCCGGGCTTCGACGAGAGCGCCCGGGAGGCGGTTTTTCACCGCAATGCGAGGGAGCTCTTCCCCCGCCTGCGGGAGAGGAGACAAGGATGAGTCATCGAAATCAGGGGTTTGTGCCGGGGCATCTCCCGGGTTTCCGTCGCTCGGGAGCAGGGGTGCGAGGGTGAGGCCGCTCATCTCCGGCGTCCTGAAATTGGGGCGGACCATCCACGCAGCACGATCCCCGCGAGGCGGAAGGGGCCTCGAACGGCGTCCCAAAAAGAGAGGGGGAAGAGGAGGGACGAGCGGCGTCAGGCGAAACATGGTCCGTTCGGCTCGGGAAAGCTCTCTCGCGAGGGGATGAGGAACGCCGAACCGGCCTGCCCAGGAGGGAAACGGTGTACAACTCACGGTAGCCATGCCGGCGGCGACCCGACGAATCGGAACAGGGGACGAGGCACGCCGTGGAAGACCCCGGACCGGCACAAGGCTTGCGAGCTACATGCTCGCTCGAGCAGTGAAACGCCGTTCTTACACGGGGAGGGGAAAACTGGGGGACGACCATGGTGTGCGTAACTCAGTGAAGTAGAGGTGACGTACCATGTCCCGTGAAGGGGGAAAACTGCTGTTCGTGGACCTCGCCGCAGGAGAGATATCCGAACGTCGGTTGGAGGAAGAGGCATGCCGAAAGTTCCTGGGCGGATCTGGAATGGCGGCTTACATCTTCTTCCAGCTGAGAGGGTGGGAGGTCCCTCCTCTTTCCCCCGGGAATCCCCTCATCTTCCTCAATGGTCCCTTATCCGGAACCAGCCTCCCCGGCTGTTCCCGCCTCTCCATAGGGGGACGTTCTCCCCAGACGGGTATATGGGGGGAGTCCAGTATGGGCGGCCCCTTCGCTCGCCAACTGCGGGGCACAGGCTACGAAGGGGTCGTCTTCACCGGGGCCTCGGAGCACCCCGTATACCTCCTTTTGACCGAGAGTGGCGGGGAATTGCGCGACGCCTCCCATCTTTGGGGCATGGGAACCTTCGAGGCCGAAGAAGCCATCAAGAAAGAGGTCGGCGACCGAAGGACCGCGGTGGCCGGTATCGGACCGGCCGGAGAGAATATGGTAAAATATGCCAGCATCGTCTGCGATCGGGGAAACCTGGCAGCGCGGTCGGGCATGGGGGCGGTGATGGGCTCCAAGAAGCTTAAGGCGGTGGCCGTCAGGGGAAACCTCGAATCCGAGCCCGCCGACCCCCAGTCCTTCAAGGCCGTGCGCCGGAAGGCCCTGGAGAAAATCGATAGAAGCCCCTTCGCGGAAGGTCTCCGACTCTTCGGCACAGCGGGAGGGGTGGACCTCTCCTCGGCCATATGCGACATCCCGGTCAAGAACTGGAGGGAGCCTCAATGGATAGAGGGGATGGAAAACCTCTCCGGCGTGCACATGGCCGACACCATCCTGGTCGGCAGGCGCTCCTGTCATGCCTGCCCCATCGCCTGCAAGCGCGTGGTCAAAATAGATATAGGAGATTGTACCATGTCCGACGGCCCGGGACCGGAATACGAGGGCGTGGGCTCACTGGGTTTCCTGCTCAAGATCGACGACCTCCTGGCCGTGGCCACGGCCAATGCACTCTGCAACCACTTCGGCATGGACGTCATCTCCACCGGGGGAACTTTGGCCTACGCCGTGGAGGCCTTCCGAGCGGGACTCATCGACGCGACGACCACGGGGGGCATGGAACTGGACTGGAACAAGCCTGGTCTCCTGGTCGAGCTCATCCCCAAGATCGCCCGCCGTGAGGGCTTCGGCGACGAGCTCGCGGAGGGATCACGCGCCCTTGCCGCAAAGTACGGCGGGGATGAATTCGCCATCCAGGTCAAGGGCCTGGAATGCCCCATGCACGACCCGCGTGCCCTGTGGTCCATGGCCCTGGGTTATGCCACCAGCATCCGAGGGGGATGCCATAACCGGGACACCAACCTGGGCCTGGAGATGGGGATGGACAGCCTGGAGGAGATAGGGTTTCCGAGGACCCTTCCGCAGCGCATGGAGGGCAAGGCCGAGATGACCATACACTCCCAAGCCGTGGCCTCTCTCTGCGATGCGGCCGTCATCTGCCTCTTCGCCTGGAAGGGGGCAGGCTCCGAACTGGCCATGCTCAGGGACATGCTCAACGCCGTGACCGGATACGGACTTACCCTCGATGAACTCATGGAGACCGGTAATCGCATCTGGTACCTGAAGAGAGCGCTCGGCAACCTCTGCGGGAGCACTCGGGAGGACGACCGGGTTCCGCGGAGGATAATCGAACCTCACCTCGAGGGGGAGGCCGCCTATCTCCTCGGCGCCCTCAACCCCCTCCTCAGGTCGACCAACCGGCTGCTGGGGAGGATGAAGAACGAGAAGGTCCTACGCCTGGCGAAGGAGTTCAACCGTCGCGTTACACTGCGTCACACCTTTCGGATAATAAACCTAGCCGCAAAATTCCTACCCTCGGTTGGGGGTTTCCGTAGAACCCGCGCCGCCCGCTCCGGGGAACCGGACGGCGGCCGCGTGGACCTCGACTACATGCTCGAGGAGTTCTACCGACTGAGAGGGCTCGACGAGCGCGGTTTTCCCAAGCCCGCCGTTCTGGAAAGATATGGTTTGGAAACTATTTCCGAAATACTTCACGGTAAGGACCGCGGCGGAACCTCCTCTTCGCCGCGCGGAAGAACCTTCGGCGGTAACGCGTCGTCGTAAGGTAAAGGGTTCGGCACTTCCGAGCGCGTAGTAAACCTACCGGGGCGCGTTCGACTCCATACGCAGCCGTTCCGTCTTCAACCGAAGATAACCCGTCTTCTTTCGCCATGGGTAATAACCTATTGCCTTCATCCCACAGCTTGTCTTTCCTCGATGTCTCCGACGTCCCCCGCCCTTAAGCCAAGTTTCCAAGGTCCTGCGAGAAGACGGAGAGCGTTTTCGGGAACAAGGCCAGGTAAGGTCGAAGGGAAGAGCTCACGCTCGAGTCAGCGGAACCATGCCTACGGTCTCCGCAGCTTCCCCTTTCCGTTAAGACCGCCGGTGTCCTACACCGATACATCTCCGTTCCGCCAAGGGCATGTTCTACCCTTAACCGCAAATCGCCGGCCTTTGAGGCTTTTTAAAAATCGCATCGTCATATATCGCCGTATAATATGCCCGCCATATATAATATGGCTTGAAAGAATATGGCTTGAAAGGCTTCCGCCCTTTAGTAAAGGGGGTAACAATGCTCCATCCAGGAATAAAGAGCATGGGAAACCGCATTTTTATCTTTACCGCCTCCTTTCTCTTTATGCTAAGCCTATTCGCAGCCGTATCTCCGGGCGTTTGCGCCGCAGGTATAAGAGCCGAAGCCTCTCCAGAACCTACCAGCGAAGGCACGGTCACCGGGGCCTCCGCTACCTCCTATGGAGAAGCCCAGACCTGGTACTTGGCCGAGGGCTACACCGGGGGCCAGTTCGACACCTACGTCCTGGTGCAGAACCCGGGGAGCACCTCCGCCCACGTGACCCTCAAGTTCCAGCTCCCGCCGGGTCATTCCGCGCCCGACTACGAGTTCGACCTCCCGGCGGGGACGCGCTCCTCCATCCAGCTGGACGGGCTCCCCGGCCTCTCCAACACCGACGTGTCCACCAAGGTGGTGAGCACCGCGCCGGTCATGGTGGAGAGGGCCATGTATTTCAGCTATTACGGCAAGTCCGGGGGCCACGACTCGCTGGGGGCCAAGTACGAGCCCCCCGTCATCCCGGAGACGACCAAGGTGCTCGGTCAGGAGGAGATGGGCAACCTGCTCGGCTCGCAGGAGACGGAGGACAAAATCATCCTCACCTTCGCCGCCGGAAACCCGGTCATCGATGGCCTGGCGCTCGGCGACGTTATCGTCAGCGGTAAATCCTCACAGGCGCCTGGAGGGCTCCTCCTCAAGGTGACCAAAATCACTAAGGCCGCCGGTAAGGTGACCCTGGAGACGGTTGGTGCGGCCATCGAGGAGGCCATAGAGAGCGGCCGCCTCCAGGCCATCATACCCCTGAGCGCTTCCCAGCTGGCCTCCACCACCATCCTCGACGAATCGGTGAGCTTCCGTCCCTCAGCGGGGGAGACCAACTTCCAGCCGGCCGCGGAGACCACCCTCGACTTCACCTACAACTTCGACGACACTCGCCTGGAGATGGGAAACGCCTGGGTGGAGCTGGACGGCGAGGTCACCCTGGGCATCACCATGTCCGTGGAGCTGCAAATAAAGAAATGGTCGCTCAAGAAGTTCTCCTTCAGCACCACCTTCTTCGAGAACGTGGAGGTCAGCGCGACCGCGGCGTACGACATATTGAATATCGATAAGGAGAAAGAGCTCGTATACCACCGCTTCAACGACATAACCTTCACCGTTGCCGGTGTCCCCATAGTCCTCTCCCCCTACGTCAACCTCCACGTGGGGATAAAGGGCAACGTAGCGGTGGGCGTTTCCTGCGGAGCCACCCAATCCGGGAGCGTGACCACGGGAGCCTCTTACGACAATGGTGAGTGGAGCCCCATCGCCGACAAGAGCTTTTCCTTCGATTGGACCTACCCGAAACCGGTGGCCGAAGCGGAGTTCAAGGCCTACGCCGGGCCCCAGATAGGATTGAAGTTCTATAGGATCGCCGGTCCCTATGTGAACATCGAGCCCTACGTGCGCCTCGGCGTGGACCTGGTGAACACGCCCCACTGGGAGGTCTTCGTGGGCGTGGAACTGGACTTGGGGGTGATAGTGCAGGTCAGGACCATGTTGTGGACCAAGACCTTCCTGGACAAGAAGTTCGACGGCCTCCTCGAATGGGAGATGCTCTTGGCCAGCGACGTGGGCGTCACCTCCCTCTCTCCGGAAACGGGCCCCGCGGGCACCTTAGTTACCATAAACGGCTACGGCTTCGGCGTTACACGGGAGAACGATTCCTTCGTGAAGTTCGGGGACGTGAGGGCGGAGGAATACGTCTCTTGGTCCGACAAGACGATCAAATGCAAGGTACCGGCGAGCGTCACGGGAACCGTGGAGGTCAAGGTGACCCACGTCTTCCATAAGTGGGGGCCCGTCACCATCAAGGTGACCTCCAACGCAAAGCCCTTCACCGTGACCGGCGGCGGGGGATCCGCGGGAGGCTGGGAAGTGCAACTCTCGGGTGCGGAGACCCTCTACGGAGTGGATGCCTTGGACGCCGGTCACGTCTGGGCGGTGGGGGCCGGCGGGACAATCCTTTTCTACAACGGCTCCTCTTGGACTGCGCAGAACTCCGGCACCACCAAACATCTGTACGACGTCTCCGCGGCGGCCGCCAACCGGGTGTGGGCGGTAGGCTATGAAGGAATACTGCTCTACTACGACGGGACCTCCTGGAAGGAACAGGACAGCGGTCAGGAAGGCCGCGACCTGAACGGCGTATACGCCGCCGATGCCACTCACGTTTGGGCGGTAGGCGACCAGGGGAGCATCGTCTACTGGAACGGCACCTACTGGACCCATCAGGAGAGCGGCACCACTGTCGACCTGTACAGAGTGGAGGGGACGGGCCCGGGAAACGTCTGGGTGGTGGGGGCCGGCGGGACCGTCCTCCGCTACAACGGCTCCACCTGGAGCAAGATAACCGGAATCCCTCCCAACAACGACTACCTGACTGACGTCTGGGTGAAGGACGCGAACAACGTCTGGATCCTGGGAGTGAACCTCTATCACTTCAACGGTTCCACCTGGACGACCATCGGGACCGGCTGGACCGAGGGCTTATGCAGCGTGGCCGGGCTGGCTCCCGCCGCCGTCTGGACCGGCAGGTGGTATGGGGTCATCTTTTTCTGGAACGGCTCCGACTGGGAAGTTCAATACCCCGACGAGAATTACGAAGGGGATATAAACGATATCGACATCCTGGACGCCACCCACATATGGGCGGTGGGGGGATCGGGTTGGGGCAATCTCGACGGGATGGTGGCTTTCAAGGGTTCCGTTTAGTTAAACTTCCTCACTTGCTTCGCCCGCCCGCTTCAAGCCCGTATGAGCTTGGTCATGGTTGAATCGCTAGCCGACATGTTTGTATATTCTCCTCGTCGGCAAATGAGTGTTGGTCGCCGGTGTAAAAGCGCGTAGCTCTAAAGCGCCACTCGCAACGGTTTGTTCAGATTTAAACGTCGAAAAGGAGGTTGGCGTATGAGTACCATGGACAACCTGAAGGAGGCCTTTGCGGGAGAATCCCAGGCCAACCGCAAGTACCTGGCCTTCGCCAAGAAAGCCGAGGAGGAGGGATATACCCAGGTGGCCAAGCTCTTCCGCGCCGCCGCCGAGGCGGAGACGGTGCACGCCCACGCCCACCTCAGGGTCATGGGGGGTATAGGATCCACGGAGGAGAACCTCCGCTCGGCCATCGAGGGAGAGACGGCGGAGTTCCGCTCCATGTACCCCAGGATGATGGAGGAGGCCAAGGCGGAGGGAAACGACGCCGCCTACATGTCCTTCGCCAACGCCAACGCCGTGGAGGAGATCCACGCCGGCCTCTACCGGAAGGCCCTGGACAACCTGGGGAAAAACGAGGAGGTGGACTACTACGTATGCCAGGTGTGCGGGAACACCGTGGAGAGGGAAGCGCCCGAGAAATGCCCCATCTGCGGCGCTCCCCGGAAGATGTTCAAGAAGATAGACTGAACCAAGCACCGTGTCACGGCGGAGTACCCGGGCTCCCTCCGATCGGCCGCCCGGGTACTCCGCCACGAACCCCCGCTGGCGCCGCGCGATCCCGAACGGACACACAGGAGTCCATCCGGCCCGGCTACTCGCCGGGACGCACCTTCTGAACCAGCGGCCCCTATATGGGGATAAACCGTATCTGCAACCTATACTCGAGCCGCCTCGTACACTCGGGCCAACACATCCTTCCGCCATCCACCCTTTAGGGCCCAGCTGAACCCCTGCGATATCCCGGCGGCAGGAGGACGAAGAGCACCGCGTAGGGAAAGGAGTCAGGGTCATAGGTGTAAAGGATGGCCCGAGTGAGGGGCCGGAGAAGGGCATGGGGCAGGTATTCCCGCATTTTGCGGAAGAGGAACTGGGGCCAGAAAAGGGGTGCCAGACGCCGGAATTCCTTCCGCGCCTCATCGGGATCCTCCACGGCCAGGGCGGCCACCCTTCCGGAAACCAGGGCGCCGTTCACCCCGAAAAGAAGCACTGGGCTCACCACACCGGCAAGGGTCCCGGCCAGTATTCTCTCCCCTTGGAAGAGGCGGGGCCCCCTCCAAGAACCCATAGGCCAGGCCGCCCAGGAGGCGATTCGGTCATGCCAACCGTCGAACTCGATGCCGTCGTTTTCGGCCAACTTCTGCTTGAACTCCTCCTTCTCGCCGTCGGTAAGTGGGCGCTGGAGCCCGAAGACCAAGGCGCCGGCCACCTCCCCTTTCTGGAAATAATAGCCAAACTCGCGCGTGAAACGGTCGAGGTAGATGATCACGCTGGGCCGGGAGGGATCACCTCTCCCCGAGGCCAAGTGACAGAAAAAGGGACGGCAGGGCACATCCAGGGCCTCGAAGCCCTCGCGGTCCAATCCGGTGGCCAAGACGGACTTTGGCGGAAGGCTTCTCAGCTCCTCCTTGGACAGCCTCCTCCCCAGGATCACCTCCACCCCTTCCTCCAGCGCCCGGCGGTAGAGGACGTTCTCCAGGGAATGCTCCCTTCTCCCCCTCTCCACGGTATAACCCTCCACGCCCTGCGGCAGGCCGAACTCGTACCGCTTCCCGTAAGCCCAAGCCCTGGTGAGCGTCCAGGGTTCGAGGGCCTCCCCGAAGTCCAGGCCCAGCTCGGTCCGCAGGGCCTCTCGGTCCATGAGGGTGGAGTCGGCGTAGGACATATCCCCGCCCACCCTTTCCTTTCCCTCGTAAACGGTCACTTGAAAGCGGCGGCGAGCGAGGGTGATCGCCGCCGTCAGCCCGGCCAGCCCGGCTCCCACTATCTCCACTCTTCGGTTCATCTGCACCTCCAAAGGAATACCCTCGTGTGAAGGGCTCTACCCTTCAATCAAGCGGCGGAGGAAGAGCCCCTCTTGCCATTCCGCGGCCGTCCCCTGCTTCTCAAATCATATCCTTTTCAGTAAATCGGACTGAAACCCATTGGCGTCCTTGGGCCCATCGCCGGACCGCACTTCCCCGACCTCCAAATCCCCTCAGACATCCTACTCCTACCCGACATCTACCGCCCCCCTGCCCGTCGCTTTGACGAAGTGGAAGAGGACTTCGTTTATATTGAGCTTGGAAGCCGGTTAATGCGTTCCGCTCCAAAAGACAAGCCACGGGGGAGGATGGGCTCGAGGATGGCATGGCGTCGCGTTAAGGGAATGGGGTATATGAACTGGGAAAACCTGGTACTAAGCGTCTTGGGTATATTGGCGGGTGGGGGTGTGCTGGCGGTCATTCTCTCCCACAAGCTCACCTTGCGCCGCAAGGCGCAGGAGGACGCGGAGAGGCTCCACGCCGAGCCGCTGGAGAGGCTGTCCGACGACGCCGGAGCGGTTTTTCGTGAGGAACGTTCCGAGGACCCATTGGAACGAGTACCGTATGACCGCGCTCCGTCGGAATTCGACGTACGCTTGAAAGAAATAGACGGGTTGGAGAGGCTTTCCCGTTTACCCGAGGGTTTTCACCGCCTACCCCGACTGTACCGCCGACTCCTGCGCGTTTACGCCGATTGCCGCGTTTCCGCCCGGGATAAGAGGCGGAGAGGCGAGGACGCTTCCGGCGAAGCGCAGCGGCGAACGGAGGTCGAGGAACTATCGGAGGAACTGCAGGCGACGGTCAAGGAGGCGGCTTCCAGGATAAGGGCCCTGAACGCTTGGAGCGCCTCGGGGTTGAGGGAAAGGCTCGGTAAAGACGAGGAGCTTACGAGGCTCGGAAAGCGTCTTTTAGACCTAGGCGGAGCTGGAGACGTTGCTCGAACCGTTACTGGAAGCGTATGGCGAGGAGGAAAACGGGGGCTCAAGGCTGGCTCGCCTCCTGGAGGAGCACGAGAGGTGGCGCCGGACAGGCATCAACCTGATGGCCTCGGAGAACCGGCTGCCTCCCTCCGCCCTCCGCGCCCTGGCGAGCGACCTCGCCGGCCGCTACCAAGCGCGGGGTTACGGCGGTTCCCTCAATGCCCGGCAAGTGGTGGCGGAGACCGAGCGTCTAGCCCGGGAGGTTTTCGGAGCCGGACACGCCCTGGTCTCTCCGCTTTCCGGGAACATGTGCGTCCTGGCCGTCCTCTTCGCCTTCACCTCCCCCGGTGACGCCGTGGGCCTCATCCCCTTCTCGGCAGGCGGAAACCCCTTCGGAGCGGAGAAATTCCATCGCCGTCCCGCCTGGATCCGCGTCGATCCGGATACCCTGGATATAGACGCGGAGGAAACCATCGAGACCTTGCTTCGCGAAAGGGCGAGGGTGGCCTTTCTGGGCACCTCCTTCCTTCCCTTTCCCCATCCCGTGGCCAAAATACGCGAGGGCCTCCGGAGGGCGGGCTGGGAATGCCTCCTGGCATACGACGGTTCCCACGTCCTGGGCCTCATAGGCTGCGGCGTTTTCCAGGATCCCTTGCGGGAAGGCGCGGACGTCCTTATGGGGAGCACGCACAAATCCCTCTTCGGACCACAGGGCGGCCTCATCCTCACCGACAGCGGGGTGATCGCGGGGCAATTGAGGAAATTCCTGGAATTGGACCTGGAAGAGGGCATCGGCCTGGTGGACAATCCCCACCTGAACCGTATCGCCGCCCTCGGGACGGCCCTGGAGGAACTGCGTTCCGACCCGGGATACGGCCTCCGGGTGGTGGAGAACGCCAAGGCGCTGGCCGGGGCTTTGCAAGCGGCGGGCGTTCCGGTACGCTTCAAGGAAAGGGGATTCACGGCATCCCACCAGGTTCTTCTGGACCTGGACGCGAAGAGGGCTAATTCGCTGTGCCGGAGCCTGGAAGGATACGGCATCTTCGTGGATGTCTGGGGTAGGTCGAGCACCGCGGAGGTGACCCGATCGGGCATGGGAACCGAGGAGATGGAACGCATAGGCGGCTGGATAGCTTCCGTCTACCTGGGCAAGCCCCCGAAAAACCTTACCGCCGAAGTGAGGCGTCTGGCCGCCCGCTTCGAAAGCCCACCCCGCTTTTAAGGGGGCATTGGCGGCAAGTTGCGGCTCCGCGGTAGTGGATGGACCGCTATGGGCTTCGGAAAGCGAACTTTTCGGATACGGCGCGAGCAGAGGCCAAGGACGGGGATTTGAGCGGCGCCCTCGACAAGGCCGAGGTTTAAAATCGGAAAGCGGAGTGGAGGAAAAGGAGTGAGAGCGGAAGGGGCTCGGGGCGAACTCGCCGTTTCCTATTACCAACCGGGCGACGAGCAGGCCATCCTCGAGCTGTTCCGACAGGCCTTCGGCCAGGAGAGAGGCCTGGAGGCCTGGCGCTGGAGATACGAGGGGCTTCCGGGGGCCACGGAGCACATCATCTTGGTCAAGGACGAGGACGGCGCGCTGTGCGGACATTACGCTTCTTTGCCCTTCACCGTGGTCTTTCGGGGAAAGGAGATCGAGGGAGCGCTGCGCGTGGACTTCATGGTCCGTCCCGACCTCCAGAGGAGGGGTATCGGAGGCCTGCTCATAGACGCCTCCCGGAAACACCTCGCGGAGCGCTGTTCCCTGCACGTCTCCTTCCCCAACCCCAACTCCACCCCCATCACCTACAAGAAGGGCCCCCACTTCGTGGATGAAGCCCCCGTCTACTGGCGGCTTACCGACGCGGGATCGCTTTTCCGCGCGTGGGGATGGAGATCCGTCCCCCGTTTCCTTATCATTTGGGCCAACTTCATCCTAAGCGCCATTTACTACCTGCTGGACATACCCGTCTTGCCGGACCGGGACCTCGACCACGAGGTGGGAAACAGGTTCGCAGAGCTTCTGCCCGAGGGCGCCGATTTCCGGCGCCAGGGCTGCGGTATTTACTTCAAACGCGACGCGGCTTTCCTCCGATGGAGGTTCGACGACAACCCGGAAAGGGAATACGCTCTTTTTATCCTGAAACCAAAACCGGAGGCGGAGGGACCCACTGGATATGCCGCCCTCGCCGTCATGGAGTACGGGGGCTTCAAGCTCGGGTTCGTCGTGGACCTCCTGGCGGATCCCCCAAGGTTCCGGACGATCAGATACCTTCTGTCCCGGGCCGTCGATTGGTTCCGGACCCGGGAGGTGGAGGCCGTCACCTGCATGATGACCGGCAGGAACGCCTATACCAGAGCATTGAAAAGCCTCGGTTTCGTGAGAGTGCCCAATCGCTTTCTTCCGCGGACGCTCAACGTCAGCATACGGGTTTACGACGAAGAGGTGGACCGGGAATATGTCTGCAACTTGGATAACTGGATCATCACCTGGGCGGACACCGATCTGGTCTGAACGCCGGCCAGGCACATCCCTTCCCTCGCCGTGTCGGAAATCCCTCGCGGTCCGTCTTACGTCCTGCGCCTCGCCGGCCTCCATCGAGCGTGAAGCCTCCCTAAGTCGTCCGCCCTTTTGCAGGGAAGGGGACGAGGATAGGGAAATTTTAACTAGTAATGCCCGGCGCCGTCCCCGCAACGCAGGCTCCGGGTTCTGCGCCGCGCAGAAGAGGCCGTTATCCGTCGCACGCCGTAGGTGGGACATAGCCCATAAAGGAGACCGATTAAGGAGGCATAAGCCACAAACCCGCACCGGGACAATTCGAGGGATAGGGGCATAGACCATGAAGGTAGCCGCTAGACTGCGGGACGGGAGACGTCGATACCTGTTGGCGCCGGCCGTCTTCTTGCTCCTCTCTCTCTTTGCTCTCCTTTTCCGCCCGGTACCTTCCAGCGCGGAATGGGAAGGCGGGCACTGCGCGGCGCCCGTGCCTGCGGCCTCCACCACGTGGTTCTTTGCCGAGGGATGCACCAGACCCGGTTTCGAGGAGTGGGTCTGCGTCCTCAACCAAGCGGATGAAAGGGATGAGATCACCTTCCGCTTCCTGCTCCCTGCGGGGGAGGGAACTCCCTTAAGAGCTCCCGTCGCGCCCCACAGCCGCCTCACCCTGTACGTCAACCACGCGGTCGGGAGCGACCAGGACGTTTCCGTGATCGTTGAATCGAGGATCCCCGTTGTCGCGGAGCGCTCCATCTACTTCCGCTACGGCACGGGAGGCTGGGCGGGCGGGCATTGCGAACAAGGCTCCACGGCTACCTCCACGAACTGGTACTTTGCCGAGGGCTGCACCCGGCCGGGGTTCGATACCTGGCTGTGCCTGGCCAACCCCCAACCCCTGTCCAGCGAGGTGCGGGTGGACTTCCTTCTCGGGTCCGGGCAGGGGGACAACTCCTCCGCTCTTCTTCACCTGGCCCCGGGAACCCGCTGCACCTTGCGGGTGAACGACTACGTCCCCCCATCCGTGGACGTCTCCATGGTTGTCGCCTCCCAGCAAGCCATAGTGGCCGAGCGCCCCATATACTTCGTCTACCGCGGAACATGGGACGGCGGGCACGTCGCCCTGGGGACTACGGCACCCTCCACCAGTTGGTACTTTGCCGAGGGCTGCACCCGGCCAGGGTTCGATACCTGGCTGTGCCTCCTCAATCCCGGTAGGGAGGACGCTCTGGCCCGTATTCACTTCATGACCGATACGGGGGAGTCGAAGGAGCTGGAGATCGCCATACCCGCCTCGCGTCGCTTCACGGTATACGTAAACGAGGCGGCGGGCGAGGGCCTGGACGTCTCCTGCGAGGTCGCTTCCTCCGCCCCCCTGGTCGTGGAGCGCCCCTTGTACTTCGTCCTTCCGGGAGGCGTCCTCGGAGGTCACATCACCGCCGGCATGGCTGAGCCCGTGCGGGAGATGTTCTTCGCGGAGGGCTGTACCCTGGAGGGTTTCCACGATTTCCTCTGCGTCGTAAACCCCCATCACCAGGCGGCCGAGATGAGGGTGACCTTCATGGATTCTCTCGGAAACACCACCGAAAGCCATTACGTCCTGGCTCCCAGGACCCGCCTGACCCTCGACGCCAGGGACGTGGTGGGTCCGGGAAAGGAGTTCTCCACCCGACTCTCCTCCAACCTCCCCCTGGTGGCGGAAAGACCCTTGTACTTCTCCTACATGCCCATGTCCAGGGCCAACGTAGCCGCCGTGGGCGACGTCAATCTGGATCTCGATCAGTTCGACATGGGCTACGGATACGACTATCCCTGGACCGCGGTGGCCGGATGGTTGAGGTCGGCGGACCTGGCTTTCGCCAACCTGGAATGCGCCGTTTCCTGGCGGGGAAGCCCGGTGCCGGGCAAGGGCTTCACCTTCCGCGGCAGCCCGGCCGCCCTCCCCACCATGCGCGAGGCGGGCGTCGACGTGGTCTCCCACGCTAACAACCACTCCCGCGACTATGGGGGCGAGGCGCTGGTGGACACCCTCGCCTATCTGGACGCCAACGGGATAGCCCACTGCGGTTCGGGTGCCGACCACAAAGAGGCGCGTTCCCCCGCCTTCCTGACGGCGCGAGGGCTGCGGGTGGCCTTCCTGGCCTACAGCGACGTGAATTATTACGGATGGCCGGCCGGACCCGGTTATCCGGGCGTGGCGGACGCCTCGGACGCGGGACGCCTGGTCGCCGAGATCTCCTCGGCGCGGGAGCGCGCGGATCTGGTGGTGGTCTCCTTCCACTGGGGGATCGAGAAGGAGTATACCCCCACCTCCCGCCAGCGTTTTCTGGCCCATCTGGCCGTGGACAGCGGGGCGGATCTGGTGGTCGGTCACCACCCCCACGTGGTTCAAGGCTTGGAGATATACAAGGACAGGCTCATCGCTTACAGCCTGGGCAACTTCGCCTTCAACCCAGGAAGCGTTCAGGGCACTTACAGCGCGCTGCTGTTGGCCACCCTGGGATGCGGCGGGTTCATGGGCGCGATCATCTATCCCATCCGCATCTTGAATGGCAGGCCCACACCCATGACCGGCACCGAGGCTAATTCCTGGCTCCGCCAGATAGCTTCCCTATCCGCATCGCTGGGGACGCAGGTCACCTTGCACGGGGACACGGCCACTATCCCCTAAGACGGCGACCGCCGCGGCAAGGCCCGCCCGCGACCCTCAGAATTCTCCGTGCTTTCCCTCCCCTCGCGTGAAGCGGGTGGCTCCCTCAACGGACTCCCCGCTCTCCAAGGTCTGCAGACCCAGACGGAACTCCAGCTTTAAACCTTCCTCGAAGGTCAGGCCTATCCCACGATATACCGCCAGCCGGTCGTTACGCATGCACACCTGGGGGAACTCGGCCAGCTGGGCGGCAAGCCTCTCCGCCTCTTCCCGGGCCCGCCCCTTGGGAACCACGCGGTTCACCAGGCCCATGGACAGAGCTTCCTCCGCGGTCACCGGACGGCCGGTCAAGATGAGATCCAGCGCCCGGCTCATGCCTATGAGGCGCGGGAGCCTCTGGGTCCCGCCGTCGATGAGGGGCACGCCGAAGCGCCTCTCGAAGATGCCCAGGACGGCATCCTCCTCCGCCACGCGAAGGTCACACCATATGGCCAATTCCAACCCACCGGCCACCGCATATCCGGAAATGGCGGCGATTACCGGTTTTCCGAGGAGCATGCGCGTGGGTCCCAGGGGACCATCGGCACTCATGTCCTCGTTCAAACGCAGTGCTTCTTGTAGGGGATCGGTGGCCAGGGCCTTGAGGTCCGCCCCGGCGCAGAAGGTGCCTCCGGCACCCCACAGAACGGCGACGCGTGCGCCCTCGTCGGCCTCAAAAGCCCGGAAGGCGTCGGCAAGCATGCGGGAGGTCCGGTAATCTATGGCGTTCTTGACCTCCGGCCGGTTTATGATCACCGTGAAGACCTTGCCGTTTTTTTCCACCTCGACCTGCATGGGCGCTCCTTTCCGCGACTTCTCCTCCTTCCGCCTCGACTCAGCCTCGGCTGCCCAGGATCACCGTAGCCGTGCCGAACATGGCGCAAAGCGTGAACGCCTTGGCCAACAGGGATACGATGGTATCCGGTTTACTCTCGTAATGTCCCCCCACGACCGCCGTTTGGGGATGGTTGTAGATATCGTCCGGAGAGACGCCGAAGGCACCCAAGCCGGGCTCCAGATTCACCCGTCCGTCCGTGGCCTGCACATAGGCGGCCCATACCAGCTCGCTGCAGTACCATGAAGGCCCGTCTTCCTGCGCGGAAAACCAGTTAAGGTCGTAGGGAGCTCCCACCTTACCCTTGGCGAACTCGGCCGCCTTCCTCCTTTCCTCCGGCGTGGCGGAGGTAACCCGGAGGCAGGTTACCCAGGTCATGTGGGGATACTCCCACGATCGAACCGAAGTCATCAACACGTCCTGTAAGGGGTTGGAAGCCACCACGATCTTCCCGTCTCCAGCGTATATGGCGGCGTGGGTCCAGCCCCGACCCGGACTGATGGAGGGAACCAGGCTCAGGCGACACCTTCCGAGAAGTATGTCCCCGGGCTGGAGAAAGTCTTCCATAAGCGTCCGGTTCTTATCGACCCCTGTCCCCGCCTCTTCCCGAGACCGAACGTCCTCAACGTTCGTCCCCCCTCCGGTACCCGAGAAAGCGTATATGCCGGTAAGGGTATGATCGGCCGCGGTCGATGCCCCCTCCAGCGATTCCCCGGAAATGGAACCCGCCTCCTCCCGGTCGCCGGCACATACAGACGTCCGGGTTCCCGGTCCGGAAACCGAAAGGGCTGACGGCTCCTTACGGGGAGGCCCGGCCAAAAAAAGGGAACAAAAGACGATCACCCAGACGGGCAGAAGTACCATCCACGCTCGCCGCCATCTGAGGCGCGCCGTGAATTCTCCCCAGCAATCCATGACCTCTCACCCCGGCATCGATGTCATGAGGCGTTCTTCCCGTACCGCAAAATCGCCTGAAAGCTTGAACACGAGTTTTCTACGCCTCCATTTTATCCACGCCACCGATCGGTTTGCACGACTTCCGGACGCAGCGCGTCGATAAGCCGGGTGTAAGGGCCCGCTTTACCTCTCGGATCAAGGTGGAGAAAATGCAGGAGGGAAGGCGCAAGAGCGCCATCCCTCCTCCATTCGTAACCCTCTCCGCCGGCCGGGTACCGATTCGGCCAGCTCGAAGCCGACTCCGTGGCCGCGCCGCTCAGGAACCGACCCGGGCCGGTTCCCTGCTTTCCTCCAGGGCTCGCCTCACCATCTCCTCCACGGGGACGTCCTCCAAGGAATCCACACCCATCAAACGCTTGCACATCGCTGGTCCCATGCCCCACTTGCTGAGCATCAGCCCCGTGGCCGCCGCCGTCAGGGCCAGGCCCTTGCCCCAACCCAGCCGACGGATGAGGAAAGTGGCCAGGACCGCCGGCCCCAGGGTCCCCCCGAAGATGGAGATGTTCTCGTAGGCGAACAACTCGGCCGCCTCGGGAAGCCTCTCGAAAAGGTCCACCTCCGCGGCACCGCCCTTTTCCAGTTCCCGCCCCTCCATGAGCCATTTGGTTATCCAGTAGTACATGAGGGGCAGGAAGGCGGCCCCGTAAACAAGGAGTATGGCCACCACGTCCGATCCCAACCAACGGAGGGCGTTGGTCCACTTCCAGTCCTCGAAGGCCTCCCGGTTCTTGGAGAAGAAGCGCTGGTATCCCCGGTTGTCCCAGCCATTGGCGAGGATGAAGAAAAACCCCAGGTAGGCCAGAACGGTCTGTAAGGCTGCTTGGTAATATTTACCTTTCATGAGGAGCTCGTAGGTGACCAGGAAACCCAGGATCCCCTGCGTCACGTTGGTGGTCGTGAATATGCCCACCAGCCATTGAGGAATGGTTTCATAGCTCCCTACCTGCATGGTCTCCCAGTTGGGATTGGACCACAAGAGGACCGCTCCCGAGGGTACGAAGAGCAGCGAGAGGAAGAGCAGGTTCTTGAGGAAATACTCGTTATGAAAGGCGTCGCTGTACCTCTCCGCCCAGCCCCTCACCACCTTTACCACCTTCCCCAGGTCCCTAAAGGTCACCTTGCCGGGACGCAGCCCGTTGGCCTTGAGTTCCTTTACCAGTTCCTGGAAAGCAACGTGGTTCTCTCGACTGAGGCCCGCCGGCATCAGCTCCGCCTCCGGGGCATCTCCCCCCTCGGGTACCTCCGGCCACTCCTTCCACCCCAGCTTCCACCGCCGGACCTCGTTTTCCACCTTCAGCCTCCGGAGCTGCCGGAACGCGGCCAAGGCAAAACTGGAACCGATCCCGTAGCTCCAGAAAACGTCCACCTGTACCATCTTCCACCTCCCGTCATGTCGATGGCCGAACCTATATAGCTCGGGCGTATCTAAGGGGTACTCCCTTCCGCGCCTCCGGCCACGGAAAGCGCCCGGTTTGCCGTCCTACCGCTCCGAACCCAACCCCATGTACCCTTCTCCCCGAGACGGCAAGCCGTTCCCTCACCGCGCCTTGATCCCTTCCAGCATGAGGTTAATGACCGTCTCCTTCCATATCACCACCGCCCGCTCCGGGTCCGGCGAGGAGACCACCCTCCGGCAGGCCTCGAAGAGTGCCGCGTTGACCGCCAGAGCGGTTTCCCGGATATGCAGGTCCCCTCGCAGATAACCTTTGCGCACTCCGTTCTCCAGATACATGGCGGTGAAATCGCCGAAAAGGTCGAATATCTCCCTTATCCTCTTCTGCATATAGGCGTCGTCTATGCCGAAGGCCTCGTAGAAGAGCACCCGTGAGATCTGCGGGTAGCTCTTGAAGAGGCTGAAGAGCCGGTCCCCTATAAGTTCCAGCTGCTCGCGATATTCTTCCAGCGTATCCGGCTCTCGAGGATCGATGTCCGACACGAACTCCGTGGCCCGGGCGATGATGTCCTCCACCACGTGGTTGAAGATGTCCAGCTTGTTCTTGAAATAGCGATAGAAAGTCCCGTGGCCTATTTTCAACCTGGCGGCTATATCCTCTATCTTGGCCGCGTGATAACCCTTTTCGGCAAATATTTCCAGGGCTGCCTCGATGATCTCGCTGCGCCTTCGATCGACCAGGGTTCTATCCGCCATTCACCCCTCCTGCAGCCGTGGACACATGCTATGAAGCGGTATGGTCCTATCCAATAAACTGAATGACATGTCATTCCGTTCGTATTTTAAGGGGTTTCCCCTCCCCTGTAAAGAATCTCGGGGTCCATGCCTACTCCCGATCGGCGGCTCTATACGGGCACGACCCGAAGGGTCTCTCCGCGCATCGCTTTTTTCCACACGGGAGGCCAATCGCTCGGTTCGGAAACAACGCCTCGCCGCACGACCGCCGGGCCGCCGCCGTCCGGCGAAAAATCCACGCAGAAGGCAGCGGACTTCAGCCTTCCAGATGGCGGCGGAGGAAATCCGCCTGCATGGCGACCACCCTATTGAACCATTCGCCGGTATAGACGTCGAAATGCCCCACGGGAAGGTGGACGATGGTCACCTCCCGCATCCGGGAGACCGCTTTTTCCACCGCCCTGGGCCGGATAAGGGAATCCTTCTCCCCGAGGACGATCAGCGCCGGGCATCGCACCTCACGCGTCCGGGTCGCCGGCCGGTAAAACAGGAGCTCGAGGACCGCACGTGCGGGGCATTCGTTTTTCCAGTCGCTCCCCTCCGGGACCAATGCCAGGTATCCCGGCTTGCTCTCCGGGGTGTTCATTATACCGAAGGTTTCCGGGTCGGAGACTATGGGCACCTTGTAAGGTTCCCGGAAAGTAATAGCCCTACCCAGGTCCCGAAGACCGGCTACCGTGGCCTGCCAGGCATGTCTCCATCCGGTGTAAGCGGCCGAGGAGATGCCGTCCACGAAGGGGACCTGGGCGCAGACGGCACGGATTTCCGGGTCCCGGGAAGCGGTGACCATCACGTGCCCTCCGCTGTAAGAGGAGCCCCAGAGAGCTATCCGGCCGCCGTCCACCTCCTTCAGGGAACGCACGTAGGAGACGGCGTGCTTCCAGTCGCGGAGATGACGCCAAGGGTTGACCAAGTTCCTGGGTTTTCCCTCGCTGGCCCCGAAATTCCTGTAGTCGAAGAGGAAAACGGCCATACCCTCGGAGACGAACCTCTCGGCGTAGGGTTGCAGACCGAAATCCCTCTGGGCCCCGAAACCATGGGCCATGACCACCACCGGCGGCCGCGTCTTTCCCTCCGGAACGTACAACCAGGCGGCACAACGTAGCCTGCCCACCCGGAAACGATGATCCGTCCTGGCGAACGAGCCGCCTCTGCCCCTCTCTCCGGTCAAGGAGAACACCCCCTTCTCATCCGCACATCCCCGCTCCTTACTCTGGGAGCGGAAAACTTTCCCGCTTCACGCCAAGAACTTCGATTCTCCTACAGTATAAAGCCCGCCTGCGGCGAGGGTTAACTTCCGGTTCGCGGTATCACGGCAAGACATAGGACTCGAAAAACCCGACCCTACCGCATGGAGCCGCAACCCCGCTTTAATCCTGCGCTCTCTTGAACGGCGCGGTCGCAAGCCCGCTCCCGTAGCGGCCTCGAGGACACTCGATATGGTAGAATGATTTTCTGAATCGAACGGGATTGAGGACCACGGTCCACGCGGCCACGATTCCATGTACGCAAGGCGACGAGTCCTTCCCACAGATCGCCGGAAGAGAGCGCGACCGTACGCCGTTAGGGTCGTCGGTGAGGAGGAAGGAAACGTGCCGCTTGAGGGACATACGCCGGGCGATGCTTACGGTGAGGTGGTGAGTCGGCGGTGAGCTCCTTTCCCCCATCCGGGATCCGGGAGATCGCGGAGGCTTTCTTGGGCGATTCCACCTCGCTTCCCCCTCCCGACCTGGAGGAACAGCTCTCCTTCCTGGAAGTATACTTCCGCGCGGGAGCTCCGGAACTGATGCCGCTTTATCGGGTCTGCCTCCTAACCCTCCGCGTACTTTCCGTCATCCGCACGGGTAGGACCTTCTCCCGGCTGTCACCGGAAAGGAGGCAAGAGCTTCTCAATCGCCTGATGGGCTCCCGCAACCCGCTCCTCCGCGGCGTGGCCTTGCTTGCGGGAATGCCCCTCTACATGTCCTATTACCGGCGCCCGGAGGTCTCCGTGCCCCTCGGTTTCGACCCTCGGGCACTCAAGGAGGAGGCTAACCTCCGCGTGGTGACCAGGGACCGCCCACTTCCACCCCGGGAGGGGAGGCCATGATCTTCCGCTCCCGGGAGGTCTTATCGGACGTGGACCGCGCCGTAGACGTGGTTATCGTCGGCTCCGGAGCGGGAGGCGGACCCCTGGCGCGCGAACTGTCCTCCGAGGGCCACTCGGTGGTGGTGGTGGAAGAAGGGGATTACTTCACCCGCGATGACTTCAATCTCCGTCCTTCCGAGGCTTACATCAGGATGTACCGCGATGCCGGACAGACGGTGACCTTAGGCCTCCCCTTCATAATCCTCCCTCTGGGAAAGACCGTAGGCGGCACGACCACCATCAACTCGGGGACCGCCCTGCGCATTTACCGGCCGGTGCTCAAGAAATGGCAGATGACTTACGGTCTCCGGGAGGTGACCGAGGACGAGCTCAACCTCATCTACGGGCATCTGGAGGAATATCTCTTCGTCAAGAGAGCCGACCCCGAGGTGGCGGGCAAGGTGGCTACCACCTTCCTCGCCGGAGCGGAAAGGCTGGGGCTATCCTGCGGATGGCTACCTCGCAACGCCAAGGAATGCGAGGGCTTCGGGTCGTGCGTCTTCGGCTGTCCTTCAGGTTCTAAGCAGAGCGTGGACGTCTCCTTCATCCCCGACGCGGTCCGCTTCGGGACAGACGTATACTCCGGATGCCGCATCGACCGCATAGAGGTCGACGGAGGGCGCGCCGTCGGAGTATCGGGGTTCTTCCTGGACCCCGCCTCCGGAGCGCCAACCGGCCGAAGGCTCCGCGTGGCGGCCAGGGTGGTGGTCCTGGCCTGCGGGGCCGTTTACACTCCCTATCTCTTGCTGCGCCTGGGTTTAGCCAATTCCAGCGGCCAGGTCGGCCGCAACCTGCAGATCCATCCCGCGGTCCAGACGGTAGCCCTCTTCGAGGAGAACCTCGGACCGCCGCGGGGTATACCGCAGGCCTGCTACGTGGACGAGTTCCGGGGCGAGGGCATAATGCTGGAGGGGGGTACGGTCCCCCCCGAGATACACGCCCTAGCCCTGCCCTTCGCCGGCAGGAAGCATGCCAACCTTATGGAAAAATATCCCAACATGGGTATATTCGGGGGTATGGTGTCCGAGAGCGATTCGCAGGGACGGGTGCTGGACCTGCGGCGGCCGGGGGACCGCCCCACCGTTCTTTATCTCCTGCGCGGGCGTGACGTGCAGAAGGCCAAGGAGGCGGTGGTGCTCATGGCGGAGATATGGTTCGCTGCAGGGGCCCGCAAGGTCTTCACCCCCATCGCCGGGCACTACGAACTGAACGGCGTTAGGGACCTCCGCCGCCTGGAGCGATCCAGAGTGAAGGTCACCGACTTCTACGGTATGAGCGCCTACCATCCCTTGGGCACCTGCCGCATGGGAGACGACCCGGAGTGGTCGGTGGTCCGTCCCACCGGCGAGACCTGGGACGTGGAGAACCTCTACATATGCGACGGGAGCATCTTGCCCTCCTCGCCGGGAGTGAACCCCCAGTTGACCATAATGGCCATGGCCGTGCGCATCGCCGGATTCATAGACGAGAGGCTCTCGCCGGACGGGAAAAAGGGCTCGGAACATGGATGATCGGGTGTCCGAGGAATTTGCGGAAAGATTCCGTGCCCTCGCGGGAAACGCCCCCCACCGCAACATCCACGATCTCAACCAACTGGAAAAGGAGGTCAAGGACAGGCTTTACGGGATGCTCGTACCGGACAAGGTCTTCGGTCTCTTCGGCATCGACCCGGAGACCTTCCAAAACCCGAAGGGCGAGCGGGTGGTGGAGATAACCGCTCATCCCCAGTCCACCTTCGCCGTCATCGAGGTGCGGGAGAACCCCGACGACCGGGACTGCATCTTCTACCTGGAGATCGAGGACACCCCCTTCTTTAAGATCGAGATCAACTTCCTCATCATCAACGATCCCCGCAGTCCCCGCTTCGACACCGACGTGGACGAGACGGGTAGGCGTACCAAGTTCGCCACCGTGCGACGCAACATCCCCGAGGAGATCAGGGCCATGGAGGCGGGCTTGGCCCCCGGCCAGGTCCGCCGGGGCCTCCGCTTGCTCAAAGATTTCGTGCCCCTGGCCCGCGACTTCGTCATCGCCATGGGTCAGGACATGGTCATCGCCGAGCCTCTCACCTACAACACCGCCATAATCTTCGAGTATTACGGCTTCAACTATATAAGGGGGAAGCGAAGGATGGAGGAGATCCACGCCGGCTTCCAACCGGGCGGTGAACTGTACGAGAAGCTGGACGGGAGCACCCCTTTCCGCCGTCCGGGCATGGAGAAGTCGGTACGGGGGAGGGCCTGGGCCATACACGACGGCATCTTGGGAGAGCCCTGGAGGGGCATAGAGATGTATCGGGCCAGGGAGCCGGCCGGCGTGTGTACCTTCCCGGGCTGGGTCTACTGAGTTACCGCCTTGGGAAGCGGTAACCTCTCACTTCCTCCGTCTTGACGCCCTTCAGCTTGGCGTCCGTCAGGTCCACGTCCTCCATGTCCGCACCGGTGAAATCGGAGTTCTCCAGGTTGGTGCCCAGCATCATGGCCGACCTCATGTCCGCCCCGGTGAAATCCACACCCACGGCCAAAGCCTTGTTGAGCACCGCCCCCACCAGGCGTGCGCCGCGCAGCTTTGCCCCGCTCAGGTGGCAACCGCGCATGTCCGCCCCTTCCAGGTCGCATCCGGAGAGGTCGGCCCCGTGCAAGTAAGCCCCCACCAGGTAGGACTTCCGGAGGTTGCATCCCGCCAAGTTGGCCTCCCCGAGGTTGGCGCGCATGAAGTGAACGTATTGCAGATCCAAACCCCGCAGGTCGGCGCCGTACAGGTCAGGCACCAGATAAACGTTTTGCCTCCTCCATTCGTTCCAGGCTTTGACCCCCTGTTTGAGTATCTCCAAGTGCTCGGGATCCGCCATCCTCCTCCCTCCTCCAAACCCTTTTCCTTCCCGTGGCCTTGGCTTTTACTCGAGGCTTTCGGCCGTTTTACGGTCCTTCGACCCGCGGATCCGGAAAAACCCTAACGGCGCTCCTCAATGCCGCTCGCCTCGTCTCCTTCATCTCCGGCCCTTCAGCCATTGAGAATGGAAGGTATTTCCGTTTACCTCTCAAGGTCTCCCTTTTTTACGAATAAAACCTCTGCAAAACAGCTCTTTCGGGAGGTAATTTTGTTAACGCGCCGTGCCCTTGTCAACCTGAATCGGGACCGGGCAAAGAGGATCGTCACCGTACGATGGAGAGAGCAGCAATCCTCGGTCCCATGCACGGCTCGGCGATTGCCTTCCATAAACGATTTAAGGGTTGACGGGCGAGGTATCCCTCCGTCTCCACGGTCTCTCCGGCATGAGGCGTCTTGTCCGCATGGCCAGGATCAGGTTCAACGCGAAGAGGACCGCCGCTAAGGCCAAAGTGGGCCAGGAACGGAAGCCGAGGGCCACTCCCAGGTGCATGATCCCCCTGGCCTTAACCAGGGGGTAGCCATTCCGCCCTCCCCTTCGCGATCTCACCCCGTTTTGCGCCATCCATCTCCTCCGCCGGTTCAAGGTAAACATCAACCCTCCAAGCCACAGCAGAAGCCCGGCGGGTACCGCGAGCCAGACGGGCAGTGGGATGCGCCATTGCAGCAAGTAGGCGGCGACCACGCTTCCCACGACCAGCAGGGTCTCGAAGAACAGGATAAGGCGTATCCGACGAACCGCTTCCGACTTAAGGCTTGAGCGTTTTCTCATTCTACCCCCGAAAGACAGGTTTCGGGCAGGGTGAGGACATAGAGATAGGAGTGTATTTCCAGAGCCGACTCCAGGGGATCCCCGGTCGGTCGGCAGCGCCCGAAGACCAACCTCCTTCCGTCCGGACTGAAACACATCTCCGTTATCTGAGTCCCGGACGGACGGTATGCATATCTCTCAGCGTCCTCCATCTCATAAACAGGATCGTATTCCGGGTACCCCGGCTCGGTGAAGTGGGTGAGCCTGGTCTTTCCCGTGCCGTCGGCGCGCATGAGGTATATCTCGTCCTCGTGTCCCACGATGCCCCCGGTCTCCTTGAAAGCTATAAGCGATCCGTCGGGGGAAAAACAGGGATCTTCGTCGTGGAGCCATGCGGTATCCGTGAGCCTCCTCTCCGGCCGGCCCCCTAAATCGGTGGCCAGCAGCTCTCCGGCGACGGCCCTCCCGTTTGTCTCCGCAAGTATGGAGTAGCATCCTATGAAGCCGTCGTCCCCGGGCAGGAAACCGTTGGCCTCGTTCAAGGTGTAACCGGCGGGCGGTTCCAACTTCCTAATATTGGAGAGCACCGGCCCATCGGGACCGAAAGCGATGTCCGCGCTGACTATCCTCCAAGCCAACATCTCCTCTCCTACCCGGTAGGTGAACTGCAAGGCGGAATGGTAAGCGCCCGGGTGCCCGTAGGGAGGGCCGGTGGGTCGGTCCCCCGGAAGCAGGAGGTCCCCCTCCTTCCCGTTGGGATATTTTTCCATAGAATACTCCTCGCACCAGAATATCTTGCTCCCGTCGTGGGAGAAGGAGGGCTCCATGACCGCCCAGTTCTCCGGGTAATCGGTGATCCTCCAGAATCCGGAAGCGTCCGCGTTCATGATCCACACGTCATGGTTTCGTCCCCAGCCGGGACGGGCGGACGCTCCGTGGCCCAGCCGGGGATAGGCGGCGTTCTCCGCGGTGAAGACTATGTACTCACCGCTGGGGTGCCAGGCGGATTGCCCTCGGTGGCCGCAACCTCGCAGCGCTTCTTTGTCCGCGGTGAGACAGAGGGCCTCGCTCCCATCCGGGCGGCAGACGAAGACCTCGTACTGCCCGTCCACCAGGTCGGTGTAGGTTATGAGGTCTCGAGCCCAAGACCAACGGGGGAAGGAACCGGTACCTATTCGCTCTATAGTCCATCCCGAGGACCCTCCCGCCTCCTTCGTCCGCCCTCCGCCGCAACCGACGAGCGGCGGGAGAAGCGCCAGGATAACCAGGAGGGAGAAAAGCCCCTTGGTCCGTCTATTGAGCGCGTCCTTTTGGCGGTTGCCGCCGAGAGGCGGTCGTGTTACTGTACCGCGCCCTTCGTCCGCATCCTCCCTCGCCACAGCCCGAAAACGCGTTCCCTCATCCCTCACACCACCGTCACTCCGCCTTTTTAAGTATGCCGGCCCTAAGGGATATCCGCAAAGGACCGTCCCGAAGTCTCTCCGCCCCGCCTCCTTGGGCTCATGTCCTTCCCTGCTCCTGAACCGCAAGCCCATCCCCGATCCTCCCTCCGGGTCCATCCGACATCCTCTCCCATTATCGGCCATAAGCGTTAAGAATCTGTTGCCTCCGGGTAAAGGTTGCTTAAGGCAGCTTCCAAACGGTTTCATTATCTCGCGGAGTATACCGGTGGCGGATTGATCGTACATCCTCGCTTCTTGCCATAAGGTCCGATATGTAATAACTTTAGTAGAAGTGAACATTTGCTGACCACGAACGCCCGGCTGCATACGGCCTAGGGAGGAGGGGGTTTGGCGCGCGAGCGTTTCGGCCGCTGCTCCCGCTTCGTGCCAATCGGAACGGCAAGGCTTCCGCCGAAGGTTAGAGGCTACGGAGTCCCGCCCGAGGCGGGAAAAAGGGGGCTACGAGCGCTCGTCCCGGGGGCGAGGTAAATCCACGCCGTCCCGCAACCCGGAGCACGTAGACGTCGACGGGTGCTCGGGACGTTGCGGAGGCCATAAGCCCGGAGGGTGATTATAATCTTGGTGGTGGCTGCGTCTTGCGCTACCCTACGCGGAGCCGTCCTTGCGGAATCGCCTATAACCTACGTAACGGGTCAATACGGACCATGCGAGCGGGGAAAGGGGGATGAGATGAACGAGTATCTGGAAAAGATAAGCGAGGCGCGGCGCGCCTGGGAGGAAGGGCCCTTGGCCAAAGCCATTCAGAAGTTTCCCTACCTGAACAAGGAGAGCAGCCGCTTCTTCACCCCTCTGGACATCGAGCCCTTCGACTTCCTGGAGAAGGTGGGCTTCCCGGGCACCTATCCCTTCACCGCCGGTACCTTTCCCATAGAACCCATGGCCGGGCTGGCTCGACTGGCCTCTCTGGCGGGGGGAAAGGGGGAGATCCCCGGAGCCGGAGGGCAGACCCGCGCCGCCATCTATTCCGGATACGGCACCCCGGAGGACACCCGCGATTACTACAAGGGTCTTCTCGAGCAAGGGAGCCGAGGGGGCCCCAACCTGGCCTTCGACCTCCCCACCCAGTGCGGCTACGACTCCGACCATCCCCTGGCCGAGGGGGAGGTGGGCAAGGTGGGGGTGTGCGTGGACACCCTGGCCGACTTCGAGATCATCTACGAGCCTTATCAGGGGGATTTAAACCTCGACCGCATCGCCTCCAACTTCACCATCAACGCCCCGGCCAACGTGATCATCGCCATGTACGCCGCCCTGGCCGAGAAGCGGGGCATCCCCCTGGATAAGTTGCGGGCCACCCCCCAGAACGACATCCTCAAGGAATACATCGCCCGCGGCACCTACATTTTCCCGCCGAGACACGCCCTGCGCCTCTTCCGGGACAGCCTGGTCTTCATAACCAGGCACATGCCCAACGTGAACATCACCAGCATAGGCGGCTACCACATAAGGGAGGCCGGAGCCACCCGGGAGCAGGACCTGGCCTTCTCCATGGCCATCGCCGTGGAATATCTCAAGGTGGGGGTGGAAGCCGGACTCGAGGTGGACGAGTTCGCCCCCCGCTTCACCTTCAACGCCTTCGGGGGCTCCATGGAGATGCTCAAGGAAATCGCTTTCCAGCGGGCGGCCCGCCGCATGTACGCCCGGATACTCAAGGAGCGCTTCGGGGCCCGGGACGAGCGGAGCATGCGCATCCGCCAGGCCATCGGGGCTCACATCGGGCCCTCCTCCACCACCTTGCAACGGCCGCTGAACAACCTCACCCGGGCGGTCATCGGGGCGGTGGCCAGCGCCCTCTCCGGAGGACGGCCCCTCCCCTTCCCGCCCTACGACGAGCCCCTGGGGTTGGGGTGGAGCATGGAAGCCCTGCAGCTGGCCCAGGACGCGGGGAGAATCATCGCCTGCGAGGCGCGCCTCCTGGAGTACACCGATCCATTCGCCGGTTCCTACTGCATGGAGTCCCTCACCGACGAGATCGAGAACGCCGCCTGGGAGGAACTGGAGAAGATCGAGAAGATGGGCGGAGCGGTGGCGGCCATAGAAAACGGGTACATGCAGAGGGAGATATCCCGCAGCGCCTATGAGCGGCAGCGAGCCATAGAGCGGGGCGAACGCCTGGTGGTGGGGGTCAACTGCTTCACCGGCGAGCACGAGCTGGAGGTGACCACCAACCGCCTGGTCCCCAACCCCTACGACCCAGAGAGGAGGGAGCGCGCGGAGGAGAGGCAGAAGGCCCGCCTGGCGGAGATCAAGAGGAACCGCGACGGCCGGGAGGTGGCTCGCCTCCTGAAGGAGCTGGAAGACTTGGCCCGGAAGGAGGAGGAGAACCTGCTCCCTCACCTCATCCAGTGCGTGAAGGCCTACGTGACCGAGGGGGAGATATGCGACGTGCTGCGGGAGGTCTTCGGGGAATACCAGGCCGTGTCCCCCTTCTGACCCTGGGGGACGGTGAAGGGAATCCCTTCCGTCCCCTGGCATACGGTTATCGCCGGCCGTGAAAAACCGGGTTGCGCAGAGCGCGAGCCCACCCGAACGGCGCACCGGCTGAAGTGAGGTGGTGACGAGGATGGAACGTCAGCGGCTCTCGGCGGAGCGCGAGTCGGCGGCCCGAAATACCGCCCCCGCTGCGACAACGGGGGCGGAGGAGGTCGAAGGGGCTCTTTTCCGCTATCCCTTGCGACAAGCCGGAGGCGGGTCGCGGGGACCGGATCCTCACGTGCAGCTGATACGCGAGCAACTCCGCAACCTCTTGTCCGTGATACGCCTCCTGGAGGGAGGTAGGGAGGTGGAGGTGGACGGCTTCCGCTTTCTGGGCCCGGACGGGGCGGTGCACGACATATATCCCACTTCGAAAAACGATTCGGTAACCGAATCCTACGAGGCGGACGAAAATCGCCAAGCACGACCGAGAATTATAAGTCCTCCCCAGGAGCGCTCCTGCATAGCCGGCCCGTCGAAAAGGGCCAACTCCCGGGGGTATCCGGTCCCGCCTTTCCTGAGTCGGGCCAACGCGGCCCTCTACGAGCCCCGCCTGGACTTCCTGGCCCGCCAGCTGGAGAGCCTGCTCTCGCTGGTGCAGCTGGAGCGCGAGGGCCAGCCGGTGGAGGTGGACGGGTTCCGGCTGCGCCGCCTTTCCGACTGGACGGACGCCCCGGTGGACAGCGCGGAGGACGTGATACTCCATGCCGCCGACCGGTGCGATTGTCGATGCCGGTTCTGTTATCACCGAGGATCCCTCCCCTCCCTCATGCAGCCGCCAGCCGACCCGGTAAGCGACTGGAAGAGACTGGAAGCCAGGATCGCCCACTACCGCCCTCTGGCGCGGCGAGGTCTTTTCCCCACCTTCGGCGGACCCCGTGAGGCGCTGGCCCATCCGCGCATCATACCTCTGCTCCGCCGCCTGCGGGAGAGGACCGACGCGCCCTTCCGTCTGGCCACCAACGGCTGCCGCCTGGATAAGGCTTTCGTCGAGGAGCTGGCAGGCCTAGCCCCTCTCTTTCTGGACGTCTCCCTCAACAGCTCCGACCCCGCCCGGCGCTCCTTCCTCATGGGGGACCGGAGACCCGAGACGGCCATCCACTCTCTCCCCAGGCTGGCGGATGCGGCCATTCCCTTCGCCGTCACCGTGGTGGCCTGGCCGGAACCCTCCTTGGAGGAGATGCTGCGGGACTTGGAGAGGACCTGCGCCTACGCCGCGGGCTGCGGGGCGCGGCTGGTTCAGGTCAACCTTCCCGGTTACTCTAGGTTCTTCTCCTCGACACCGCTCTTCGACACCGAGGAGGTATGGGGCGCCGTGGTACGGCTGGTAGGGGAAATGCGCAGCGACCTTCCCTGCCCTCTGGTGTTGAGCCCCGCGCTTTACGAGGAGAACCTCACCCGGGAGCGAAAGAACCTTCCGGAGGTGATCGGGCTGGTACCCAACTCTCCGGCAAAATCCTGGGGACTCAGACCGGGAGACGTCATCCTTCGGATTAACGGGATCAACGTGCTCAACCGTCCCCAGGCCCGCGACTTGCTAACCCTGCTTCAGAATAGCGGGGAGGAAAAGGTCTCTCTCCTGGTGAGAAGGGATGGCAAAGCGGTGGAGCTAGGCGGAGAGACTCGCCGGTACTCTTATCCTTTCGACTTTCACACCGGAACCCACTTGGGGGTGGCCTTCATGGGGAGCGGTCTGCGAGTCTCCTACCTCCGGGTCCTGGAGGGCATGGTGCGCCGATCGGAGGCACGCCTGGTCCTTCTCCTCACCTCGCGTCTTGTCCGCCCCACCCTGGAACAGCTGCTGGAGGAAAACCCGATCAACCTCCCGGAGGGCTCGGAACTGCGACTGAGCGTTCCGGAGAATCGCTTCTTCGGGGGAAACATAATGCTCGGAGACCTGCTGGTGGTGAAGGACTACATAGACCACCTCCAAGAATGGATGGAAAAACACGGCGAGAAGCCCGACCTGGTGATCATTCCCTCCTCCCCCTTCCATCTCAGCCGCTGGGGAAGGGACCTAACCGGTCGGGCATACCTCGATATCGCCAGGGAAACGGGCCTTAAGGTGGAGCTCCTGAGGTGCGAGACGGTGATGGATTGACGGGGAGGTAAATCATGGAAGCCAAAACGGGTGGAAAGGTTATCCGGGTGCTCATAGCCAAACCGGGCCTGGACGGGCACGACCAAGGGGCCAAGGTCATCGCCTACGGCCTGAAGGACGAGGGATTCGAGGTGATCTACACCGGCTTGAGGCGCACCCCGGAGGAGATCGTCAACGCCGCCGTGGACGAGGACGTGGACGTGATCGGTCTATCCATCCTCTCCGGAGCCCATCTGAGCATAGTGCGTCGGATCATGTCCCTCCTCCGGGAAAAGGGCGTGGAGGACAAGATGGTCCTCGTGGGCGGGATCATCCCGGCCGAGGACATCCCCAAGCTCAAGGAGATGGGGGTGGCCGAGGTCTTCGTCTCCGGGACCTACATCTCGCAGGTGGCGGATTTCATACGCACCCGTTTGGGGACGTCTTCTTAGGTTCGCCCCGCGGCCGCTCCGCTAAAGGCGGGGGGGAAGGGCCGCGTCTCATCCCCGGTAGGCGCGTACCAGGCTGTTCACGTCGTCCAGCCTCTCCAGGTTCCGCAGCATCTCCAAGGTGGAGTCGGCGACCGCGTAGCCCAGGATGCTCCCCACGCATTCCCGATACTTGTCGTGAATTTGCTCCTGGCTCATGGGATTGCCCGGCTCGCCCAGGGGTCTCTCCGCTTTGCCCGTCGCCTTATCCCCCGACTTCAGATGGACCACCACCTCGGAGGCGAAGGGACTGGTGATCTCCCCTTCCAGGTCCTGCCAGTCAAAGCGGCGTATGAGCTCCGCCACCGGCTCCGAGGTCACCACCTCGTCCCTGAACTGGCCCACGCCCACCTTGCCTTCCAGGAGGGCGGCGGCCACGCAGAACTCCAGGCTGAATTTCCCTTCCGTGCCGGTCTTCGGCTCGTGATATACGAGTACCGACCTCAACCAGGAGGGCACCCGGCATTCCACTCTCTCCACATCCGAGGGATCGATCTTCCCCTTTTTCTTCCACTCCTCCCTGGCCGCCAAAGCTGCGTCGATGGCCCCCTGCGGTCCCCGGCAGCAGGGATAAGGCTTGAAGGAGAGGCCGGGATCCGTGAGCTCGTAGGGCTCTCCTAGGCTTTTAAGCAGTTCCTCCGCCTTTTCCAGGTCTGAGGTGAAGGCACGCGCGAAACCGTTCTCGCCGTAGAGGGCGTCGGGATTGGCGGTAAACCCACGGTCGGCGAGCTGAGCGGCGATGACCCCGTTCATGGCCGCGGCTCCTGCGTGAAGAGGTTTGGTCATGGTCCCGAAGTTGGCCCGGATGCCCATGGCCATGGAGCAGGAGATGCCCAGAGCGTGGGTCATCTTCTCCTCGTCCAGCCCCAGCAACTTCCCGCTTGAAGCGGCGGCGCCCAGGACTCCCAAGGTGCTGGTATGGTGCCATCCGAGCATGTAGGAGTTGCCGCCCAGGGCCGCTCCCACCTTTGCGGCCACCTCCAGCCCGGCCACGTAGGCCAGCAGGAAATCCTTCCCTGACGAGCCCAGCACCTCCCCTAGGGCCACGACGGCCGGAACCAGGGCCACGGAAGGATGTCCCATCATGCGGAAACTCACGTCGTCGTAATCCAGGGCATGAGCGGCGGTGCCGTTGGCCAGAGCCGCCAGAGGCGCAGCGCTCCTCCTGAACCCGTAGAAAACGGTAGCCTCCTCCCTGCCGCCTACGGAATCCACCCATTCGGCCACGATGCGCGATCCCTCGTCTTCAAGGCCGGCCACCGTCACCCCGAGGCAGTCGATGACGGGAAGCTTCGCCGCTTCCATCACCTCGCCCGGAACGTCCTCGTACCTCAGCCCGCAGACGAACTTTCCCACCTCCGCCAACTCGTTCATACCCATCCCCCCTCGATACGCGTTACGGATCCTCCTGCAACAGTGCGTGTTCCGCTTGACATTCAACGCCGAAAGGAGCGGACGACGGGGAAGGCGGTTCGCCCCCGGCATTCTCCGTTTTTATCTCGATCGTAGCGTGAGAACCGCAATGCTGCCGATGCCTCGCATCCACCCCTTTTGCAGGGTATGTTATCAGAGAAAAAAGGCGGTGTAAAGAAATATTCATTAGGTAGAATTTTATATTATTTAAGCCATAAATACGATATTATGGGACAATTTTCCATAATAACTATTTTAGTGATTATGAACTTTAATACTTTACATCAGGTGAACCTTATACCATAATTTTGCCCGTGGGCTGTCGGAGCTGGGCAAAACCGGATCCTCGGATTCGCGTCCTCCCTACCGCGGAAGTGCGGTCCGGGGAAGAAAGAGGCGAGACATGAAGCTCCCAATATTAGGTCCTCTTTCCGGCCTGCCCGCCATGAAAGCCTTCGCCAGGGTCCGGAGAAGCAGGGATTGACGGGGGTGATGATCGTGAACGTGGGCAACTGGGCTTTAAAGAGGGCTGTCTTTCCTCTCACCAAGGACAAGACGGCCTTCATAGCCGGGGATCGCGCTCTCACCTATACGGAGTTCAACGGACGCGTAAACCAGGTGGCCAACGGGCTCCTCCAGGCGGGCCTGAAGAAAGGAGACCGGGTGGCCGCCCTCTTCTTCAACAGCATCGAGTTCATGGAGGTGTACTTCGCCTGTGCGAAGACGGGGTTCATCTTCATCCCCCTCAACTTCCGCCTCACACCCCAAGAACTGGAGTACGTCTTCAAGGACACCAACCCCCGGGCCTTCTTCTTCCACCCGGAGTTTGCGGGCACGGTTGGTCAGCTGAGGGAGCTCTACCGCGAACCCATAGAGATCTTGGCCACGGCGGGGGACCCGGTCCCCGACTTCAGCCGCCCCTACGAGGAGTGGTTGGCCGGTTTCGGGGAAGAGGAACCCGCGGTACCCGAACCGCCAGACATGGAGGACCCCCAGATGATCATGTACACCTCCGGGACCACCGGCCGGGCCAAAGGGGCTGTGCTCCCCCACCGCAAGACCTTCTGGAACACCTTCAACGACACCCTGGAGCTGCTTTTCGACATCAACGCCGTCTCCCTGGTCTCCATACCCCTCTTTCACTCCGGGGGCCTGAACATCATCACCATGCCCACCTTCTACATCGGAGGTACCATAATATTCCAGAGATTCTGGAACCCGGAGGAGGCCCTACAGATCATCGACCGCCACCGGGTCACCCACTTCGGCGCCGTGCCCACCATGCTCCAGATGATGCTGGACGTCCCCAGCTTCTCCCAGTACGACCTTTCCTCCCTCAAGGGGGTGGGGATAGGGGGTGCTCCCGCCTCCCGGGAGCTACTGGACCGCATCGTGGAGAAGATGAAGGTGCCCCTCCTCATCCAGGTCTTCGGGTGCACGGAGACTTCCATCGTGCTTTCCTGTTCCAACATGGAAAAGATCGGCAGCGCGGGCATCCCCATGTTCCACGCCGAGGTGAAGGTGCTCAAGGAGGACGGCACGGAGGTGAGGCCGGGGTCCGGCGAGGTGGGGGAGATATGCTCCCGCGGCCCTTACGTGATGTTGGGCTATTGGAACATGCCCGAGGAGACCGCGGAGGCGATGAAAGATGGATGGTTCCACTACGGGGATCTGGCCACCGTGGACGAGGACGGGTACATCTACGTCGTGGACCGCAAGAAGGACATGATCATCTCCGGCGGAGAGAACATCTATCCCGCCGAGGTGGAGAAGGTGCTCATGGAGCACCCCAAGGTCAAGGACGTGGCGGTCATCGGCATGCCGGACGAGAAATGGGGTGAGGTGGGTCACGCCCTGATCCTTCTGGAGAACCCGGATGACCCCCTCACCATGGAGGAGATGGAGGCCTTCTGCGAGGGGAAGCTCGCCCGCTACAAGATACCCAAGAAGATAACCTTCGTGGAGGCCATCCCCCGCACCCTCACCGGCAAGATCCTGAAGAAGGAACTGCGCAAGCTCTACGGCGGGGCCTCTTCCTGAGGGATCGTCCCCGGCAGCCGCCCGAGGGGGGCATGCGGACGGGGAACCACCGAGCCTTCCCCTCCGTTATGCCCTCGTGAATCGCAAAGCGAGCGCGACGTCCTCGTGACCCCCGCTCGGAAGCGGTAAAAGAGGGGCGTGAAAGGCGCTCCCTTTCGACCGCCATAGGAGCTATCGGCCACTCAAGGGAAGTGCCCGAAAGGAAAAAACGATTTCCCTCCTCGGCGGGTGCCGCGGAGGGAAAGGCCGGGCGGGGAAGGAGCGAGGGGCGAACCACAAAGCGGGCGAGGGATCTTGGTGTTAATATTTTTAAATGGCCTGGACGGTCGCCTGAGTGCTTTTTAGGTACAGTTTGCTTCCGTATCTTTTCCCGGGGACAAGAGGGGTGAACCGACGGCAAAAAGACAGATAAGAGAATAAAGACGGGAGGTGCGGCCATGAGCGATGCCGAAGAGCTTCTGGTGGACATCAGGGAACCGCTGGCTTTCCTGACCATCAACCGGCCGAAGCGCAGGAACGCGCTATCCGTCCCCCTACTCATTTCCCTGGCTCGGGCCCTGCAGGACTTGGCCGAGAGGGGGACGGTACGCTGCGCCGTGCTTCGAGGATCCGGAGATAAGGCTTTTTCCGCCGGTATGGACCTCTCTGCCGTGCCCGAGGGCATCCCCGAGGAGGTCCAGAAGCAGATAGAGGCCAAGGGTCCCCTGCAGTACGGGTTGGAGGCCATCGAGGACTGCCCCTTCCCGGTCATCGCCATGATCAGGGGCTACTGCGTGGGGGCCGGATGCGAGACCAGCATGGCCTGCGACCTGCGGGTGGGGTCGGAGAACTGCCGCATGGGCATGCCCCCGGCTCGCCTGGGCATTGTCTACCCGCCGGAAGGTCTACACCGCTTCCTACGCAATCTGGGGCTGGCCCGCACGAAGAAGGTGTTCCTCACCGCCGAGCTCTTCGAGGCCCGGGAAGCATTCGAGATGGGGATGCTGGACTATCTCGTCCCCGATGAGGAACTGGAGGCTTTCACCGAGAATCTGGCCCACCGCCTGGCTTCCAACGCCCCCCTGTCCCTGGCCGGTCACAAGCGACTGCTCAAGATGATCTCCCAGCCACGGGCGCTGACCGAGGAGGAACGCGAGGAAGCCAACGCCGTGATGGGACGAGCTCTGGCCAGCGAGGACGCCAGGGAGGGTTTGGCGGCTTTTCGAGAGAAGCGGGATCCCGTGTTCAAGGGGCGTTAGGGCCGGCCTTCCTCCTGCAAAAGAGCGGAAGAGCGGCCATATTCGCTAAAAAGGGCGATTCTGCCGATAAGGCGCGACGAGGCGACGCCATGCCCGCGAGCAGGTGCCTTTCGATAATCCCCCTCCCAGGTTCCGAGTCTCATGCTTTGGAGCACTGCCAGCGAATTGGTCGTGGCAACTCGTCCCTCCCGGGAAAAAACTCACCAAAAAGATTGAAAAACCCCTTGAAAATTTAGTGCACTTTTACTAAAATTAAGGCAAATTAACATACCAGTTTATTAGGAAATATAATAAAAATTAAGAACTGGTTACTAAATACAAGTTGAATTTTTTGAGGGAATGAGTAGGTAAGCGACGATCGAACAATTTCTTGCACAGCATCTACCTTTCTTCGCAGCAGACGCACCCCAGCACGAGAAAAGGTCCGCACAAGGCATCGCCGCAACGCAGCAACGGAGAGTTGTCCAAAGGGCTTTTCTTCGACGCTTTACTTGGAGAGGTCACGCGGGACCGACGGAGAGGAGAGGGGGGATGGCGGTAAGCGGCTTTGGGGGAAACGATCACGGAGCCTTTTCGTGCCGGCAAAGCCAGCTGACGATTCCCGTAAGAAAGACGAGAGATAAGGGGGTTGAAAATGGCTGCGGTGGAAACGAGAACCATCGAGGAGATCGAAAAGAGCGGACAATGGTGGTGGTGGGCGGAACACAAGAGGTCCAAAAGGCTGGATTACCTGCGCAAGGCGGTATGGAAGAAGGGAGCCAAGGGATCGGGCTATCAGCCTGGGGTAAAGGTCGACCTTGAGCGAGCGGTCCTGTTCACCGAGGCCTTTAAGGCGAACGAACACGACTCACTGCGCATGCGCTACGCCAAGGCCCTTGCCAACGTCTTCGACAACATCACCATATTCATCCAGGACCATGCCCAGATAATGGGGTACTTGGGCTCCCGGCCCCACACCATCGTCTGGCACCCGGAGATCCTCTTCCTACTCAACGAGGACCTCTACAACGACCGGACGGTCATACCTGAACCGGTGGACGAGAACCTGAAGCTCATCCGAGAGCTCTGCGATTACTGGAACCCTCAGACCACAGGGGCCAAGGTCTTCAACTTGGTGCCGCCCGAGGAGATCGTGAAGCTCCTCACCGGGGTCATAGGCTGGGGTCTTCCCATCTCCCGCATAGGATACGCCACCAAGCAGTGGGATTACATGTTCCGACTGGGTCTGGAGGGAATAATCGCCGAGATCGACGAGCGCATAAAGGAGGCGGAGGACCGCATCTACAACAAGGTCCCCGACCCGGAAGACCTTCCTTATTACGAGAAACTCGACGTCTGGAAGTCCATGAAGGTGGTGCTGGAGGCGGTCATTCGCTGGGCCCGACGTTACAGCCGCCTGGCCAAGATAATCGCGGAGAACTTCGAGACCGATCCCAAGCGCAAGGAAGAGCTCCTGCGCATCGCCGAGGTCTGCTGGAAGGTTCCTGCCAAGCCCCCGGAGCACCTTCACGAGTCCCTCCAGTTCGACCACTTCATCCAGATCGCCTGCCGCTACGAGGCCTGCGAGGGAGCCTGGCCCGCCCGCCCCGATTACTGGCACGGGCCTTTCTACGACAAGGACGTCAACCAGGATAAAGTCCTCACCCACGAAGAAGCCCTGGACCTCACCGGGGAGTTTCTCATCCGCTGCTATGAGGTAGGGTGGTTCTGGCTGATGCTGGCCCGCGATACCCTGCAGGGAATCACCGGGACCTGGGTGTGGACTATAGGAGGGGTCAACGAGGACGGCACCGACGCCTGCAACGACATGACCGACTGCCTTTTGGAGGCGGCCCGCTTGGTCAGGGTGGCCAACCCCACCTTCGCCTTCCGCTACCATCCGAACGTGAGGATGAAGACGCTCCGGGAGGTGTTCGAGTGCATTCGCCAGGGCTTGGGGTATCCGTCCATGCGCAACGACCCCATCCTCATCACCAACGCCATGCACTGGCACAAGCATCCCCTGCGGGAGGCGCGGCGCTGGGTGCACCAGGCCTGCATGTCTCCCTGCCCGGACACCAAGCTGGGGTGCCAGCCCTTCCGCATGGCCAACGCCACCATCATCGCCGCCAAGGCCATCGAATACGCACTCTTCGACGGTTACGACAACGTGCTCCAGATGCAGTTCGGGCCCCACACCGGTGACGCCTCCAAGTTCGAGACCTTCGAGGAGCTCTATCAGGCTTGGTACACCCAGGTCAAGTGGATGATGGACACGCTGGTCAAGCTGACCAACGGAGGCCGTTACATGGCCCAATTCCTGGATCCCAGGCCGCTACTTTCGGGCCTGTACGAACGGTGCGTGGAGCTGGGGGTGGACTCCTCCCATCCCTCGGAACGCGGCAATTCCTGGATCACCTTCTTCGCCTGGATGGAGACGGGCGACAGCTTGGCCGCGGTAAAGAAGTTGGTTTTCGACGAGAAGAAGTACACCATGGCCCAGCTCATCGAGGCCCTCAGGAACAACTGGGAGGGGTACGAGGAGATGCGCATGGATTTCGTGCGCGCTCCCAAGTGGGGCAACGACGACGACTACGTGGATCAGATACACGTGCGTTGCCACCGCGACGTGGCCAAGCACTCCTGGGAGATTAAGGATCCCACCGGGAACCCCTGGCCTCCGCTGCCGGAGAACATCGCGGCTTACGTGACCAACGCCACCAAGGTGTGGGCCCTGCCCAACGGCAGGAGGCTGGGCGATACCCTGTACGACGGCGGCTGCTCTCCCGGAGCGGGCCTGGACAAGAAAGGGCCCACGGCCGTCCTGCGCTCGGTGGCCAAGATCGACCACATAGGAGACGTGCGGGCGACCCTGCTCAACCAAAGGCTGTCCCCGCAGCAGTTGGCCGGCGAAAAGGGTTTCCACATCTGGCACTCCTACATCAAGACCTGGGCCGAGCTGGGGATCGACCACGTGCAGTTCAACATGGTGGATAACGAGACCCTGAAGGCCGCCCAGAGGGAACCCGAAAAGTACCCCGAGCTCATCGTGCGTATCGCCGGATACAGTGCCCACTTCGTGGACCTGAACAAGAAGACCCAGGACACCATCATCGCCCGCAACGTGCAGGAGCTCGGCGTTTGAACGGGGTCAGCCTGGAATCGTCGCGGCTCGCACGATCATGGCCGCTTGAGAAGGGGGTAGAGCGATGAGCGATTGGGAACAGCTGCGGCAGCAGTGGCTCCAGGGAGCCATCTCCAAGGGACGCCGGGAGATGCCGGAGAAGGCTTGCGCCATGTGCAGTAACTTCCGGCAGAACTCCGCATCGGCGGCAGGCGACGGGTTGTGCACGGCCATCAAGATCGGGGAGAAGAACAAGCCGGTCTTCGACAACACCGATGCCAGCGACTGCCCGCATTACAAGGAGATCGACCGGGTCCGGACGGATACCAGCGAGTTCATGTGGGATCCTCAATTCCGTCCGCAGAGGCAGATAGAGGAGAAATAGCCTTCTCACGAGCATCATGGTCGTCTGTCCGAGATGCGGTCGCTACGGGTCTCTGGGGGAGTTCCAACTCGTGGCCCAGGCAGAGGTGGGACCCGTCACCATTCGTCGGTGCCCCATCTGCCTCAACCCGTTTCCCGTGGACGAACTGGAGCAGAGAGACGGAGAAAGCGAAGACGAAAGACCATGGGGCCTGAGCGACATATGGGGTAGGAAATTCAGCGGTAAGAACAGGGAGGTATGAGCCGTGGTCAAGTGCGAGAACTGCGGATATGAGGGAGTGAAGTCCGACTTTCGCTACCTCTACAACACCACCTTGGATGCGGAGACCGCGTACCGCGAGTGCCCGCAGTGCTATGCCTGGGTGGTGGTGAACGAGCTGGAGGAGGAGAGGGCCGAGAAGCAACTGCAGAGAGAGAACGCCTGACGTGCGCGACACCGGTTATCCGCACGGCACATCGTGGCGGCCTCGGCGCAGGAAGGAAGGAAAAGGGAGTCCTTTAATGTCTCAACAGGTCTTGATCACCAACATCCAGCGCTATTCCATAAACGACGGCCCGGGCATCCGCACCACGGTTTTCGTCAAGGGATGCAGGCTGAACTGCGCCTGGTGCCACAACCCGGAGTGCATACATTTCTATCCGGAGATATACTGGAAACCCTCACTGTGCAGGCAGTGCGGGATGTGTTTCGACTCCTGTGCCCGGGGAGCCATCCAGCCACCCATAGCCTTGCGCGGTGACGAGGAAGACGAGCACTACTACAAGATAGACCTCACCCGCTGCGACCATTGCATGAAGTGCGTGGAGGCCTGCTTTTACGGCGCACTGGTGCGCGTCGGGGAACCCAAGACGGTAGAGGAGATCCTCGACGAGGTGGAAAGGGACATGCCCTTCTACATCAATTCCGGCGGAGGCATGACCCTGACGGGGGGAGAACCGACCGCCTTCCCCGAATTCACCCGGGAGCTGCTGCGCGGGGCCAAGGAACGGGGCATTCACAACTGTTTGGACACGAGCGGTTTTTGCGAATGGGAAATCCTGGATTCCATGCGTCCCTACACGGACATATTCCTCTACGACATCAAGTGCCTCAGCGGCAAGCAGCATCTACTGCGTACAGGGGTGAACAACTCACCCATCCTGGCCAACCTCCGGCGCCTGGCGGAGGTGGGCGCAGACGTGATCGTGCGCATACCGGTCATCCCGGGTTTCAACGATTCCCCGGAACACATGGAGCAGGTGGCCCGCTTCCTCGCCGGGCTGGGTCCCTCCATCATCCAGGTAGACCTCCTTCCCTTCCACAACTGGTGCCAGGACAAATACCGCTGGTTGGGAAGGGAATGGGAATACCGTGACGTGGAAAGCCTGGCGGCTAGCGAGATCGCCGACTTGCAGGACATCCTGGAAGAACAAGGTCTGGCCACCACTATCGGCGGATAAGGGTGAAGGATGGGAAGAAGGGACACGGCGGGATACGTCAACGACATACAGTTCTATTCTCTCTGCGACGGGCCGGGGATTCGGACCACGGTGTTTCTAAAAGGTTGCCTGCTCAACTGCCGTTGGTGCCACAATCCCGAGGGCAACCGGCGATTCCCGGAAGTTCTTCCCTACCGCAACAACTGCACGGGTTGCGGTAAATGCCTGGAGGTATGTCCCGCCGGAGCCGTCGAGATGGAGGGTCCTCGTCTCCCCCGCATACGCCGGGAACGGTGCATCGACTGTTTCCGCTGCGCCGAAGCCTGCCCGGAAGAGGCCCTCGTGGTCTGGGGCAAGCTGATGACAGTGGACCAGGTCCTTGCGGAGGTGGAGAAGGACAAGCCTTTCTATAAGCATTCGGGGGGAGGGCTGACCGTTTCCGGAGGTGAGCCTCTGGCCCAGCCGGAGTTCACCTACGACCTTTTGGCGGAGGCCAAGGGGCGCGGACTCAATACGGCCTTGGACACCTGCGGTTTCGCCGCCTGGGAAACGTTGGAGAGGATGATCGAGGTTACCGATTACTTTCTGTTGGACCTCAAACACATGGACTCCGCCGCGCACCGCTCCCACTGCGGCGCCTCCAACGAGATCATCCTGGAGAACGCCAGGCGGCTGGCGGAATACGCCCGAGAGCTGCGTTTCCGCATCCCCATCATCCCCGGGTTCAACGACGGGGAGGAAAACCTCTCCCGTACCGCCGACTTCATCCGGGGTTTGTGCCGCAACGGCCGGGAATGCGAGGTGGACATCCTCCCCTATCATCCTTACGCGGGCGCCAAGTATCGAATATTCGGCCTCGAATATCCCTTCCCCGAAGGCGCGGGATATCCTGAAGAAAAGCTGTATGGAATCGTGGACATCTTCACCTCGCGGAGCCTCACGGTCACCGTGGGCGGCTGATCCGCGCGTCGATAGGGGTCGGCATAGCCGGTTCTTTACCGGTCACCGGTACCGTGTGATCGCGAGATGGCGGCAGGAGGAAAAAGAGAGTTAATCGGTTGACTTCGTCGAAACGGGCAGGAGGTGGAACATGAGTTGTGGAGATTGCAAGTGGTTCTTTCCCCTTGAGGAGGACCCCAGCCGGGGGGACTGCGTGCGGCGCGAGTCGGACGGAAAGAGCGAGTATTACACGGCCAAGCCGCACAATGCCGATGACGCCGAGTGCGAGAACTTCGAGGCGCGCTGAGAACGATCAAGAACGGTGCACGCCTCGCCCGTCCCGACAAGGTACGGTGGTCCGTGCCCGGTTATTTGAAAAGCGTCGTTCCTTTTCTCCGAAGGGATGGGAACCTTAAACGCCACCTATCTTTTAATGATTCGCTTGGGCCGGCGATTTCTTACGCGGTCCTTTCGAAAAGAAGTATTGCCCATTTGGTTCGGTCGGTGAGGGCTCGGTGACCGGATCATGGAAGCCGCCCCACGGGAGCTTACCGCCACCCTTCACCTGACGGTATGGGGAGAAAGTTGTTCGATTCGAGTCGGGAACCCGGCACCGACCCGGAGAGCGACGGGGTGGGCGACTTGCCCGCGGGCGGAAGGAGAAAGGCCATGGTAGTAACCTGCGACCGATGCGGTTACCGGGGTGAGGGCGACGAGTTCCGGCACATCGGCAACGTCATGTGTTGCGGACCGCTCGTCTTCCGGGAATGCCCCCGTTGCGGTAACCCGGTGATCTGCGACCGCCAGGAAATGCGGGATGAGATCGAGGAGACCGCCCGGGAGATCACACGTAGACTGGAGGAGGCCATCTCCTCAGGCGACACAGCCCAGTCCAGGTCCTTGCTCAAGGACCTCTCGTATCTAAACCAATGCCTCAACCTCGACTCCCTGAACGATTATATCCGTGTGAAGAAGCGACAAATCGTCCGCTTGGAAAGGTCCTCTCCCTCATCCTAAGGCCCACGGGCGGTTGTACTCACGCTCCCGAACGCTTAAAACGCGAACGGCAAGCGCACCGCGCCACCACGGTTCAATCCGGCGGCGGGATCAGGTCTCCGGAAGCCACGCGATGAAGGCCGCTTTCCGTCCGGATGACCATGTTGCCTTCCCCGTCCACCCCCAAGAGCACCCCCTTGATGACGCCGCCGCTCTGCTTCTTGCCAGTCCGGTTCGGAAAGTCGTTTCGGTTAAACAAAGCGTAATCTTCCACCTCCACCGTCTCCCCCACGTATGCCAAGCATTTTTCGTATTCCGCCCATAGATCCTGCGCCATCAATACGGAACGCGCCTCAACCTCTCGAAGAAAAACGCTTAACACGTCTTCCTTTTTCCAAATCCTCCCTTCTTCCACTAGGACGGAAGTGGGGGCCAGTTTTCCGGAAATCCGCAGCTCACCGGGGAGATATCCCAGATTTATCCCCAACCCCACGATAACGAAGCGTCGAGCTCCTACCGAGAAGTCCTCGCTGAGGATCCCCCCCACTTTCCGCCTTCCGTAGACCAGGTCGTTGGGCCACTTCAGGAGGGGACCCTCACCTCCGAGGGCGCGTATGGCCCCTCTGGCCGCCAAGCCCACCAGGGCGGAAACGAGAAAAAGGCCCCTGTCGCCGAAAACGATGCTGACCAGCAGGCTTTTTCCCGGTTGATCCAGCCAGCATCTATCCAACCTTCCCCGCCCGGCGGTTTGATGTCCCGCGGTCACCACCAGACCCTCACCAGCTCCGGCGAGGAGTAGGCGACGGGCCTCCAGGTTGGTGGAATCCAGAACCTCGTATTCCCTAATATCCCAAGCTCCCATCTTTCGGCCGCCTTTCACGGAAGCTGGAAACGGCCCTTAGAAAAGTTCACTTTTTCTAAAGTTATATCCTGAAAAACCCTTGACATGACCACCTTTTTCCTTAAGAATATAACAAACCCGGAAGGAGAAAACCCATGCAAATCTCATCGACCAAACGCGTTCCGGCGAAAGCCTCCTCCATTGACGCGGAGGTGATCGCCACGGCGGTGCTCTTCGCCGCCCTCACCGGTCTAGGCGCCATGATCAGAATCCCCCTCTCCCCGGTCCCGGTGACCATGCAGCTATTTTTCGTCATCCTATCCGGTCTAGTGCTCGGGCCTTTTTGGGGAATGGTCAGCCAAGCCGTCTACCTTCTCATGGGATTCTGTGGCGCTCCCTTCTTCGCCGCCCCTCCTCACGCCGGTCCTCTGGTGCTTTTCGGCCCCACGGGCGGGTATCTCTGGGGCTTCATTTTGGCGGCGGGCTGCACGGGCTGGATCTCGAGAAACCTATCGGGTCGAGGGTGGCGGCGTCTCCCGGGGAAGCTCTCCGTGCCGCTGGCTTGCCTGGCCGGACTGGCAGCCGTATACGCCTGTGGGGCCACCTGGCTCGGGACGTGGCTCTCCATGCAGGGGAAGAATGCCGCGTTAGCTTGGAGACTGGGGGTTAAACCCTTCATCCTGGTCGACCTAGCCAAGGCCGCAGCGGCGGCGGCATTCGCCCCCCTCGTCCCCAAAGGACTGCGAAACGCCTGAAGGTGGGGGTTGCGGCGAAGCCTTTCTAGAGGCCTTGAGACGAGGGCGGAAGTAGCCTGCCGAGGCCACGGAGCACTCGGGTTAAAGGATCGAGAAACCAGGATGGAACTCAAGGTCCGTCCTCCAGTCTGGACCAGGTAACCAAGGATGCCGGTGGGCAAGCGGCCCGAGAAGGACGGTAATGCGGTTTTTCGATATCTTCGCCGGTCAGAGCCGAAAACCGAGGAACCGCAGGTATACGCCGGTGGGCACGGGGCTGGAAAAAAGTTAGAATGTAACCGAAATCCGATTCCGTTTAAGGGGTGAGCATGGAAAGGAAGAAAAAGCGGGTGAGGATAACCGACACCACGCTTCGGGACGCCCATCAATCATTGTGGGCTACCCGCATGCATCTAACGGACATACTTCCCATCGCCGAACGCATCGACGAGGTGGGTTACCATTCCGTGGAGGTCTGGGGTGGGGCGACCTTCGACGTCTGTATGAGATACCTCCACGAAGACCCCTGGGACCGTCTCTACCGCATCCGGGAGAGGTTCAAGCGCACCAAGCTCCAGATGCTCCTGCGCGGACAGAACCTGGTGGCCTACCGCAACTTCGCCGACGACCTGGTGGAGGAGTTCATCAAGAGGGCGGTGGCCGGGGGGATCGACATCATCCGCATCTTCGACGCCCTCAACGACGTGCGCAACATGCAGAAGTCCATAGAGGTCACCAAGCGCGAGGGCGCCCACGCCCAAGGCACCATCTGTTATACGATCAGCCCGGTGCACACCATCGAGGGGTACGTGGAGACGGCCAAGACCCTGGTGGATATGGGCGCCGACTCCATCTGCATCAAGGACATGTCCGGGATCCTCGCCCCCTATGTGGCCTACGAGTTGGTCAAGCGACTCAAGGAAGCGGTGGAGGTGCCCATACAACTCCATTCCCACGCCTCCACGGGGATGGCCACCACCTCCTATCTGAAGGCCATCGAAGCGGGCGCGGACATCGTGGATTGTGCGGCGGCCCCTCTCGCCCTCTACACCAGCCAACCGGCCATCGAGACCCTGGTGGCCTCCTTCAAGGACACAGAATACGAGCTGGACCTGGACTTCGAGGCCATCCGCGACGTGTCGGAATATTTCGAGGTGGTGTCCAAGAAGCGCAAGCTCATGGGCGCCGAACAGCCCCTCATCGACATCACGGTGATCTCCCACCAAATACCCGGGGGAATGGCCACCAACCTCATAGCCCAGCTGGAGCAACAGAACGCCTTGGACCGGATGGAGGAGGTCCTGGAAGAGATTCCCAGGGTGAGGAAGGACATGGGCTATCCTCCGCTGGTCACCCCCACCAGCCAGTTGGTGGGCACACAAGCGGTCTTCAACGTGCTTCTCGGAGAGAGGTACAAGATCATCCCTCGCGAGATCGTGAACTACGTAAAAGGCTATTACGGCAAGCCGGCCGGGCCCATAAGCGAGGAGCTCATGGAGAAGGCGCTCAAGGGAGAAAAGCCTATCACCTGCCGTCCCGCGGACCTCCTGGAGCCGGAACTCCCCAAGGCCAAGAAGGAGCTGGATCCCTCCTTGGTGGAGAAGGAAGAAGACTACATATCTTACGCCATCTTCCCGGATGTGGCCCTCAAGTTCTTCCAGTGGAGGAAGAACCCCGTGATCGACGAAGAAGAGGAGCCCCCGCAGAAGGCTATGGAGAGGCGGGAACGGGCCATGCTGGACGGTACCTACCTGGAGGAACTCTCGGAGAGGCTGGCCAACGTGGTCAGCGAGGGGGTGAGCAGGGCCCTGCAAAACCTTTCCGTGACCATAAGCCTGGGGAGCCAAGCCTTAAAAGCGGAAACGGCCTCGACCCCCTCTCGGCGAGCGCCGGTAGCCCAACTGGAAAAGGAGGAATTGGGGCTGGTGCAGGTGAGGTCCCCCATGGTGGGCACCTTCTACCGCACCCCCTCCCCCGGCGCACCCCCCTTCGTGGAGGAGGGAGATGAGGTCCGGGAAGGGCAAACCCTCTGCCTCATCGAGGTCATGAAGCTCTTCAACGAGATACCCTCCCCGGTGAACGGCCGGGTGAAGCGCATCCTGGCCGAACACGGCAAGGGCGTGGAGTACGACGAAGTGATCATGGAGATAGAGCCCTCGGGAGGGTAGGGACTTGTTCAAGCGTGTGCTCATCGCCAACCGCGGCGAGATAGCCCTGCGCATTTTGCGGGCCTGCAAGCTCCTGGGCTTGGAGACGGTGGGCGTCTACTCCCAGGCAGACGTCGACGCGGCCCACCTAAAATACGTGGACCAAGCGGTCTGCGTAGGTCCGGCCGCCAGCGGCGAGTCCTACCTGAACATCCGGAACATCATCGGCGCCGCGGAGATCAGCGGGGCCGACGCCGTCCACCCGGGTTACGGCTTCCTGGCGGAAAACGAGGAGTTCGCGCGGGCTTGCTTGGAGAACGACTTGGTCTTCATCGGGCCCTCCCCGGAGGCCCTGGCCCTCATGGGCCACAAGGCCCGGGCTCGGGAGACCATGGCCGAAGCGGGGGTGCCCGTGCTGCCGGGTCTCACTTCCGCCGACCTGGACGAGTCCACCGCCCTCAAGGTCGCCGACGAACTGGGTTACCCCGTCCTCATCAAGGCCTCTTTGGGCGGGGGCGGGAAGGGCATGCGCGTGGTCCACGACCGCCAGGAGCTGGTCAAGGCCTTGCCTCTGGTCAAGGCGGAGGCCAGGCATGCCTTCGGATCCGAGGAGATCTACCTGGAGAAATTCCTGCGCCGGGCCCGCCACGTGGAGATCCAAGTCCTGGGGGACCGCCACGGGAACGTTGTCCATCTGAACGAAAGGGAATGCTCCATCCAGAGAAGGAACCAGAAACTGGTGGAGGAAGCGCCGTCACCGGCCGTCGATGCGGAGTTGCGCCGGCGCATGGGGGAAGCGGCCGTGCGGGGAGCGAAGAGCATAGGGTACGATTCCGCGGGGACCATGGAGTTCCTGCTGGACGAGGAGGGCAATTTTTACTTCATGGAGTTCAACGCCCGCATCCAGGTGGAACACCCGGTCACGGAGATGATAACCGGGGTCGATCTGGTCGTGGAGCAGATACGCAACGCCATGGGCGAACCCACCACCCTGCGCCAGGAGGACATCGGCGTAAACGGCCACGCCATCGAATGCCGCATCAACGCCGAGGACTACCACCGAGATTTCCTGCCCACCCCCGGGATCATCGAGAAGTGGTCTCCGCCGGGCGGGCCCCACGTCCGCGTGGACACCCACTGCTACCAGGGATACCACGTATCCCCCAACTACGACTCGCTGTTGGCCAAACTCATCGTCCACGGAAGCCATCGGGAGGAGGCGCTCCGCATCCTCCGCCAGGCCCTTCTGGAATTCGAGATCGAGGGGGTGTCCACCCTGATCCCCTTCCACCTGCGCTTGCTTTCCAACCCGGATTTTATCGCGGGCAGGTATCACACCCGGTGGGTGGAGCAGGAGATGTTCTAAACGGAGGGCCGGGGTCTCTCCCAGGCGCGACGGATGACCATGGCCCCGGCGGCGACGATAAGAAACCCTCCGAGCAGGTCCTGCCAGCCCACGATCTCCTCGAGGAAGAGAAACCCGAAGAGCATGGCGCTGGCCGGTTCCAGATAAGCGATGATCCCCACGTGCTGAGCCTTCACCCTCTTCACCGCATACACGTAGACCACCCCCGCCAGACCGGTATGCAACATACCCAGGACGGCGAGAGAGGCCCATCCCCGTGCGGAAACGGAGAAGTCCCTGAAAGCGCAGAAGGGAGAAAGGACCAGGGCGTTCACCGCCAGCTGATAAAAGCTGACCGTAAGGGTGGGGGTGTCCTCCCTTAAATATTTGAGGATGAAGAGCAGAAGGGCGTAGGAGACCGCCGCCGAGAGGGCGAAGACGATGCCCGCCGTCGTGGATCCCGTCCCCCCTTCCTGCCCGGTCAGGGAGATGAGGGCCATCCCTGCCAGGGCTAAGCCCAAAGCTAGAAGGGTCGTCCCCTCCAGCCCTTCCTTGAGGATCACGGGGGAAAGAAGGGCCACCAGGACAGGGGCCAAGTAGGTGATGAACTCGGCGTCCCCGATGGGCAGGTTGTTGAGGGCCTTCAGAAAGAGGACCCAGTGCAGGGCTAGCAGTACCCCGCTGCCCAAGAGCAGCAAGGGGTGTTTGCCGGGATAGAGCTCGTCCCGCTTGCCTCGTGCGGTGATCAAACCCGCCAGGAAAGCCGCACCCATGACCGAGCGGATGAAGACCACGAAGTGCTCTTTGCCCGGCAGCTCCACCCAGCGCAGGAACACCCCCACCGAGCCCCAAAGGATGGCGGCACCGGCTATGAGGATGTAGTCCAGACCGGCTTTCTCCCTTTCCTCTTCCCTTTCCAAACCTCGTCTCCCCCTGCCGTCCATCGGCCGGATACCGTTCCAAGTCCGCCCCGGGCCGTGCCCCCGTTCTTTCCGGAGAAGGATCCTTGCCCGCCCCATGATAACAGAACGCTCATCCTTAATTCCCTGCCTATCATCAGATGACGTTTTCCGGCCGGACGTCGGAACGCGGGCTATCGCCGGGAGGGGGATGGGGAATGCGGGCGCATGCCCTCGGCATCCGCGGATCAGGCGGCACTTATGGATATGGAGAGGTTCCCCCGGTCGTCGAGTTCCCACTCCGCCACGGTCCTCTCGTTCCCGGTGGCGATCTCGAAGAAGGCTTGGGTCATGCCCACCATGAAGAGCTCCAGGCAGGCATTATAAACATTCAATTCCAATTTCTTCCTATCAGCTCTTAAGGACTCCAGATAGCCCAGGCCCCTGCGCGCAAGATGCATCTTGAGCATGGAGTTTATCTTGGAGACCAGATCGGCATCCACCATCTCACGGATGAAAAGCCGGTGCGCCTCCACCACGGCCCGGGAGAGTTTCTGCCCGTGTTCCGCGGCTAGATAGTCGAAGACCGCATCCAGTGCCAGCGGGCCGAAGAAGGCCACCCTTCTCCCGGTGTCCGAAGCGGTGATGATCCCGCGCTCCATATCCCATCGATAGGAGGAGACAACGGTGGGAATACCGCAGGAGGAACACCTCTCATGCTCGATGTCCCCCGCCCGGAAATCGTATCTCTTCCTCCGTTTCAGCCTGCCTTTTAAATCCACAGGATGCTCGGCCGGAAAGACGCGCAATCGGTGGACGCTCTCCTGCACCTCCTCACCCTCTATCCACATGTCCACCCCCTCGAAGGCCTCCACGGTCCCCAGGAGGTCGGCCTTCCACAGGGGAACGGAATAGGGGTGCCTCACCATCAAGCGGCGCCAAGGATACGGCTCATCCTCCGCCGTTTCCAGCAATACCTCGCCGTACCCGAAGACCCGGGCTACGGCGGACACCCTATCCACCAGATCCTCCCTTATCCTGACTATGAAATCG
>JACVJF010000003.1 GCA_015711855.1 Candidatus Solincola quzhuomuensis | reverse complement strand
CAGATATTGGCCGGGAAGCAGCTCTACACCCTGGACCTGGGGGCCCTGGTTGCCGGCTCCCGCTACCGCGGCGACTTCGAGGAACGGCTGAAGAAGGTGGTAAAGGAGATCCGCAGCCGCGGGGATATCATCCTCTTCATCGACGAGTTGCACAACCTGGTGGGTGCCGGAGCCGCCGAGGGGGCCATCGATGCGGCGTCCATCCTCAAGCCGGCTTTGGCCAGGGGGGAGCTCCAGACCATCGGGGCCACCACCCTGGACGAATACCGAAAGCATCTGGAGAAGGACGCCGCCCTGGAGAGGAGGTTCCAGCCCATCCTGGTGGAGGAGCCCACCGTGGAGCAGACCATCGAGATACTCAAAGGGCTGCGCGATCGTTACGAGGCACATCACCGGGTGGCCATAACCGACGGAGCCCTGGTGGCGGCGGCCAAGCTGGCCAGCCGGTACATCACCGACCGTTTCCTGCCGGACAAGGCCATAGACCTTATCGACGAGGCGGCCTCTCGGCTTCGTATCCGGGCCATGACCGCCCCTCCCGACTTCCGGGAGCTGGAGGAAAAGCTCCAGAAGGTGCGCCAGGAGAAGCAAGCGGCCATAGCTGCCCAGGAGTTCGAGAAGGCGGCCGCGCTCCGTGATCGCGAGAAGGAGATCCTCAGCGAGATGGAGGAGCTCGAGGAGTGGAAGATGCCCCTCGGCTCGCACCAGCTCCAGGTGACGGAGGAGGACATCGCCGACATCCTCTCCTCCTGGACGGGAATACCGGTGAGCCAGCTGACCGAGGAGGAGAGCAGCAAGCTCCTACGCATGGAGGAAGAGCTCCACAAACGCATCGTGGGTCAGGACGAAGCGGTGCGGGCGGTTTCCCGCTCCATCCGCAGGGCGCGCTCGGGGTTGAAGGATCCCAAGAGGCCCAGCGGATCCTTCATCTTCCTGGGTCCCTCGGGTGTGGGAAAGACGGAGCTGGCACGGACCCTGGCCGAATTTCTCTTCGGGGACGAATCCGCCCTCATCCAGATCGACATGTCCGAGTACATGGAGAAGCACGCCGTCTCCCGCCTTGTGGGTTCTCCACCGGGCTACGTGGGCTACGAGGAGGGAGGACAGCTCACCGAGGCCGTGAGACGCAAGCCCTTCAGCGTGGTGCTCCTGGACGAGATCGAAAAGGCTCACCCGGACGCCTTCAACATGCTCCTGCAGATCCTGGAGGACGGGCGGCTGACCGATTCCCAGGGGCATAAGGTGGATTTCCGCAACACCATAGTCATCATGACCTCCAACCTGGGGGCCAGGGACATAAGCAAGGGAACCTCCCTGGGGTTCACGGCCAAGAAAGAGGGAGGGCTGGATTACGAGAAGATGAAGGAGCGGGTTCTCTCCGAGTTGAAGAGGACCTTCCGTCCCGAGCTGCTCAACCGCATCGACGACGTCATCGTCTTCCACGAGCTGACCCACGAGCAGATCAAACAGATAGTCGACCTGCTCATGAAACGGGTGAAGGACCAACTGGCCGACCAGGACATGGAGCTCATCCTCTCCGAGGACGCCAAGGAAGTCCTGGTCAAGGAGGGTTACGATCCCGTGTACGGGGCTAGACCCCTTCGACGGGCCATCCAGAAGCTTATCGAGGACCCCCTCTCGGAGAAGATCCTGGCCAAGGAGTTCGTGCCCGGGTCCACCATACTGGTGGCCACCGACGGAGAGGGCCACATCACCTTCGAGAAGGTGCAGGCCCCCGAGAGCGGGGCGGACTTGGTCCAGCTCACTTGATCGCCTTCGCGTGGATGAGGGGAGCTGCAGCAGGGAAGCTGCAGCTCCCTTTCATTCCGGGGCCTACCCGCTCTTTGCGTTGACGGCAAAGGCGAGGCGCTGGTTTCAGAGGATGAGGCGTGCTTCAAGAAGGAGGAGCAACGCCAGGGAGAGCTCGACGGAGCCGGAACGTATCCCCTGGTGGGTGAAGTGATAGACGCTGAGGAACAGGAAGAGAAGGGCGAGGCACGAAAGCAGGCCGACCGAGGCACCGTGCATTATCCGGCGCGTCCCTGACCCGCCAGAAGGGCGCGAGGTCATCCCCACATAGACCAGTATAAGTACCACCAGGGCCACGACCACCTCGGTCAGACCCGACCTCTTGCCCTCCGTGGACAGGTGATACAGGGCTACCCGCAGGTCCAGGACCACGAAGAGGGATAGAAGCAGCACGACGACCGCAAGTCGTAACGAGGCCCCGCCTTTTCTCATGCGCACCCCCGTTCCTTAACACATGCAGCGCCCCGCTCCGGCTGGACCTAATGATAACGACGCTCCTGCCGAGACGAGGAAGTTCACCGCGCCCGGAGCTGCGTGGAGCCGCCGGCTGGACATAATGATAACGAACATGCCCGCCGAGAGGCAGGACACGGTTGCGGCTACGGGGAGGCGAGCCGGGGCTTTTTTGACGTCGCTGGGGTCTATAATCTCCCTGGGTTGGGAGGCGGGTCGTTATGGAAAGAGCGCTTTACGTGTGCACGGAATGCGGAGGGGGTTCCGCTCAGTGGCTGGGACGCTGCCCGTCTTGCGGGAATTTCGGGACCATGCGGGAGGAGAGGAAGGAAAGCTCCCGGGCGGAAGGATGCGAGACCTCCGCGGAACCGTTGCGAATGATGGATTTGGGTACGGATGCTCCCCGTCTTTTAGTGGGCATACCGGAACTCGACCGCGTCCTGGGCGGAGGCGCCGTCCCCGGCTCGCTTATCCTTCTGGGAGGGGAACCGGGCATCGGTAAATCCACCCTACTCCTGCAGGCTGCTTTCTCCCTGGCCTCGAGTAAGTCCAGAGTCCTTCTGGTGAGCGGCGAGGAATCGGCGGCCCAGATAGCCGCGCGGGCGCGGAGGACGGGGACCTTTCACCCCGACATCTACCTACTATGCGAGACCGACCTGGAGGCGGTCATAAACGCCGCAAGGAAAGCCAACCCCCAGGTAGTGGTGGTGGATTCCGTGCAGACCATGAGGTGTACGGAGCTGGAATCGTCCCCTGGAGGTATAACCCAATTGCGGGAATGCGTCCTGCGCCTGCAGGCCCTGGCCAGGGAAACGGGGGCGGCTGTTTTCCTGGTGGGGCACGTTACCAAGGAGGGCGTACTGGCGGGGCCCAGGCTGGTGGAGCACATGGTGGACTGCGTTCTCTACTTCGAGGGCGAGAGGTTCGATTCCCTCCGCGTCCTGCGGGCGGTAAAGAACCGCTTCGGATCCGTCAGCGAGGTAGGCATCTTCGAGATGACCGACGTCGGACTTCGGGAGGTGGAGGACCCCTCCCTGCACTTTCTGGGAAGACGCGATGAACAGGTCTCCGGGACAGCCGTCTCCGTTCTCATGGAAGGTAGGAGGCCTCTGGTGGTGGAGATACAGGCCCTGGTGGTCCCCAGCAATTTGCCCATGCCCAAACGGGTCTCGGCGGGCATAGATCACCGGCGCCTGGCCGTCGACGTGGCGGTCTTGGAACGCAAGGGACAAATAAGGCTCTCCGATCGGGATGTCTACGTGGGCATCTCGGGTGGGCTGAAAGCAAGCGAGCCCGCACTGGACTTGGGGCTGTGCGCCGCGGTGGCCTCCTCCAGGCAGGATCGGCCACTTCCCCGAGGTTCCGTTTTCCTCGGCGAGGTGAGCCTGACCGGGGAAGTGCGTCCCGTCTCCAGGTTGGAGGACCGCTTGCAGGAGGCGAGCCGCTTGGGCTTCAAAACCGCGGTTATCTCCGACGGAGCGCGGCTCCGCAACCGCCTTCCCGAGATGGAATTGATAAAGGTGAGAGATGTGCGGGAAGCCGTGACCAGGTTCGTGTTGAAGCGCGACCTCGAGAACGGGTCTTCCTGAAAACCTCCCCGGAGGGACGTGCCACATTTTTCAGCCTTGTCTTTCGTGTGATATAAAGAGCTTGAATCCGCATGTTGCCCGCGAGGTGCTCTGCCGGGTTCCCCGCGGATGAAAGAAAAGGGGTTGAGCACGTACGCGGAGGAAGCGAGAGGACCACCACCAGCCGGAAGCGAGAAAATGGAAGGCTATAAGAAAGACCGCGAACACCTTCACCTCCTGAGGCTGATCGCCCCGGGCACCGAGCTGCGCGAGGGTTTGGGGCGCATCATCGCCTCACATCTCGGAGCTCTGATCGTGGTGGGTGACGACCAGGGCGTACAGGAGGTGATAAACGGCGGCGTGCAGTTGGATTGGGAATTCAATGCTGCCAATTTATACCAAGTAGTTAAGATGGACGGAGCGGTGATCCTGGACGAGCATCTTTCCCGCATCCGGTTCGCCAACGTGCATCTCGTCCCGGACCCTTCCATCCCGACCTCGGAGAGCGGCACCCGCCACCGTACCGCGGAGCGGGTTGCCCGCCAGACGGACAAGCTGGTCATCGCCGTTTCCGAGCGTATGGAAAGAGTCACCATGTATAAGGGCGATTGGAGCCACGTCGTCCTTCCCGTCCGTGTCCTGATAAGCAAGGCCAATCAGGCCCTGCAGACCCTGGAGAAATACAAATCCCGCCTGGACCAGGTTTCAGCGACTTTAAGCGCCCTGGAATTCGAGGATTTGGTGAGTCTCCAGGACGTGGTAAGCGTCCTGCAGAGGGCGGAGATGATGCAGAGGATAGCCGACGAGATCCGGGTCTATCTGGCGGAGCTGGGGAGAGAGGGAAGGTTGATCGAGCTGCAGCTCGAGGAGTTGATGACCGGGGTGGAGAGAGAGAAGAGAAACGTCGTCCGGGACTACCGCCTGGAAGAGAGGGGCAAGACCGTGGAGGCGGTGGAGCGTAGCCTGGCCCGCTTGAGCGACGAGGAGCTCCTGCAGCTGACCAACGTGGCGCAAGCCCTTGGATATTCCGGCGTTCATGACGAACTGGACAGGCCGCTCAGGCCAAGGGGTTACCGCATCTTGGAGCGCATCCCGCATCTTCCGAGTTCGGTGGTGGAAAAGCTGGTCAAAAGCTTCGGGGACATCCAGGCCGTCATGCAGGCCTCGGAGAAGATGCTGGAAGGAGTGGAGGGAGTGGGCAGGGCGCGTGCCCGGGCCATCAAAGAAGGATTGCGTCGCATCGCGGAAACCAGTCTGGTGGAAAGATACATCTAGCATCCACCCCGAGGAGCGTCTTCTGTAACGAGCTGCGAAGCCATAAGAATTGAATGGTAATATATGGTATCTCATTCGTTTGACACCCGCGAAAAGGCCCGTCTATAATTAATTTGATTAATGACGGAGGTCATGAGATGAGGGAAGCGGATTGCGCGGAGTTCCAGAAGACGGTTTCGGAGTATCTGGTACGCAATCGAAGCATCCTTGATGTCATGACCAAGTTGCAGGATGCCGCAACCAGAGTAAATCGGGCGTTGGCAAAAACGGTGACCAGCTGCGGATGTCTGCGCATAGAAGCCAGCAAGCAGGAGCTTCCCGCTGACGTCAGTTTTTCCCAGGTAGCCAATTACGTGAAGAGCCACATAGAAGGGAAGCTATGCCCTAATTGTGCGGATGTAATCGAGACGGAGCTGGGAAACGCGCTCTTTTACTTGGCGGCTATATGTTGCCTGCTGGACCTCGATTTCAAGAGCGTTCTGGAAAGGGAGAACGATCGCATCCGGACACTCGGCGTTTTCAGCCTTACCTGAGCGCTCGTATGGATAAACGTTTTAGGCGGGACACAGGTTGTACTTATAGATGCAGCGCATGTTAGGGAAAGTCATGAATTTATGAGTCCAGACCTCACAAGAACCACCCGTTTCCACGAGGTTGTCCGCGCTGGAAAACGGCTGGTAGCCTGAAAGTCTGGAGGGGTGAGGAGGATGTTTCGTGTCGGAGATGTGGTTGTCTATCCTCAGCACGGGGCGGGGGTCATAGAAAGCATATCGGAGACGGAGATAGAGGGCGAGACGAAGACCTATTTCGTTCTCCGCATGTGCCAGGGGAACCTCAAGGTGATGGTCCCGGCGGACAACACCGAGGAGGTGGGTCTGCGCCGGGTTATAAGCAAGGAAGATGTCAACAAGGTCTTTGAGGTGCTCAGCGCGGAGTGCACCCCCATGCCCAGCAATTGGAACCACCGCTATAAGAAGAACAGGGATAAGCTCCGCAGTGGCGATATCTTCCAGGTAGCCGAAGTGGTGCGCAACCTGACCGTAAGGGACATGGAGAAGGGGCTTTCGTCCGGGGAAAAGCGCATGCTCAACCAGGCGAGGGAGATATTGGCCAGCGAGCTGATGTATGCGGTGGAGGTGGAGGTGGACGAAGCCCTGCGTATGATACAGGACGTATTCACCTCGCCTTCTTGACCTCTTCTTGGGTGTCATATATGTTGTTCTCATCATAATCCGATTCCCGCCCTACAATCATCTTCATCGTTCGGCGGGGAAGGGAAAATCGAGACGTCGCTCGACCGCAGGAAGGAAAGGAGGGTTGCCTAGCCCGGAAGGGTGTAGACGGGATTAATGGTAGTCCTGATCGTCCGACTTATATTCATGTTCGTCGGAGGGATAGGGGGCTACGAGCTCGGGGACCTGATGCGGCACTCTTATCTGCAGAACCTGGACCCAACTTATTCCATCATAGGCTTCATAGTTTCCTTTATCGTCTGTGTGGGGCTGGGTTTCGTCATCGGAGGAGCCGCTGGGAGATATACGGCCAAGTTGCTTAACCGCTTCGAGGTGGCCATCCAGGACATCCCCGGCACGGACCTGCTTATGGGCACCCTGGGGATCATCGCCGGGTTTCTCATAGCTTTTCTGCCCTCCATGATCCTCTTCAGATCCTATCCCGGATGGATTTTCGCGCTCATCCTCTACGCCGTGTGCGGCGTGATAGGTTATATTGTCGCCGTCCAGAAAAAGGACGACCTGCTCGGGTTCTTCCGGCCGAGCAAGGTTTCCTTACCCAGGGAAACCAAGGAGAGACCCGGGCAGGTCCGCATACTTGATACCAGTGTGATAGTTGACGGGAGGATCGCCGATATCTGCTTAACGGGTTTCCTGGAGGGCGAATTGGTGGTGCCTCGCTTCGTCCTGCGGGAACTGCAGGCCATCGCCGATTCCGACGATCCCCTGAAGCGCAACCGGGGCCGACGGGGGCTGGAAATCCTCAATGCCCTGCAAAGGCAGGAGAGGGTGGAAGTGCGCATCGAGGAGCAGGATTTTCCCGAACTGGCCGGGGTGGATTCCAAGCTGGTGGCCCTAGCCAAGGCGCAAAACGCCGCCGTCCTGACCACCGATTTCAATCTCAACAAGATCGCCGAGCTACAGGGGGTCAGGGTTTTGAACGTCAATGAACTGGCCAATTCCCTGAAACCGGTGGTGCTTCCGGGCGAGTCCCTCACCGTCGCCCTCATACGCGAGGGCAAGGAACCGGGGCAGGGAGTCGGCTACCTGGACGACGGTACCATGGTGGTGGTGGAGGGGGGTAAGAAATTCATCGGCAAGGAAGTGCACACCACGGTTACCAGTACATTGCAGACACCGGCGGGGAGGATGATATTCGCAACCGTCAGGGAGGGGAGGAGTTGAAAGTATCCGTTTCCGCCATCGTTGCCGGCGCGGGCCGCGGGGAGAGGGTCGGACTGCCGGAGGGAAAACAATTCCGCCTTTTGGCCGGTATCCCGGTACTGGCCCGCTCCTTGCTGAACCTGGAGGCCGTGGAGGATATAGGGGAGATAATCTTGGTGGTCAACCCCGACGAGATCGTTCGGGCGGAGAAGGAGATAGTCTCCGCCTACGGGATGAACAAGGTCGTCGCCGTGGTGCCCGGCGGCGAATACCGCCAGGAGTCGGTGTTCAAAGCCCTCCGTTCGCTCCGCGGCGACCCGGAGCTGATCCTGGTGCACGACGGCGCCCGTCCCCTGGCCACCCCCGAGCTTTTCCGTCGGACCTTGAAGGCCGTCCGCGACGCGGAATGCGAGGGGGTGATCACCGCCGTTCCGGCGGTCGAGACCATCAAGGAAGTGGAGGGTGGTTGGGTGGTGAGAACGCCGGAAAGGAGGCGCCTGTGGTCTGTGCAGACTCCCCAGTGCTTCCGGGCCTTCGCCCTCCTCGACGTGCACGAAAAGGCTTTCCGGGAGGGGGTATGGGCCACTGACGACGCCGCCCTGCTGGAACGATACCGTTACCGGGTTCGCGTGGTGGAGGGAGAGATCACCAACATCAAGATCACCTATTCCACCGATCTTATCCTGGCCGAGGCGCTACTGGAAAAAGGGGGGCTGAGGGTTGCCGCACCGGGTGGGCCTGGGATTTGACGCTCACGCTTTCGAGGAGGGGAGGAGGTTGGTCCTCGGGGGGGTCGAGCTCCCTCATGCTCGGGGCCTGGCCGGTCACTCCGACGCGGACGTGCTGGTGCATGCCATCATGGACGCCCTACTCGGCGCCTGCGGGGAGAGGGACATAGGCTTCAAGTTCCCGGACACCGACCCCACTTACCAGGGTATTTCCAGCCTGGTTCTCCTGGAGGAAGTCATGGGCATCCTCGCGGAGCGCGGGTACCGGTTGGTCAACACGGACTGCGTGATCGTGGCCCAGGAACCCCGCATCGCACCCCACATACCGGAGATGAGGACCCGACTCTCACCCATCCTTCGCCTCACCCCGGACAAGATAGGCATCAAGGCCACGACCACGGAGGGGATGGGATTCACCGGGAGGGGTGAGGGCATAGCCGCCGTGGCCGTGGTCCTGCTGGAAAGAGGCGAGCCCTAAGCGCTTTTGGCCTCCATGCGGTCGCCGGTCTCCTCGAGGAAAGGTCGTTCTCGAGCCGGCTGCCCGGTAACCCTCAGAGTCTGTTGTCGGATGTCCGCCGAGAAAGGCCGCCCTCGTTACCCTCCACTTCATGCGAGAAAGTTCGGGGGGCTTGGCTCCACGCTTCACAATCCGAGCCGGTCGGATATACCCTGCATCGCTTCCAGGGCCAAGGACAGGAACTCGTCCAGCTCGAACCCGGCTTGCTCGCACTCCATGATCACTTCCCGACGGGCTCCCCGGGCGAAGGCCTTTTCCTTCATCCGCTTGCGTAGGGATCTCACTTTGACCTCGGAGAGCTTTTTGCTCGGCAGGACCAGGGCGGCGGCCACTATGAGCCCGGTCACCGTCTCCGCCGCGGCCAAGGCGTGTTGGAAGACCGTGGTCCGCTCTCCCAGCCCTAGGCCCTCGGCGTTGTGCATACGCACCGCCTGCACCATCTCCGGGTCGGCGCCCTTTTCCGCCAGAAGTATCGCGGCCAGCTCGCCGTGCACGGTCATATCATTACCGCATTTTTCCAGGTCTATGTCGTGCAGCAGTCCGGCCAATCCCCAAAGCTCCTCGTCCTCCCCTCTGGCCAAGGCCAGCCGGCGCATCACCGCCTCGGTGGCGTAGCAGTGCTTGCGCAGGTTATCCGCGCGTAGGTTCTCGTGCAGTAGGACCAGCGCCTCTTCCCTGTTCATCTCCTCCTCCGTTTCCCGCGTGCGGATCCTTTGTTCATGCTCCCGGGCCTGTCCAAGGAAAGGCAAATGAAGGCCGCGCTACGCATGAAGCCCTCGGCAGCGCTTTTTCCCCTGTCCTTCAGGCTATTATATCCATGGGCGGTCCGTACCTCCTTCTCCAAGGGAGGACGAGCCGGCTCTGTGACCGTGAAGGTGCCGCTTCCTTACGGGTTCGGGACGTGGCGCGCGAAGTTTAGCGGCCTTCCCTTTCCTCCCCCCGGCGGAGAAGCGGTGGGGGAGATTCGAGGCTTCCCGAGTTCTCGAATCCGTGAGGAGGCTTCCACGCCTCTTCCTCAAGGAGATTGACAGTCTGGGGGTTTTGGATTATAAAGTTAAGGTCGGTTGTGAGTGAGTGCTCACTCATTATAAGGGGCAGCGGCGGAATACCGCGGGTGAAGGATGGCATCGGCTGGGAGAGGCGGGGAACCACCGGTTGAAGGGCAAGAGGCCCGAGCGGTGGAGGTCGGGAACCGTGGTAAACCATCACGTCATGGAGAGAGGGACGACCGTCGCACCCGGATAATCCTGGCCTGCATAAAGGTCTTTTCGCGAACCAACTACGAGAAAGCCACCACGGCCATGCTGGCCCGTGAGGCGGGGGTGGCGGAGGGGACCATTTACAAGTATTTCCCCAGCAAGAAGGAGCTCTTCCTCGCTTGCTGCCGGTATATCGAGGACCAGCTCCTGCAGCGTTATCGTGCCGTTTACCGTGAGTACAGGGACCAGCCCCTCGAGTCCCTCAAGAGGGTGGGCCAGAGCTACCTGGATTTCATCCGGGAGAACCCCACCATGCGCAAGTTCCTGGCTTTCGTCCTCAACAACAGCTACGACGAGGACTTCTTGAGGGAGCTGGAAGGATTCCTCACCGTGAATCGCATGGCGGTGGAGGAGGTGATCAAGGAGGCGCAAAAAAGAGGAGAGCTCCGGGAAACCATCGACCCCAAGATAGGGGCATGGTTCTTCGTGGGCGGGTATTTCACCCTCATCCTCATGGCCGAGATGGATGAGGAGGCGGTGAACGACCCGCATTTCATGGACAAGTACATGGCCCCCATGTTTTCTTGATCGTCCGCTCGAGGAATGGGAAAGGGGTGATGGCATGACTCCCGAGGAAAGGCGGATGTACCTTCGCCGGGCATGGCTGGCCTGGCGTCTGGCCCGCTCCCTGGCGCTCTTCCTGGCCGACGAATACCGCCGGGGTACGCTGCGCGAGAACCTCCGCAGCATCCGGGAGGCGAGGGGCCTTTCCCTGGCTCGGGACATGTCCCACGCCGAGCTCCTGGAGGAAAAGGCGGAGAGGTACGGCGACCGGCCTTTCCTCCGCTTCCAGGACCGGGTCTTCACCTACCGGGAGACGAACCTCAACGCCAACCGGGTTGCCAATTTTCTCCAACAGCTGGGGGGCGGTCCCGGGGTGGGATTGGCCATCGTCATGAAGAACTCCCCTCGTTGGCTGGACGTCTTCTTCGGGCTGGAGAAACTGGGCATGTACGCCGTCCCGGTGAACGTGGCCCTGCGGGGGGATCAGCTGGCCTACGTCCTGGACAATTCCGACGCCTCCATGGTTATAGTGGACCATGATCTACTCCCCTATTACCTGGCCGTGGCGGATCGCTTGGAGAAGGTGAGGAAGGTCATCGTCAACCGAGAAGGGGCTCCTTCGGATTTCCGTTTATCCGAGGGTTTGGAGGACCTCGACCGAGCCTATGGGCCGGGCTCCGATCCCTCCCAACCGGCGGTGACCTATAACCCGGATGACCTGTGCGTGATAATGTACACCTCGGGGACTACGGGACTTCCCAAGGGCGTGGTCTACCGTTACAAGAACACCAACGTCAAGGCCATCTCCGTCATCGGCCGCCTGCTCACCGGCCGGAAAGACGTGGCCTACACTTGCTATCCTCTGTTCCACGCCAACGCCCTCTTCCTCACCGTTACCCCGGCCATGCACTGCGGGGCGCAGGTGGCCCTGGGGGTGAGGTTCAGCGCCAGCCGCTTCTGGGAGGAAGTGCGCAGGCACGGCGCCACCACCTTCAACGGTCTCGGCGCGGTCATGCCCATCCTCATGAAACAGCCTCCTAAACCCTCCGACAGGGACCACCGGGTGCGCTTCGTCCTCTCCGCCGGTTGCCCGGCGGACATGTGGGAGGATTTCGAGAGGCGTTTCGGCGTCAAGATCTTCGAGGGCTACGGGGCGGTGGACGGCGGGGGTGTGGTGATCACCAACTTCGGGACCGCCCCCGTGGGGTCTATGGGCAAGCCCCTGAACGCCAGGTGCCGTATCGTCGACGGTAGGGGCGAGGACGTGCCCCCCGGTACTCCCGGCGAGCTCATCTGCTATGTGGGGGAACGCAAGGGCGCGGTGGAGTACTACAAGAACCCCGAGGCCACCAGCGACAAGGTGAGGGACGGGTGGCTCTATACTGGGGATCTGGTCTATGCGGACGAGGAAGGCTACATCTATTTCCTGGGGCGCAATACGGAATCCATGCGCGTCAAAGGGGAGAACGTCTCCGCCTACGAGGTGGAGCAGGCTATCCTCAAACACCCCGACGTCTTGGAATGCGCGGTTTACGCCGTCCCCTCCGAGTTGGCCGAGGACGAGATCATGGCCACCTTGGTCCCGGTGGAGGGCAAGACGCTGGATCCTGCTTCCCTGCCCGAATTCCTCTCCGACAAGCTGGCCAAGTTCGCCATCCCGCGCTACTGGCGGGTGGTGGAAGAACTTCCCAAAACGGAGACCCACCGGGTGATCAAGAAGGACTTGGAAAGGCTGGGGGTGACCCCGGACACTTACGATGCCAGGCCGGCCGGGAAGTGACCAAGGGGCGCTCGCCGCCCGCTTTTCGGCTCGGAGGAAAAGGAGGCGAGATGGGAGACGTTTACATCCTGGGCGTGGGCATGACCCGCTTCGGCAAGTACGCGGAGAAGAGCGTCAAGCAACTGACCGCCGAGGCCCTGCAGGCCCTCTTCGAGGACCTGCCGGTGGATGGAAAAGACATCCAAGCGGCCTGGTTCTCCAACTCGGGGTGGGGGATGAACACCGGGCAGCACTGCATCCGCGGGCAGGTGGCCTTGGCGCCCTTGGGCCTCCAGGGCATACCCATCGTCAACGTGGAGAACGCCTGTGCCGGGGGCTCCACCGCCCTGCGCGAGGCCTGGTTGAGCGTCAAGGCGGAAGAGTTCGACCTGGTGCTGGCGGTGGGTGCAGAGAAGACCTGGTTCCCGGAGGACAAGGCCAAGATGTTCGAGGGTTTCCTCTCCGGGATGGACGTGGAGTTCGCCCGCAAGGTCATCGAGGTTTTCCAGGCTGACGCCGCCCGCAAAGCCCGGGAAGTGGGGGCGGAGGGCAAGGAGAAGAGAGGAGGCCATTCCGGCTTCATGGACGTCTATGCCATGGGGGCGCGCGCCCACATGCAAAGATACGGGACCACCCAGAGGCAGCTAGCGGTCATCGCCGCCAAAAATCACCGTCACGGCTCCCTCAACCCCTTGGCGCAGTACCAGAGGGACATGACCGTGGAGGAGGTCCTGGAGGACGTCCTGGTGGCCTACCCCCTCACCCGTTCCATGTGCGCTCCCATCGGCGACGGGGCGGCGGCGGCCCTCCTCGGCTCGGAAAGGGCTCTCCGGAAGTACCCCCAAGCCCGGGCGGTGCGCGTCCGAGCCTCCGTTTTGGCCTCGGGCTCCCTCCCCGGCTCGGGGTTGGAGTCCATCGGCCGCCGTTTGAGCCGGGAGGCCTATGATAAGGCCGGATTAGGGCCGGAGGACGTGGACGTGGCCGAGGTGCACGACGCCACCGCCTTCGGGGAACTCATGCAGTACGAGGAACTGGGGTTCTGCCCCGAGGGAGAAGGAGGACCCTTCGCCGAAAGCGGCGCCACCGAGATCGGGGGGAGGCTCCCGGTGAACACCAGCGGTGGTCTGGAGTGCCGGGGACATCCCATCGGGGCCTCGGGGATAGCCCAGATATACGAGCTGGTCCTGCAGCTACGGGGAGAGGCCGGTCCCCGCCAGGTGGAAGGGGCGCGCATCGCCCTGGCGGAGAACGGCGGCGGTTTCATCGGGCTGGGAGAAGCGGCCATGTGCATCCATATTCTGGAAAAAGTTTAGATGGCCGGAAAAGACGGATACCGCTAGGGGAGCCGTCGAGGAGCGAGACGTTTTTCCTATCTTCCCTAGTGGGAATTAGCGCGAGGATAGGCAAAGGGCTGCGTGCCGATTTCCTGAAAGAGGAAGGGGGCTTGACGACCTACTCGCGTAACCCGACACTCGCAGCGGACGGCTTCGGGTTATGCCCGTCGGCGGGGAAGGGAAAGGCGAGGGCGGATGCGGATGACCAGGGTGGAAAGACGGCGGGATGGCGGCGGATCGGTTAGTAAGCGCCGTGTTAACGAGGTTTTGTAAGGGCGACCCCTGCCCGACGCCGGACGGTTCCGGCTATTGGCCTGTGGTCGTATCCGTAGGCCGTCGTCATGACGTTTCGGGATTCGATCGTCCGTTCCGAAGAGGAAAGGGGTGATGGCGTTGCTCGGCTTGAGCGAGGAGTTGAGGCTTCTGGACGATATGGCCAGGGACTTCGCCCTCAAGGAACTCGTGGAGGGGAGGGAGGAACGGGACCGCTATCCGTTCGCGCCTCTCTTCGAGGAAGTCCTGTCCAAGGCGTTTGAAGTAGGATTTTTTACCATCCTTTCCCCGGAGGAGTCGGGGGGCGCCACTGAGCCCGTCCAGGCTCTTTGCCTGGTGCTCGAGGAGGTCTGTAGGGAGGACGCCAGCCTGGGAGGGGCGATATTCACCGTGGCCCTGACCCAGGAGCTCTTGCGGCTGGCCGGGGCGGAGGAGATATGGAAGAAGATCTGCGCCGGCGGGGCTTCCCTCCGGGAAACCCTACCGGCCTTCCCGTCCTTCCACAACCCCTCCGACACGACCCTCTCCCTGGAGGCCCGCAGGGACGGCGGCGCCTACCGGCTCTCCGGAAAAGCGGAATACGTGGTCTTGGGAAACCTGGCCGGGAAAGCCCTCCTGCCCGCCCGCTCGGCAGGTGAGGGCTGGTCCCTCTTCCTGGTGGACCTGGGAAGCTCGGGAGTGCTGGCGGGCGAGCCCGTGCTCAGCCTGGGACTGCATGCCTGCCCGGCGGTGGACCTGCATCTCGACGAGGCTCCTGGTGAGCTGGTCGGGGAGGAGGGCAAGGGGGAGGGATATTTCGAGGCCGCCGTGGACCGCTTGAGCGTCGCGGCGGCCGCCGCTTCCTGTGGGGTGATGAAGGGCTCCTTCGAGACGGCGCTGGATTACGCGCGCCAGAGGATGCAGGGAGGAAGGGAGATCGTCAACTGGTCGGAGGTGCGCATGATCCTCTCCTCCATGGCCGTGCGGACTAAGGCTGCGGAGATGATGGTTCGCGAGGCGGCCGAGGCCGCGGATTCCCGAAGAGCGGGATGGGAGCTGGCCTCCCGAGCCGCCGCCCTGCAGGTCCAGGAGGCGGCAGCCGAGGTTGCCTGCGACGGGATACAACTACTGGGCGGCAACGGGTACATGCAGGATTACGGGCAGGAGAAGCGCTTCCGCGACGCCAAGCAGCTGCAGGCTCTCCTGGGGATGGCCCCGCTGCGGAAGCTACGCTTCATCCGGCGCGTGGTGGACGGGGAAAAACCGTGGGTCTTTAGGGGGTGAGAGGGATGTGGAGAAAGGGCGAATCCTCGGAGCTCCTCCGGGAGTTCCCGGACTTCACGGACACCATGCACAGCCTGACGGCCCTGGAGAGGATGCCCATAGGGGTGGTGGAGGAATGTCGTCAGGCGGTGGCTATGGCACGGCGTTTCAACCGTGCCGTGGCGCACTCCTACTCCCTGGATTTGGACCGCAAGATGCAGGAGGACCCCACCCACCTCCCCTGGGAACTGGTGGAGGAGGCCAACCGCTGGGGTTTCTTCACCATGTGGATCCCCAAGCTCTTCGGGGGCAAGGGTTGGAGCTTGACCAGCATTTCCCCCTTCGTGGAGGAACTGGCCTCGGAGTGCCTGGCCATCACCAACCTCATCGGGGTGCACTATTTCGGTTACTCCATACTGGCGGCTACCTGGAACATCCGGCTCATAGATCTGATCAGCCGGGAGGTGGTGGAAGGGGAGAGGAACGGGAAGCCCTGCCTGGTCTCGGGAGCGGTGACCGAGCCGGAGGCGGGTACGGACGCCGAGGAGGTGGAGCTCCTGGCCCGGGCCAAGGTTCGCTGTCAGGCGCGCAGGGTGGAGGGAGGCTACGTGGTCAACGGGCGCAAGATATTCATCTCCAACGGGCACTTATCTACCTGGCATATTTTGGTAGCCTATGAGGATTTGGAACATCCGGACGAGACCATGATCGCCTTAGCGGTGAAAAACGGGATACCCGGTTTCTCCTTCGGTCGCATGGAGAAGAAGATGGGGCAGAAGGGCTGCCCGGCCAGCGAGCTGGTCTTCGAGGACTGTTTCATACCCGACGAATACGTGCTCGTCTCCGCCTCTCAAGCGCGGGATATGGGGATGAGGAGGAGCCCCAGGGAGGCGGGGATGCAGCTCATAGATTTCGTCGTTTCCGCCACCCGGCCCGGGGTGGGGGCCATGGGTGCGGGCGTGGCCCGGGGGGCCTTCGAGCTGGCCCTGCAGTTCGCCAGGGAGACGGAAGTGGAGGGGCGCCTCCTCGTCAACCACGAGTGGGCCCAATGTCTCTTGGCGGAGATGTACAAGAACGCCGCCTTGGCCAGGCTTTCCTACATGGAGGCCAATTATTCCAACAGCATGTACGGGATGGCTCGCCTGCTCGGCTTCAAACCGCTCTATTATTATCATCGCTACGCACCGAACCGGGTCATGGACCGCCTGATGCCGGCGGTCAACGCCAAGGAGGCGGTGACCAAAGTCTTCCGTAAACTGGTCATGGACGGACAGAGCGACGAGGAGGCGAGGCGTGCGTCGGGATGGGCCTCCCTGGCCAAGGTGGCGGGCACCGACCTGGGGGTGAGGAACTGCCAGCTGGCCTTGGAGCTCATGGGCCAGGCGGGCCTGCGTCACGATCGACGGGCGGAGAAGTGCCTGCGCGACGCCAAGCTCCTGCAGATCTACGAGGGGACCAACCAGCTCAATCGACTGAACCTCTTCAAGTGCCTCGTCTCTCCGGCGGCTCCCGAGGCCCGGGTCTTCGAGGATTGAGAAGGCACAACCGGTCTGCCTGCGAAGGGCCACGGCATTCATCGCGGACGGAGCGAGGAAATGAAGGGGCGGATATCGCCTCGGTACGGGCCGGGTCTTCGCTTCGGCACCCGGCGACTGACGGGGCGGGAAGGTAAAGCGGTGGAGGCATGGCATGAGCGCGTGTCCTTTAGGGAAAGCCGCGCTCGGCCCACGCCCGGCTACGGGACATGGATTGAGGGGGGGATTAATGGTGGAGACGTTGACGGAGAAGAAACACGGGAAGGAAGCCGCGTTCGGCGAGATGTACGTCTGGCGCGAGGGCATGGACTGGAACCCGGTAGAGAGGGTCATCTTGGAGAGGCGCAGCGTGCGCAAGTACCGGGACGAGCAGGTCCCGGAGAAGCTGGTGCGCCGCATCCTGGAAGCCGGTCGGTTCGCCCCTTCGGCGGGAAACGCCCAGCCCTGGAGGTTCGTGGTAGTCCGCGACCGGGACATGCTGGATGAAATGGAAAAATATGTTAGATGGCGATGCCAAATCCTGAAATTCATGCTGGACTGGGAGAGCAGCCCCCTGGGGAGGCTGTCTTGGGTCCTCTCCCAGATCTACATCCGGCTCATGCCCAACAAGCTGCACCCCATACCCTTCGGAGCCATACGCCTCATCGCCGACGGCAAGCTCAAGCTGTTCCACGGGGCTCCCACGGTTATCTTCATCCTGGAGGACGTGCGGGGGGTCTCCAAGCCTCAGGTGGACATCGGCATCTGCGGTCAGAACATGGTCCTGGCGGCGCACTCCCTGGGGTTGGGGACCTGCTGGGTGGGGTTCGTGGAGCTCCTCAAGTTCGGGAGCAAATGGAAGAAAAAGCTGGGCGCCACCTGGCCTTACCGGTTCATCGAGGCCATCGCTCTGGGGTATCCGGTGGGAGAGCCCGACGGCATGGTGGCCCGCGAGCTGCACGAGATCGACTGGTGGGAAGGCGGCCGGAAGAGGTCCGTTTTTTGAGGAGGGATGCGGGCATGGCTTACCTCACGCTCAAGGAGAGGATGACCATCCCCACCTACAACGACCCGAAGACCTGCCGGGCGGGCCGGGTGGTAATCGAGCACGAGAAATGCAACGGGTGCGGGAACTGCGCCCTCGTCTGCCCCGGGGCCTGCCTTTACGTGGCCGGGGTGGGCAGGGATCGCAAGGCCTACATGGTCGACAAGGCGGTGCCCGACTGCATGTCCTGCAACGCCTGCGCCGCCATCTGCAAGCGGGGGGCCATCCGGGCGGAACAAGGTTACGACTTCGGCGGCTTCTACAAGGCGCTCCACCGAGCGGAGATGGTCCCCCCCAGGAATTTTTAAGGGGTCAGGTCTTGAAATTTGATACCCCAAAGGGTATAGAAACGAGGCCGTGATCAGGGGTGTGAAATCCCCTCCCCTTCAACAGGGGACGAGTGGAATTGGAGGCGGAAAATGGAAAAAGAGCGGCCTTACTGGAACATGGAGATGGAGCCCATCTTAAACACCCCGCAGATGCGGGAGATACAGCTGGCCAAGCTCAAAAAACTTCTGCAGCGACTCTACGACAACGCTCCCTTCTACACCAGGCAGTTCGACGAGTTGGGTTTAAAGCCGGAGAAGATAAATAGCTTCGAGGACTTCGCGAGAGCCGTGCCCCTCTTCGACAAGGAGAGGTTGCGGGCCATGGTGGTGGAGTTCGGTGGGGATATCCTCAAGGTCATCGACCAGATCATCCCCGTGTCCGTCGACGACCTAAACATCATGGCCACCACCACCGGAACCACCGGCGTGCCTACCCCCTACCCCATGACCCGCCACGACATGGAGGACGTGTGGGGCGAGGCCATGGTGAGGGGGGCCTGGCGGGCAGGCGTGCGCTCCCACGATCGGGTGCTCTTCTGCTTTGCCTTGTCCATGGTCATCGCCGGCATTCCCACCATGATGGGCATGCACAAATTGGGGGCCATGGCCATACCCGTGGGCGCCGAGGCGGGGACCGATCGCATCCTGCTCATGCAGACCCTGTTCCGGGGGACGGTCTACTCCGGGACCCCCTCCCTGGCCGAGTACCTCATCGAGAAGTGCCGGGAGCAGGGCCGGGACCCGAAGGACCTGGGGTTCCGCATGCTCATGTGCGGCGGGGAACCCGGAGCCGGCATCCCCGAGGTGCGGGAGAGACTGGAGTCGGCCTACGGGTGCCGCGTCTTCGACGCCGGGGCGGGGTTTGGCTTCTCCTGCGACCACGAGGAGTACCAAGGGATGCACTGGACGGCCGACGACCTGGCCTATTATGAGCTGGTGGACCCGGAGACCAAGGAGCCCATACCGCTGGAGGACGGGGCGGAAGGGGAGGCCATCTTCACCGTCATGGAGGGGGAGGGAATGGCCTGGCTGCGCACCAGCCTGGGGGACGTACACCAGGTCTTCGTCTCTCCCTGTCCCTGCGGCCGCACCGGCTTCCGCTACAAGGTGGTGGGACGCACCGACGACATGCTCAAGGTGAAAGGGGTCATAGTCTATCCCTCCATGGTGGAGGGCGTGGTTTCCTCCTTCGTCCCCCGGGTCACCGGGCAGTTCCGCATCGTGCTCACCGAGAGGCCACCCCGCGTGGTGCCTCCCCTGAAGGTGAAGATCGAACGAGGCGAGGATTTCCCCGTGGAAAAGCTCCCCGAGCTGGAGGCGGAGATGAAGGAGGCTTTCCACGTCAAAGCCAAGTTCACCCCGGAGATCGTCTGGGCCGAGCCCGGCGAGCTGGAGCGCTCCACCTACAAGGGCCAGGTCTTCGAGAGGCTCTACGAAACTTGACGGTAAAGGCGGCGTAACGAGGATTCTTTTTCGGGTGGAGCCTTAGTGGCAGGAAGAACCCGGAGAATTTCGAGCGGCGCGGAACGCCGAAATCGGTATGGAGGAGAGGTAAAAGGCGGGCGAGAAACAGGAAAGCATCGGCTTCGGCATTGACCTCGACTTCATTAAAGAACGAGGAGAGGGCAAAAAGAGCGGCCCTTCGCTCGAAGATGTGAGAGTTAAGGGGGTGGATGATGTATAGGCTGGCGGGCAAGAGGGTGGTGATAACCGGGGCTGGTTCCGGGCTGGGCAGAGCGCTTTCGCTGGCCCTGGCCGCGAGGGGATGCCGCATCGGCGCGGCGGACGTAGACGTCGATCGGGCGGAGGAGACCCTGAAGACCGTTAGAGAAAGAGGCGGTGACGGCGAGTTCTACCTTCTCGACGTGAGCCGACCGGAGGAAGTGGAAGCCATGGCCGCCCATTTCTTCACCTCCTGGGGAGGGGTGGACGTCCTGGTGAACAACGCCGGGGTGGCCGCTGCCGGTTTCGTGGGCCAGGCACCGCTGGAGGACTGGGAGTGGATATTGGGGATCAACTTTTGGGGAATGCTCTACGGGTGCCACTTCTTCATCCCCCGCATGAAGGCTCAAGGAGGGGGATGGATCGTGAACGTGGCCTCGGCGGCCGGACTTCTCGCCCTCCCGGAGATGGCACCCTACAACGTCACCAAGGCGGCGGTCATCGCCCTTTCCGAGACCCTCCGGAGCGAGCTGGCCCCTTACCGCATCGGGGTCACCGTAGTCTGCCCCATGTTCTTCAAGACCCGCCTGCTGGAGACCCTGCGCTGCACAGACGATTTCGAGAGGGAGTTCGCCCATACCTCTTTCGATCACGCCAGGATGACGGCGGATCAGGTGGCGGAGGCCGTCTTGCGGGCGGTGGAGAGGAGGAAGCTCTACGTCATCCCCCAACCTTCCGGCCGGTTCTTCTGGGCCCTGAAGCGCATGCGGCCCGGCTTATATCACGGTACCCTGGCCTTCTTCAACCGCGACGACCTGGGACGGCGTCTCCTCCTGTGGATGGCGCGCAAGGGCCTCATCCAGTAGGAAAAGGGACCCTTTGGCTTAAATACCCCGAGAAAGGGAGGGAACGATGGGCGAAAAGGGGAATTTGCCGGGCCGTAAAAGTATGGAGTGGTTCCGGGGAAGGAGGGCCGTGGTCACTGGAGCCGCCTCCGGCCTGGGAAGGGGTATAGCCCTGGCCTTGGCCCGGGCGGGATGCGACCTGGTGGCTGTGGACATCGATGCACAAGGACTGGAAAGGGTCCGCGGCGCGGTGGAATCCCAGGGCGTGAAGTGCGCGACGGAAACGGTGGACGTCTCCGACCGTAAACTCATGGAAGATCTTGCCAAGAGATTGACTTCCGGAACGCAAGGGGTGGACATCCTGGTGAACAACGCCGGAGTGGCCGTTTCCGGAGAGCTGGACGTTATCCCCGTCGAGGACATAGAGTGGATCGTGGGCGTGAACCTCATGGGGGAGATCTACGGGTGCCGCTTTTTCCTCCCTCATATGGTCCAACGCGGCGAGGGCCACATCGTGAACATCGCCTCCGTGTCCGGTTTCGCCGCCCTCCCTCTCCACGTGGCCTACACGGTGACCAAGTTCGGCGTCATGGGCCTCTCGGAGATGCTCTGGGCGGAGGCTCGCAATCACGGGGTGGGGGTGACCGTGGTCTGTCCCGGGGCCATCAGCACGGACATAGGTTTCCGCAGCCGCAATCACTACCGCACGGAAAAACAGAAGGTTAACGAGGAGCGCTACGCGGCCATGCTTCGGGAAAGGGGCATGGACCCCGAGGTCGCCGGCAGGAAAATAGTGGAAGCGGTAGCCGCCGGGAAATTCCTTGTCCTCCTGGGAAAAGAGGCTTACCTCCTTTACGGCATGAAGCGCCTGGCACCCATGTTCTGCTTGCGCGTTGCTTCCCTGGTCGGGCGCCGCTTACTCTGAAGCGTCGATCTCGCAGGAAAAACGAATAAGGGAGTTTAAGGGCGGCTTTAACCTTGCAGCACTGTTCGTTCCTTTCTGTTGGTAAGGTGGGGACCTCTCATCCCCTGCGGGCGGTGGTACCCGCCGTTTCAACCGCCGACCGGTCGCCGATAATAATTATCGTCGGAGCATGTGCGTGCATGCCGCAGCATATGCGTGCCGAGGACAGGCAGGGAGTGGCAAGTCGAGAACGGCTTGGCGACAAGGAGGGCGAACATGTCCGAGATGGGCTGGGAGACTACGGACCGCGTGCTCAAGGAGGAGAGGATCTTCACGCCACGACCGGAGGAAGTGGCGGCGTCCAACATAACCGCGTATATACGGGAAAAGGGTATGCGCGACATCGAGGAACTCTATGTTTGGGCATCAGATAATTTCGAGGAGTTCTGGGAAGACATGGCCTCCCGCCTCCATTGGTTCCGTCCCTGGGATAACGTGCTCCGCTGGGAATGCCCGGACGCCCGGTGGTTCGAGGGGGCGAGGTGCAACATCGTCTACAACTGCCTGGATCGCTACATGGACACTCCCGTGCGCAACAAGGTGGCCTTTTACTGGGAAGGCGAGAACGGAGCAAGGCGGATATATTCCTACTCGCGCCTTTACGACGAGGTGAATCGGATGGCGAGCGCGCTAGTGCGTATGGGGGTGAAGAAAGGAGACCGCGTGGCCGTCTACCTCCCGCGCATCCCGGAACAGATGGTGTCCATGCTGGCCGCGGCGCGCATCGGTGCCGTTCACACCCTTATCTATTCCGGCCTGAGCGAGAAAGCGCTGGCGGAGAGGATACAGGACGCGGAGGCCAAGCTGGTCATCACGGCCGACGGTTACTTCTATCGCGGGAACGTGGTGGAGCTGAAGGCGGTGGTGGACCGAGCCATCCGCTACTGCCCCTCCGTGGAGAGGATACTCGTGGTCCGCCGCACGGGGAACCGGGTGATGATGGTCACCGGGAGGGACGTCTACATGGATGAGGCGCTGGCCCTTGCCGAACGCCATCAGCCCTGCGCCGAGATGGAGGCCGAGGATCCACTCTTCATTCTCTATACCTCGGGAACCACGGGGAGGCCCAAAGGGGTGGTGCACGTCCATGGGGGGTACATGGTGGGGGTGTACGCCACCACCAAGCTGGTCCTGGACCTCAAGCCCGAGGACGTGTACTGGTGCACCGCGGATCCGGGATGGATAACCGGTCATTCCTACGTCGTCTACGGTCCCCTCCTGAACGGCACCACCCAGCTCATCTACGAGGGCGCCGTGGACTATCCCGACCCGGCACGTCTCTATTACAACGTGGACGCTTACGGGGTCTCCGTTCTCTACACCGCGCCCACCGCCGTGAGGGCGCTCATGCATTTCGGGGAGGCCTGGCCGGCCAAGTTCTCCATGGGTCGGGTCAGGCTTCTGGGCTCAGTGGGGGAACCCATAAATCCCGAGGCCTGGGTGTGGTACAGGAAAGCTTTCGGTGATCGATGCCCGGTCATGGATACCTGGTGGCAGACGGAGACCGGTATGCACATGATTACCCCCCTGATCCCCATGCCGCTCAAACCCGGCTCCGCAGGGCGCCCCTTCCTGGGACAGAGGGCCGAGGTGGTGGATGCGGAGGGAAACCCGGTGTCGACGGGGAAGGGAGGCTACCTGGTGCTGCGCAACCCCTGGCCCTCCATGATGAGATCCATATACGGGGACCGCGATAAATACGAGAGCTATTGGAATCGTTTTCCAGGGAAATATTTTACCGGGGACGCGGCCACCGTTGACGGGGACGGTTATTTCTGGATTCAGGGAAGAGTGGACGATGTCATCAAAAAGGCAGGATATCGCCTGGGTTCCATGGAGATAGAAAGTGCTCTGGTCTCCCACGAGGCGGTGTCCGAGGCGGCGGCCATCGGCTTGCCGGACGAGGTCAAAGGGGAACGCATCAAAGCCTTCGTGGTGCTCACCCAGGGGGTGCAGGGCAGTGATTATCTTGCCGACCGGCTACGAGACCACGTTCGCTCCACCATGGGAGTAATCGCCGTGCCCGACGAGATAGCCTTCGTGGACAGCCTACCCAAGACGCGCAGCGGCAAGATCATGCGCCGCCTGCTCAAGGCCAGGGAGCTGGGTCAGGAGGTGGGGGACCTCTCCACCCTCGAGGAATGAGGAGGGGTACGGGCACCGGTGATGCCGCTCTCCCCAGCCGCTTCCGCGCGGCAGGCGAAAGGTGAAGGCCTGCTCCGCTAAGGTATAGGGGAAAAATTCCGATTGACATCACCGGGATGGGGTACCATACTTGACCGATGGTCCCGTCATCCGGTAAACGGGGGTTATCACCCCGCCGTTTAGGACCGATAGCAGGCTGTCGCTTCTAAAGGTCCCCCGCAGACGGAGGCACAAAGGCTGGAGACATAGGACTTGGAAGACGCCAAGAGAATAGCCAGGAACATATTGGTGATCATGGGAGGGGGGACCTTCCGCGCGGTGCTCATGCCCCTCTTCACCGTGCTCGTAGCCCGCCGGCTGGGAACGGAGGGCTTCGGCGCCTATTCCTTCGCCCTTTCCCTGGCCTATATCCTGCTCATCCTGGGGGAGATGGGCCTTCCCAAGCTGGTGGTGAGGGAGCTGGCCGCCAACCGGGACAACGTGGCCCGGTACGTGGGCGACCTGACGGTGCTGAGGCTCCTGACCGGGATAGCCAGTGCGGGGATCATCTATGCCGTCATAGCCCTAACCTCCCGGTCCACCGATACCCGTCTTCCTCTTTTTCTCATCGGGCTGAGCTACGTGGTGTTCACCGGGCTGAGGCGATTCTTCGATGCCGTCTTCCAGGCCTTCGAGGTCATGAAGTACCAGGCCCTCTCCGACCTGGTGGATATCCTCTTGACCTTCGGGGTGGGCTCGTTCCTACTGCTCAAGGGCTACGGGTTGGTGGGTATCTCCTACGCCCTGATGGTGGGGGCGGTGGTCTCTTTAGGGGTGGACTTCGTCATCCTGACCCGCAGGATGGGCCAGCCCGCCTTTACCTGGAACCTGGCCTTCTGGAAGAAGATGATCGCCGGCGCCCTGCCCTTCGGGATCATTGGGCTGGTGACCTTTCTCTTCGGGTATACGGACACGGTGCTGGTCTCCGCCTTCAAGGGCGATCACCAGGCCGGCCTGTTCAGCTCCGCGTACCGCATCATCTGGGCCATGGCCGTGGTTCCCGCCACCTGTATGACCGCAGTGTTTCCGTTTCTCTCCAGGATAGGAAGGTCCTCCGATCATAGACACCGGGAGGTCATACGCAGGGTGGTCAAATATCTGGCTTGCGTCAGCCTGCCCTTCTGCGGGATCATGGCCCTTTTTGCCCCCCAGCTTATAAGAATGATCTACGGGGAATCCTACCTCTCCGCCCGATCCGCCCTTTGGGTCCTGGCCGCCATCCCGCTTTTCAGCTTCACCTACATACCTCTCATCGATCTCATGAACGCGCACTACAAGCAGAAGCTGAGCATGATGGCCATCCTGTCCTGCGCGGGATTGAACGTGGTCCTGTGCCTGGCGTTGGCTCCGGCAATGGGGTTTTTGGGCGCTGCGGTCAGCACCCTGATCTCGGAGGTGGCCATGCTGGGGTTAACCCTCTTTCTGGCCTGGAGACACATGCGTATCCATCCCCGCCTTCTGGGGAACTGGAAGCCGGCTTTGGCCGCCTTGGGGGCTGCAATGGTATGCCTCCCCCTGCGCTCCGCCCTTCCCTTCTATGGCCTCGCGCCGGTGTACGTGGCCTCCTATCTGGGAGCGCTCTTCTTGCTGCGTACCTTCGACGCCTCCGACTGGAGGATTTTCGTCTCCGTCCTTCCCGGGCGCTCCGCTTCGAGCGCGTGAGTCGGGAAACCGGCCTCGCGGAACCTAAGGCGACGATTTAAACATGCGGTTCCCTACCGAGACGAGGTGGGCAAAATAACGATCTAATGGTGTCGAAACCGTGGGTCTTATTTTAAGATTTCTTATCGTTATTCTTAACGGGCGACGATCTCCAATTCGAGAACTCCCTCCGGGGTAAGATTCCACTCCGCGGCCGAATCGCGACCGGTGAGGGTCTCCAGGTAGCCTTGCAGCAACCCCACGATCATTAGGTGGAGGGCAGCATTTTCCAGGCGGACCCGCAGCCGGTCTCCCTCCAAAGCCAGCGTGCGTAGGTTGCCCAGGCCGCGTAGGGCCAGAAGCTTGCGGAACTGATCCTCGCTCTCTATCTCCTTCACCCGGTAAAAGCCGGATCTCACGAAGCGCCTCTGGGCCTCCACGATGGTTTGCGGGATCTCCTCTCCGAGCTCCCTCTCCAGCTCCTCGAAGACCGCTTCCTGGTAAGCGGGCCCGAGCATGACCACCCGCCGACCCGTGGTGGTGTCCTTGATGGTGCCTTCCTCCAGGGCCCACTTGAGGGCGGAGAGACCCGAAGGTCCTCCGCACGTTTTACAGCGGTCCAGGCCGACCTCCCCCTCGAGCAAATGGTACTCCTTCAACTCCAGCCGCCCCTGGAACTGAGGGGGATGTTCCGCAGGAAAGGCTTTGATCTCCACCACGTCTGAGGAGATCATGCGGTATTCCACGTCGTTGTCGCGGCGAGTCACGGCTTCCACCGCCCCCGCCAGGTCCCCGCACCACATGGGTACGGAGTATGGGTTTCTCACCTCTTCCTCGAGGTAATCGCCCTCGTCGAACTCCAACCTGTAGCCCTTCACGCGCACGTCCCCGTAACCCATGATGCGGGCGATGTTGTTGTTGGCTTGGATCAACAACTCTATGTCGAGCTCCTTGCGGAACACCATGTCCTTGACCTCTTCCGGCACCAGTCGGTCTATGTATTCCCGGGTAGCCCTTCGCTTGGTCTCGATGACGATACGCTCCACGGGTATACCTATGATCTCCTCTATGCCGCGGTAGAGATTGTCCAGGTTCTCGCTCTCCATGATCACCATGCGGTGCTGGCGATCGGAGGTCTGGACGATCACGCCGTTGTCGAGCCAGGTATGGTTCTCCACGAACTGGCGCGGCACGCCGCACACCGGACAGAACTCCACGCCTTCCATATCCACTCCTCCCATGTTTTAGTGGAGGTCGGATCGAGATGTCGACCCCCCGGCCTTTTCTCCTCTGCTTTTGACGGAATCTCTCGGTCTATGTTAGTTTACCACTCCACCCAACCGGACACATCCGCCCTCCTCGCGGTCTTTTTACGTCTGGGTTTAACGGCCGCTTATCCGCTGACACCTCCCTCTTCACGAACGAGAAAATCCGTCATGGCCGGCTGCCGACCGAGTCTCTGCCCTACGAAGCCCTCCCTTGATCGGGTACTCGGATGTCATGAATTTGATATAATTACCCAAGCCTTGTTTTATCTTCGGTAACTTCTCCCGGAAAGGCGGGACAGCAAGGTCGAGAAGGTGAGCTCGGGGTTTCCGGGGAGGAGGGAGGTCGACTGCATGTATGGCGTGAAGGTCATAGAGGCCTCGATGGAGAGGTGTTTTATTGTAAGCATCGGAGGATAGGAAGGAGAGTAAGGGACATGGCAGAATTGAAGGAAGCGGTCTTGGTGGACGGGGTGAGGACTCCCAACTTCCGGGCCCACAAGGAAAAGGGATGGGCTCGGCACCTGCGTCCGGACGAACTACTCACCTACGTGTACAAGGCGCTCTTCGAGCGCAACCCGCAGGTGAAGCCGGAGGACGTGGACGCGGTGTTCTGCGGCACCGCCAACCAGACCGGCATGCAGAACGACATCGCCCGCCTTGGGTGGCTGGCCTCCGGGCTGCCGGAGAGCGTGCCTACCAACGGCATCAACCAGCAGTGCCCCTCGGGGATGTCGGCCATCGAACATGCCTGCCGGGCTATCATGGCCGGGGAAGGCGAGATCTTCATCGCCTCCGGGGTGGAAGACATGATGAACGTACCCATGGCCGCGGGTATGGACATCCCGCCCCGTATCGCCCAGTATTACAACCCCCTCGAACTTCCCATGGGGGCCACGGCGGAGAAGATTGCCGAGGTCTACAACGTCTCCCGCGCCGACGCCGAACTCATGGCCTACTGGAGCCACATTAAAGCCCGCGACGCCCGCGACGCCGGAAAGTTCAAGGACGAGATCGTCCCCATACCCGCTCTGGACGAGAACGGGAACGAGTTCCTCTGCGACCGCGATCAGTGGATCCGGGATAACCCCAGCCTGGAGCAGATGGCCCAGATGCAGCCGGCCTTCAAGCCCGACGGCATCGTCACCGCGGCCATCAGCTCACCCCTGACGGTAGGGGCCTGCGCTGCGCTGTTTATGAGCCGGGAGAAGGCCGACGAGTTGGGTCTCTCCTATCACCTCCGTTATGGCGGCGGGTGCATGGCCGGTTGCGACCCCACCATCATGGGGATAGGGCCGGTGTACGCGGTACAGAAGCTCCTGGCCCGCAAGGGACTAACCATAAACGACATCGACCTCTGGGAGCTCAACGAGGCCTTCGGCACCCAGGCCCTGGCGGTCATCCGCGAACTGGGCATCGGGCAGAACGCCCCCTTTGACAACATAAACGTGTGGGGCGGGGCGCTGGCCCTGGGTCATCCCCTAGGGGAGTCCGGATGCCGCATCGTCATCACCCTGAACAACATCATGAAGAAGGACTTCCCGGAGGCCAAGCGAGCCATCGCCACTCTGTGCGGCGGCTTCGGAAACGCCAACGCCACCCTTTGGGAGAAGGTGGAATAAGCCGCAGCTGGTAAGCCTGATGCATCGGGAGGGCGCTCCGGCGGCGCCCTCCCTTCGGTCTCCGACGGTCTCCTTGGGCCGTCTCCGTCAACGCGATAGGAGTGTGACGGTGATGCGCCCATTGTCGTAATTCGGACATTTCCGCAGCTTAAGACCGGAGCGGCAGCCCGCTTAGTACATGACGGGTCCTGAAAGCATCTTTCATCTGCTCGTGGGCGGGACGCTTCCGAGATTATGTTCCGATCTTGCAGCGGACGAGGTATTCGCGAGACTCCTCGGAACCTTTCCAGCCCTCGCTCCGGACCTCCTTCGCCTCCAGCTTCTTGTAGGTGAGGAAGAAGTTCTCCACCTCCACCAAGAGGTGGGGCGGTAGTTCGGAGATGTCCTGAAAGGGGGACCAGCGGGGGTCGTTCTCCGGCACGGCGAGGACCTTGTTGTCGACGCCTTTCTCGTCTCTCATGCGCAGCATCCCGATGGGTTTGGCCTCGATGAGGCAGCCCGGGAAGGTGGGCTCGTCGATGAGCACCAGGACGTCCACCTCGTCCCCGTCCTCGGCCAGGGTCCCCTCCACGTAGCCGTAATCAGCCGGGTAGTGTACCGCGCTGAACAGTACCCGGTCCAGCTTTATCCGGCCGCTCTTACGGTCGTATTCGTATTTGTTCCGCGAGCCCTTGGGGACCTCTACGACGACCCTCACCTTATAGGGATAGCCCTCGCTTCGCATCGTGACCCCTTTCCGCTCCCGCTCGCATATGACTGAGCGCGGTCCCATAAACCTCTTCATCATCTCTTTAGATAAGATATCACCCCACGGATACCGCGATAAGTTCACCCGGAGGGGGCAAGCCCTTCCGAATTCCGTCAGTAATACCGCGATGAGTTCTCCCGGAAGAGGGAAGCCTTTCTGGGGAGTGCCCATTGCCTGGAGATAAAGCTCTTCCCCTTTGATCTCGATGTATATGAGTGGCGGGAGAGGAAAGCAGCTCGTGGCGCAGGATCCATCCGCTCCTCCTCGGCGGAAAGCGGTATGGCAGGAGTGCGGGATTCCGTGGTCATCATGGTGGTGAGCCTGACAACTCTGGCATTTCTGGCGACGGCGGTCGTCTGCCTCCGCGCTTGGATTGGGAGGCTGTATAGGGAAGCGGAGCAGGACATGCGCGGCCATATGGGCGGGGAGATTTTCTACGGCATGGAGCCCTGCAACTTTTTCGGACAGCTTTCGCGCGGTCATGCGCAGTTGAGGGGTAACGGACTTCTGGCACTCACCGACAAGTACGTGCGTTTCCGCATGCTCTATCCGCAAAGACGCCTGTTCATCCCCCTTGATGCGATTACCGCCGTTTCCACTCCCCGTTCCTTTCTGGGTAAAGGGATGGGTAAAGGCCTGCTTCGCATCGATTTCAGGAGCGGAGAAGGCAAAGAGGACGCCTGTGCTTTCCTGGTCCGCTCCAACCTCCGGTGGGCGGAAACCCTCGAGGCCCTTATCTCGGGCCACGAACCACCGCCCGCGTCATGAAGAAGGGGTCGGCTCTCGTTCAAGATGAGGCGAGGCGACCGTCGGACGGGCCGCGCGGTGGTCCCGGGCGAGGATTATGCGTTCTCCTCCATTGTCATCCGCGCGATGTGGCGGATGAGCAAGCCGAGTCGGCCTGCCTGATAGGGACGGGATTTACCCGAAACGGATCTCGGACGGTTCTTCCTGCGCCGCCGCCCTCTTTTCCTTACCTTCATCCCGCAGACGTTTCTTGGCGTTGCCTGAGGGGAGAGACTGTCGCGGAATTTCCTTCCGCAAACGGAGAACGGTAAGGCGCAGTTGATATATATGGCGATGACAAGTCTTTGTCAAACGATTCGCCTATGTTGCGGTCCGTCCGGATCCAGCAAGCATTTGCCGAGCACCTCGAGGTCGCATCCTTCCGCGGCGCCTTCTTTCTCTTCCGCGTGGCGCCGAGCATCGAAGGCGCTCGGCCCGGCCTCCTGTTCCAAGACGGACCTGCCGTCGAGGCTCTCGTCCAGGAACTCAAAGAACTCCTCCATCTCACAATCCTCCTTTCGTGCGTATTTCCATGCCGATAACCATTCAAGATCCGGAGGTTGAAAAACGGGTGAAGGCAAGGTAAGGGTAGGTTTACTTTTTCCTTGATTTCCGTCTGTCCAGCGCCCGTTTCGCGCCCACCCCGCGTGAGAGACGTTGGGCTGTTCAAGCTGCGTTCCGAGGGTTAGCCCTACTTGTTGGAGAAGACCGTCGGCCTGCCGTAAACATGATTTTAACCGGGTTTAAATTGTCCTTTACCCGGATTTAATTTTCCCGCAGTATCTTTCCTTTCGCTTGGGGCTGACCGGCGTGGGGCGAAAGCGATTGGTGAAGGCAGGAGGCCCAAAAAATCGGATTGCGCAGGGATCCGGCGGAATTGGAAAAAGAGAAACGGGGCAGGGACAAGAGGAGCGTCTTTGCGGTTAAGCCACTCTCCCACCCTGATGAGCGGGAGGGGCCGAAAGGCCCCTCCCCACCACCCATCCCGGCACCCCTTTGCGTCACCTACTTCACGGTGCGGGTAATCGGGAACCGCACGCAAGCTAAGCCTTGTCGGCGATAAAACGAAATGGGGTATATTAAAATCGGCGTTGTGCACACGGGAGGCGTACTTTCGAGGTTGGCGCGTGAAAAGAATACTCATCATCGAGGACGAGAGGCCGCTGGCGGAGGCGGTGGGTTTCAGCCTGGAGAAGGAAGGATACCAGGTGGACATAGCCCTCGACGGGGAGAGCGGCTGGAGGAAATGCCGGGAGGGTGCCTACGACCTGGTCCTTCTGGACCTCATGCTGCCGGGCATGGACGGGATGGAGATATGCCGGAGGCTGCGCAAGGAGAGCGACGTACCGGTGATCATGCTCACGGCCAAGGATTCCGACGTGGACAAGGTCCTGGGTCTGGAGATGGGCGCCGATGACTACGTCACCAAGCCCTTCAACATGCGGGAGCTCACGGCGAGGGTGAAGGCTGTCCTCCGTCGGGGGGCAAAAGACAGGGAGGCGAGGGAGGAGGCTATCCTCCGCTCCGGGGACATCGAGCTGGACCGGGAGCGGCACGAGGTGAGAGTGGGCGGTAGGGTGGTGGAGATGCCCCTCATGGAATATCGCCTCCTGGAACTCTTCCTACGCCATCCCGGTAAGGCCCTTCCCCGAGAGTACCTGATCGGCCAAGTTTGGGAGGGGGACTATTACGGCCAGAGCAAGACCCTGGAAGTGCACATCAGGCGGCTTCGGGAGAAGGTCGAGCCGGATCCGTCTCGCCCCAGCCGCATAATAACCGTTCGGGGGGTGGGCTATCGCTTCGAGGCAAGCGGAGAGATAAGTTGAAGAGCCTGAAACGCATCCTCATCACCCGCTACACCATCCTGGTCACCGTGGTCCTTGTGCTCCTCTCTCTACTCGTGGTCATCCCCATCAGGAGCTATACCCTTTCCAGGGAGAGGAGGAACCTGGAGGAACAGGCCCAGCTCTTCGCCGGCCAGGCCGACCGATTTTTCACCGGGGAGATGACACCCGATGAGGTTGACCTTTTCCTCAAGGAACTGGCCGGCGAGCTTTCCGTAAGACTCACGGTTATCGATACCCGAGGAAGGGTGCTCGGGGACTCGGAGTTTACTGCCGCGCAGATGGAGAACCACGCCGGTCGCCCGGAGGTGGCGGCTGCCCTTCGTGGAGAGGTGTCCTCGGCCAGCCGCGAGTCGCGAACTCTGGGCAAAAGGTTCATCTATGCCGCGGCGCCCGTGAAGCTGGGGGGCGAGACGGTGGGGGTGGCGCGCGTCTCCGTACAGGAGGAGAGCGTCATGCCGGTCATCCTGAGGGTTTGGGGGATATTCCTGGCCGCCTTCGGGCTTCTCCTCCTGGTGATCGTGGCTGCCAGCGTGTGGGCGGAGAGGTCGGTGGTGGGAGCCTTGGACGGGCTTCGGGAAGGGGTGTCCGACGTTTCGGCGGGGAATCTCCGCAAGAGGGTCGACGCGCCGAGCATAACCGATTTCAAGGAGCTGGCGGAGAGTTTCAACGCCATGGCCGAAGAAGTGCGCAGGCGCATGGAGGAAGCGGACTCCGAAAGGAATAAACTGGTAGCCATTCTGGAAAGCGTGTCCACCGGTGTGTTGGTGGCGGACCGTGATAATCGCATCCTTCTTCTCAATCCGGCCGCGGTGGACATACTGGGAGTTGACGCCGAAAAAGCCCGGGGTCGCCGCCTTATCGAGGTGTTTTCCAGCACGGAGCTGGAGGAGGCGGTAAAGAGAGCCGCCGCCGGCGAGGGAGTGGAGTTTGACCTGGAATTCCTCTACCCCCGGCACATGCATCTGCGCCTCAAGTCCGGTCCGGTAAGGGGCTCGGACGGACAGGTCATGGCCACGGTCAGCACCCTGGAAGACATCACCCTGTTGAGACGCGTGGACCGCATCAGGCAGGATTTCGTGGCCAACGTCTCTCACGAGCTCCGCACCCCGGTGGCCACCGTGCGCGCCCTGACCGAATCCCTGCTGGGTGGGGCCCTGGAGGAGAAAGAGACGGCGGACCGGTTCCTTCGGGATCTGGATCGCGAGACGGCGAGGCTTTCCCAGCTCATCGAGGACCTGCTCGCCCTGAGCCGGCTGGAAGCCGGCGAGACGGTGTTGCGCCTGGAAAGCGTTCCGCTGCGCGAACTGGTCGCCGAATGCCTGGAAAGGAAGTCCAAGCTGGCCGCGAATTACGGGGTGGAGATAAACGCGGACCTGAGCGGGGAGCTGACGGTGGAGGCGGACCGCCGCCTCCTGGCCACCTTGTTGGACAACCTCCTGGACAACGCGGTCAAGTACAACCGGCCGGGAGGCCGAGTGTCGGTCGGCTGCCGCCGGGAGTCGAGAGGGTTGGTACTCGAGGTCCGGGATACGGGCGTGGGCATGCCCCGCGAAGAGCTGCCCCGCATCTTCGAGAGGTTCTATCGGGTGGACCGGGCGCGCTCGCGCGAGACGGGAGGGACGGGGCTGGGACTTTCCATCGTCAAGCATATCGTCGAGCTCCACGGAGGATCGGTGACCGTGCAGAGCGAACCGGGGGAAGGGTCCGTTTTCCTCGTTTACCTACCCCAGCCGCCTGAGAGCGCGCGGCAAGAAGGATATTGAGCATCATTGCACCGCTTGGAGGCTTTCCCCCATCGGGAGTCCTTGAGGCGAGGAAGTCCCGTCGCCGTGCGGAAGATATCGGGTTGAAGCAGGGCGAAGGCCTCTATAGCGTCACTGGCGATGTGCTACCTTGCGCCTTGAGCGGGAACGGCACGCGGAACGACGTCGAGGTTCACCTTTTAAACAGGATTTAATCTTTCCTTATCCAAGAATTTACTTGCCCTCAACCCACTTTTAAATGGGCACCCCTGTAATCGACGTAGGAAGAGGAAAGGACATGAAAGAAATCCTGGTTCCCCTGCGTTCCGGAAGCGTGTTGGCGACGACGTACGAGCCGGGAGGCGACCTGCCCGGCAAGAAGCCGAAAAGGAGGTAAAGTATGGCCGGTAAAAAGTTCCTTTACTCCGCTGCCGTCGTGCTTACGCTGGTCCTTATATCGGCGGTATTGGCGACGGGCTGCGGCGGAGGCGGGAAGGAGACCGAGGGCGAGGAGGAGAGGCCGAAGCTGTCGGGGACCCTGAGCCTCTCCGGTTCCACCACGGTGCTCCCCATCGCTCAGGAGGCCGCGGAGATGTTCATGGACGAAAACCCCGAGGTGACGGTGAACGTGCAGGGCGGCGGTTCCAGCGTGGGCATCTCCAATGTGGCCGAGGGCGTGGTGGACATAGGCAATTCCTCCCGTGAGCTGAAGGACGAGGAGAGGAGTTTGGGGCTCGTGGACCACAGGATAGCCCTCGACGTCATCGTGGTCATAGCCCATAAGGAAGTACCCGTGGATAACCTCACCAAGGACCAAGTCAAGGGCATCTTTACGGGGAAGATAACCAATTGGAAGGAAGTGGGAGGGCCGGATCAGGCCGTCAAAGTGGTCGTACGGGATGAGGCCTCCGGGACCCGCGAGATGTTCGACGAGAAAGCCCTGGGGAAGGAGAAGCCGGTGGCCGGGGCCATCGAGTGCAACAGCAACGGGATCGTGCGACAGACGGTTTCCTCCACCCCCTTCTCCATCGGGTATATATCCCTCGGATACCTCGACAATTCGGTGAAGGCCTTGAAGTACGACGGGGTGGCGGCCAGCGTGGAAAACGCGGTCAGCAAGACCTACCCGCTATCCCGATACTTGCACATGTTCACCAAGGGGGAGGCCTCCGGACTGGTTAAGGCCTTCATAGACTTCGTCCTTTCGGACCGGTTCCAGGACGAGGTGGTGGCCAAGGAATATGTCCCCATGACAAGGATCTAATAGAGCACGAAGGTCAAGGGTGTGCCGGGGCTCGCCCCCGGCCGCCGTCTTGCCGTTAAGGAAAGTGACGGGAGAAGAGGAGCAGGATGACCTCGATAAGCAGGGAATGGCTGGTGAGGAAGACCCTCATGGTGACGGCCATGGTGGTTGTGGTGGGCCTAGCCCTGGTCGTCTTCTTCATGGTCAAGGAAAGCCTTCCGGCCTTCAGGAAGGCCGGACCGGCCAACCTCTTCTCCGCCACGTGGAACCCGCGCGAAGGGCGCTACGGGATGTTGGTCTTCTTGGTGGGAACCCTGACCACCACCGCCGGGGGGCTCCTCCTGGGCACCCCCCTGGCCCTGAGCTTGGCCCTTTTCCTCACCCAGGTTGCCCCCCGGCGTTCCCGTGGGCTGTTTTCGAGGGCCGTGGAAGTACTCGCCGGGGTTCCTTCCATAGTTCTGGGCTGGCTCGGTTTCACCATGCTCGTGCCCTGGATAAGGAGCGTGACGGGAAGTTCCGGAAGCGGTATCCTGGCGGCCTCCATAATCCTTGCCGTGATGGTCGTTCCGACCATCACCGCCATTTCCCGGGATGCCCTGGAGGCCGTTCCCTCCTCCTATGCGCAGGCTTCGCTGGCTCTCGGAGCAACCCGCTGGCAGACTATCTTTCGAGTGATCCTGCCGGCGGCGCGCCACGGCATCCTGGCCGCGGTCATTCTGGGGATGGGCAGGGCCGTAGGGGAGACCATGGCCGTGGCCATGGTCATCGGTCCCGCCTCGGTGTTCCCCACCTCTCTCACCTCCCCCACCCACACGCTGACTACCAAGATACTCATGGAGATGGGGGAGTCCACGGGAGTGCAGCGCTCCTCCCTCTTCGCCATGGGGTTGGTCCTGCTCTTTTTAGCCATGGCTCTGGTCGTCCTGGTGCGCCGGGTTTCCAAGGCCCGGAGATATGAGGGGTGGGTCGAGTAGATGAAGTACGGAGGGAGTGCCTTGGCGACAAGGGAGAAAGTCGGTGTTTCTACCGAGGTTCGCCCTAAGTTGAGAGAAGAGACCCCGTCCCCGAAGGAGCGAGGCAAACGGCGCTCCGGGCAGTTCCTTGCCGATCGCGCGGCTACGGTGGTGATATGGGCCTTTGCCCTGTTGGCCCTGGCTCTTGTGGCCCTGGTTCTCGGCGTCATCCTCTGGAACGGGCTTAGCACTGCTCTCACTCCCTCATTTGTTTTCGGCAAGCCTCAGGCCATGAGGGAGGGGGGAGGCATATGGCCCATGGTGGTTTCGTCTTTCTACCTGGCCGCCCTTACCCTTCTTTTGGTCATCCCCCTCGGGGTAGGGGCGGCTATCTACATGTCGGAGTTCGCCGGGGAAGGTCGGGTGGCGCGACTGGTGCGTTTCGGCGCGGACTCCCTTTCCGCAGTCCCCTCGGTGGTCTTCGGTATCTTCGGCATGGTGGTCTTCGTCATCTACCTGGGTCTGGGATATTCCCTGCTGGCCGGAGCCCTGACCCTCACCCTTCTGAACCTGCCCACGGTGATGCGTTCCGCGGAGGAGGCCGTCAAATCCGTTCCCAAATCTTACCGCGAAGCGGCTTTGGCCATGGGGTGCACGCGATGGGAAACGGTGAAGAAGGTCGTGTTGCCCGTGGCCATGCCAGGTATAACCACGGGAGCCATCCTATCGGCGGGACGGATAGTGGGCGAGAGCGCTGCGGTCATATACACCGTGGGGCTTTTCGTGCGCAAAGTACCCTGGTCGCCCTTTCAACCGGCGGCCCCCATGGCTGCCAATATATGGCATATGTATACCGAAGGTGCGTTGGTCCCGGACTGGTTCCGCGTGGCCAGCGGCGAAGCGGCTTTTCTCCTCATCGTCGTGCTGGTTCTGAACCTCCTGGCGAGGTTGGCGGCGAGCGTGGTCAGGAGGAAGACGGGTTACAGGACATGAGGTGTTGACCGTGGCGGAGGTAAGGGCGAGGACAGCCGAGAGCCGGTCCCAGCACGAGGTGGTAGACACGGGCGGAATCGGTCGTTCTTCAAGCCTGAAGGAGTTGGAGATGGTTCACAATCAAGCCGCCGTGGACGGCGAGGCCAAGTTCCGCCTGGGAAGCATGAGTCTCTATTACGGCGAGAGGAAGATACTGGAAGATATCACTATGGATATACCGGAGCGCAAGATCACGGCCATAATCGGTCCCTCCGGTTGCGGAAAATCCTCCTTTCTCCGTTGCCTTAACCGAATGAACGACTTGGTGGAGGGCTGTCGCGTGGAAGGGGAGGTCCTCCTGGACGGAGAGGATGTTTACCGTAGGGAATGCGACGTGACCGCGTTGCGGCAGAAGGTGGGGATGGTCTTTCAGAAACCCAACCCTTTTCCCAAGACCGTTTACGAGAACGTTGCCTTCGGGCCGCGGATCCTGGGGATCAAGGAGAGGGCCCAGCTTGACGAGATCGTGGAGTCCAGCCTCAAGAAAGCGGCTTTATGGGAAGAGGTGAGGGATAAGCTCAAGGAGCCGGCCCTGGCCCTCTCCGGCGGACAGCAGCAGAGGCTGTGCATCGCGCGGGTCCTGGCGGTGGAGCCGGAGGTCATCCTCCTCGACGAGCCGTGTTCGGCCCTGGACCCCATCGCCACTCAGCGTATAGAAGACCTGCTCTCGGAGTTAAGGGAAAAGTATACGATAGTGATCGTGACCCACAACATGCAACAGGCGGCAAGAATAAGCGATTATACCGCCTTTTTCCTCATCGGGTGCCAAGGCGACCCAGGCAGGCTGGTGGAGTTCGGGGAGACGGGTACGATCTTCACCGCTCCCGCGGACGAGAGGACGGAAAGGTATATTACGGGCAGATTCGGTTGAAAGGGCGCCGCCAGGTCCCAGGAGGGCGCGCCGCCCGAAGCGAGGGGATCCGGGTCCGGAAAAGGGGAAGGCCTGCGTGAAGAGATTCCGGCCGGCTTAGTTCCTAAGGGGGTGAGGCGGGGAAACCCTCGCGGAGCGTGACGAGCGTTGAGAGGAGAGATGTTTTGGAGGCCAGAAAGGATTTTCACCAGAGGCTAAATGAGCTTTACGAGGAGACCCTGCGCATGGGCAGCGACCTCCTGCGCATCATAGAGAAGACCCGCCTGTGTTTCCTGGAGCTCGACAGGGATGCGGCGGATGACATCATCGCCGGGGACGATCTTTTCGACGATTACCGCAACCGGCTGGAGGAGGGAGGGCTCGAACTGCTCGCGCGGCAGGCCCCCGTGGCCATCGACCTGCGGCTGATAATCGTCATCATGCGTATCGCCCAGAAGTTCGAGCGCATGGCGGACCTCTGCGAGGACATAGCGATGGCGGTTAAGAACATCCGTGTAGACCGGATTCACTCTTGGATAAGGGAGGCCATTGACGAGATGGCTCGTCGGGCCATCCGGCTAGTGGAGAGGGCCATGGAATGCTTTAAGGAACGCAACGTGGAGATGGCCCGGGAGCTGGATGCCATGGACGACGCAGTGGACCGCCTCTACCGCGGCTTTTTCAAGGAGTTCGACCGCGGAAGGGAGGAAGAACTGGAGGTGGCGGTGCGCATCGTGATGATCGCTCGCTTCTTCGAACGTATCGCTGACCATGCCGTGGATATAGGCGAGCACGTTCGCTTCATGGTGGAGGGTAAGTGATCGCTGGATCCGTGCCGCCGGAAGTACGGACAACCGGCTTGTTCGGCTGTTTGGCAACGGATATAATATCACCGCATCGACGGGTGAACCCGTCCTCACAAGCAACGTTCGAGAGGATATCGGCTCGCTGAACCGGGAAGTCCCCAACCTGCCGGAAAGAGTAGGGCTGAGATCGTGCCCACGGCGAGGATCGCCTTTTTAGTCCTATGGGAGCCGAAGGAGCCATGCGGTAATGCACGCTTTCGAAACTTGCACTCAGTGCGGATTACCCCTCTATATCAGCAGTCAGCACGCCTGGACGGAGAACGGAGTGATCCAGTCCCGAAGGGAAGCGAAACAGAGACTGGTCCTCTTCGAGTGTGGAAATTTGGATCCCCTCTTCAACGGGATATCCGAGTTGATCGGCCTTCCCATCGACCGCCTGGTAGTGGATGCCTCGCGAAGATCGGCACGCGATTACATGCGCGGTGTGGTGCCGGAGGACGTCAGGGAGACGGTCGCGGAGGGCGGGGTAGACCTGAAGCTTATCATTGAGCCCACCTTTCTCATCTGGAAGGCCATGGGTTACGGCGTGCTCAACCTGGTGGACATCAAGTATGAAGGCAAGGAAGACGACTTCATCACCGTTCTCGCGGAGCGCCCTTTTTCCGTCCCGCTGGCGGTAGGGAGTTTAGCCGGGTCCGTGGAAGCCCTGGTGGGAAGGGAGCCCGGGGTGGAATATGAGGAGACTTCGCCCGGGGTTTTCTGCATAACCGTCTTCGAGTCCCCGAACCCGCCCGAGCTCAAGAGCAGGTTGCGCTGGTCCGCTTATGCGCGCGAGTACAAGAGAGCCGAGTGGCGGATGGAAAGGTGCTCTTCATGCGATGCCCCCTTGGCGCTCCGTGAGTTCAAGTGGGACCTGGCCAACGGCTCCATAAGGAGCACGGCCACCGGTCGACGCATGGTGCTGACCGGTCCATCCATCATCGATCCCGTCTTCGAGGAGCTGGAGGCCGAACTCGGGGAAACTATTCCCAAGGTGGTCGTGGAGGCCCAGAGGCGCTTCGTCAAGTCCGGCTTTTTCGGTGTGGAGGAGGTTACCGGGGAAGAGGGCATGCGGGAGAAGCTGGCCGTTCGGGGACTGGGATACCTCGCATACCTGCGCATAGGAAGAAGAGGCGTGCAGCTGAAGATGGAGAACGTGGCCCTGCCGCTGCTGGGCGTGGGTTTGACCCAAGGTCTTTTCGAGATAGCCTTCGGGGGGGAAAGCGAGGTGGAGTGGGAACTGAAAGAAGACGGAGACCTTCTGGTGGAGGTAATCCCGCGCTGAACGGCTTGCAGTCCTTTCCCCCCGGTCGGTGTCTGCGGCGGCCCTTCTTTAAGACGATTCTCTTGACGAGTTCGATAAGTTGACGAAGAATTCCCTCCTGCGACCCCGCACCTGAAGGCCGGCGGTCATCTTGACCTCGTGAGAGGTTATTATAGGAAAGCGGCTTCATATGGCGTCTTTCGGAAGGCTGAGCCCGAGACACTAGGAAAGGCGGATCTAATGGTCAGAGTGAGGTTTGCCCCTTCCCCCACCGGATACCTTCATCTGGGGTCGGCCAGAACCGCGCTTTTCAATTGGCTATTCGCGCGCGGTCAGGGCGGAAGCGTCGTCCTGCGCATAGAGGATACGGACGTAGGAAGGTCGAGCCGGGAGATGGAGGAGGCCATCCTCTTCGACCTGCGCTGGCTGGGCCTGGACTGGGACGAGGGACCGGACGTAGGGGGGCCGCATGCTCCCTACCGCCAGAGCGAGCGGGGCGAGATCTACCGCGAGCACGCCGCTCTCCTGGAGGAAAAGGGCTTGACTTATCCCTGTTACTGCACCCCGGAGGAACTGCAAGAGAAAAAGGAAAGGGCGCTTTCCGAGGGAAGGACGCCGATCTACGACGGGACCTGTCGCGAGCTCTCCTCCGCGCGCAGGCGGGAGCTGGAGGAACAGGGAAGGAGGCCGGCGGTGCGATTCCGGGTTCCGGAAAGGGAGGTGTCCTTCCAGGACCTGCTCCACGGCTTCGTCCGCTTCCCGCCGGACAGCATCGGGGACTTCGTCCTCATACGTTCCGACGGAAGGGCGGGTTTTCACCTGGCGGGCGTGGTGGACGACGCCACCATGGGCATCACCCATGTCATACGGGGAGAGGATCATCTGACCAACACGGCACGACACCTCCTCCTCTTCGATGCCCTTGGCTATACGCCCCCCATGTACCTTCACCATTCCTTGCTCCTGGGGCCTGACGGCGGGAAGATGAGCAAGCGTCACGGCGCTACTGCGGTACGGGAATATCGGGAGATGGGCTACCTACCGCAAGCCCTGACCAACTACCTGGCCCTGCTCTCCTGGTCCCCGCCGGAGGGTCGGGAGGTACTCGACCTGCAGGAGCTCCTGGAGCTGTTCGATATAGGTGACCTATCTTCCAGCCCCGCCGTTTTCGATCGGGAGCGCCTGGATTGGCTGAACGGGAAGCACATCCGGCGCATGTCCCTCTCGGAGGTGGTGGAGGCGGCCAGGGGTTTCGCTCCGGAGTGGTCTGGTCATGCGCTCTTCCCGGTGATGGTGGAATCCGTTTTGGATAATATTACCACTCTGGGCGATTTGCCGCGATACCTGCAGACCTACGGCACAAAGGCGCCTCCGGATGAGAAGACCGCGGAGTGGCTGCGCGGAGAGGTGGCCGTGAGGGTCCTGGAAAAAGCGGCGGACATCCTGGACCGCCGGGAGCTGGCGGACCTGGAAAGCGCCAGGGAGGTGGTGGGCGAGCTGAAAAGGGCCTTCGCGGAGAAGGACGTCAAACCGAGAGAGATCCTCATGCCCCTGCGGGTGGCCCTGACCGGAAAGGACCACGGACCCGGGCTTCACTATCTCCTCTACGTGCTGGGCAAGGGAGAGTGCCTGCGCCGTTTGCGGCAGGCCCTGGCCGGGTCGGACGCCTGACCTCCGTTGCGGCCCGCCGCCTTTATGAGCCTTTATAATATTCATTACGCCGGTTACGCCGGAGGGAAGAGGTGGATTCATCGCCTCGGAGGAAAGAGTAGGAAATGTGGCGGGAGATGTTGGAAACCCTGAAGACGGACATACAGGCGGCGCGGGACAGGGATCCCGCCGCCCGCAGCATCCTGGAGATCCTTCTCGCCTATCCGGGGGTGCACGCCCTGTGGATGCATCGCCTGGCTCATTGGCTGTGGAAAAAGGGGCTTCCGGTGGTGCCCCGCCTGATCTCCCACCTCAACCGCTGGCTGACGGGCATAGAGATTCACCCCGGGGCCAAGATAGGCAAGGGTGTGTTCATAGATCACGGTATGGGCGTGGTCATCGGGGAAACGGCGGAAGTAGGGGACAACGTCACCCTCTATCAGGGAGTGACTTTGGGCGGTACGGGAAAGGAGAAGGGGAAGCGGCACCCCACCGTGGGCAGGAACGTGGTCATCGCTGCGGGAGCCAAAGTGCTGGGGCCCATAACCATCGGGGACGATTCGAAGGTGGGAGCGGGAGCGGTGGTCATCCGCGACGTTCCTCCCCGCTGTACCGTGGTCGGGGTGCCGGGCAAGGTGGTGGTCAGGGAGGGCGAGCCGGTCATCGACCTCCACCACGAGGCCATTCCCGACCCGGTGGCGGACAGGTTAGAGGCCTTGGACTCCCTGGTCCGCAAATTGGAGGACAGGTTGGAACGGACGCACAAGGAGCTGGAGGCCGTGGAGAGGAAACTCCGCCGGGCGGAGGAGGAACTGAAGCGAGTGGAGAATAAGATCGGCCTATCCATGGGAAAGTCCCTGACGGGGGAGAGTGTGGAGGCGAGCGAGAGCGAGGAGACCGGGGAGGTTCGGAACGGGGAACATCGCCTGGAGGAGACGGGAGGATAAGGCATGGCCCTGGCCGTTTACAACACCATGACCAGACGGAAGGAGGAGTTCCGTCCCCGCGAGGAGGGGAAGGTGGCCATGTACGTTTGCGGGCCTACCGTATACAACTACATCCACGTGGGTAACGCGAGGGCTTACCTGGTCTTCGACATCATAAGGAGGTATTTGATCTACCGGGGCTACGAGGTCCGGTACGTCCAGAACTTCACCGACGTGGACGACAAGATAATCGCTCGAGCCCGGGAAGAGGGCAAGACGCCCGAGGAGATAGCCCGCTTTTACGAGCAGGCCTTTCTGGAGGACATGAGAGACCTGCGGGTCATGCCCCCCGATGTGGCTCCCAGAGCCACGGAGACCATCCCCCGCATGCTGGAGATGATCCAGGGCTTGGTGGAGAAGGGTTACGCCTACGCCGTGGACGGGGACGTCTATTTCAGCGTGGAAAGATTCCCGGGTTACGGGAAACTCTCCGGAAGGTCGCTGGAGGAGATGCGGGCCGGGGAGCGCGTGGAGGTGGACGAGCGAAAACGTCATCCGCTGGATTTCGCCTTGTGGAAATCGGCCAAGCCGGGCGAACCGGCCTGGGATTCACCGTGGGGCAAAGGCCGTCCGGGCTGGCACATCGAGTGTTCGGCCATGTCCCTCCACTACCTGGGGATGGGTTTCGACATCCACGGAGGCGGGCAGGACCTGGTCTTTCCCCACCACGAGAACGAGATCGCCCAGTCCGAAGCCTACACCGGACGGGAACCCTTCGTCCGCTACTGGGTGCACAACGGCTTCGTGAACATCCGCGAGGAGAAGATGTCCAAGTCGCTGGGGAACATCATCCTGGTCCGGGAAATCCTCAAGAAATACCCGGCGGACGTGGTGCGCATGCTGGCCCTGCAGACCCATTATCGGAGCCCCATCGACTTCGGTCCCGAGGCCCTGGAGGACGCTAAGCGCGCTTATGAGAGGCTGGAGAACTGCCTTTTCGCCCTGAACAGCTACCTGACCAGGCCCCATGCCCGGACGGCGCCCGTGAGGACCCAGAGGGAAACGGAGCTCTCGGACTCCTTCCTGGACTATGAAAGGCGTTTCCGAGAGGCCATGGACGACGATTTTAACACCGCCCGGGCTATGGGGGTCATCTACGAGCTGGTCAAAGAACTCAACACTTACCTGCAGGAACAGGAGAGGTTTCCGACTCCGGCCGGACCGGTCATCGCCGGAATGGGTCGTGACCTGCTCTTGAAGCTCTGCCAGGTTCTGGGGCTTTTCCTGCCTGCGGAGGAGGTCGAGGAGGCCGTCTTCGAGACGGGGAGGGGAGTCGAATCGAGGGATGTTGCCGGGCTTCCCTCGCCGGAGCAGCTTATCGACCTCCTGTTGGAGGTCAGAGCCCTCGTTCGCAGGAAAAAGGACTACGAGACGGCCGACCTGATAAGGTCCCGCCTGAAGGAGATGGGAGTAAGGGTGGACGACCTGCGCGAGGGGCAGCGCTGGAAATATGTGGGAAAACCGTAGTAGAGTTCGCCCCGGGAAACCCCCATCCATCCTCAAGTCGCCGACGAGTTTTCCGCCGTGCGCTGCGGAATGCGGGCCTGATAATCTATGTATCGGCATGCGGACGAGGTTTAAGGGGGTTTGGAGCGGGCCGAGCGGAGGAGGAAGGTCCTTTGAGGTACGAGCAGGTCGAGGGGAAGCGTGCGGTCCTGGAGGCCCTGCGAGGAAGGCGGGCCGCCTACGAGCTCTTGGTGGCCGAGGGTCTGCGTCCCGGCGAGGTCCTGGACGAGATCCTGGCCCTGGCCCGGCGCCGGAGGGTTCCCGTGACCAACCTACCACGGAAGGAACTGGAGCGGCTGGCCGTCTCGGATAATCACCAGGGGGTGGTCCTGCGCGTCGAACCCTACCGCTACGCCACCTTCAAGCAGGTATACAAGGGGCTGGAGGAGAAGAGCGAACCGCTGGTGGTACTGCTGGACGGGGTGACCGACCCCCGGAACCTGGGAAGCATAGCCCGCACCTGCGAGGCGGTGGGCGTGGACGCGCTGCTGCTGCCGCGCAGTCGCTCGGCTCCCGTGACCCCCGCCGTCTTCCATTCCTCGGCGGGAGCCGTGGAGAACCTCGTCGTGGCCACCGTGCCCAACCTGGTGAGCGTGATGCGCGAGCTGAAGAAACTGGGTATGTGGGTGGTGGGAGCCGATGCCCGGGCTGAGGAATCCTGTTTCCGCACGGACCTCACCGGCCCTCTGGCTTTGGTAGTCGGTTCCGAGGGGGAGGGAATGCACCGGCTGGTGCGCGAGAATTGCGATGTGCTCGTCAGGATACCCATGTATGGGAAGGTGGCTTCCCTCAACGTCTCGGTAGCCACGGCGGTGATCCTTTACGAGGTAATGAGGCAGCGGGGAACGGTTTGAACCTAGCGATCGTGGGACACTGGAGCGGATAGTTGGAAGCACTGCTGGTTGACGGTTATAACCTAATACACGCCCATCCGGTCCTTTCCCGGTTGGTGAAGAGCGATATGGAGTCCGCTCGGGAGGGGCTCTTGAGAGAGCTCCTGCCCCTGGTGTCCCCGGAATATTTCCAAGTGGTTCTGGTGGTCTTCGATGCCGCCGGGTGGGGAGGACCGGAACCGGTGGTGGAGGACAGGGGAGGATTGGTGGCCGTGTTCACTAGGAGGCGCCAAACGGCGGACTCCTTCATCGAGGCCGCGGTGCGGATGAAGGCCGCCGGGGATCGAGTGACGGTAGCCACCTCCGACCGGATACTCCGGCGCATGGTGGAGGGTTACGGGGCAGGAGCCGTGGGCGCCCCGGCCCTCTTCGATATGGTGAAGGAGGCCAGGGAGACCATCCGCAGGGAAATGGAAAATATATCCAAAAAGACGCGGGTTACCCTGGAGGACAGGATGAGCCCCGAGGTGCGCCAACTGCTCGATCGGATGCGATACGGGTGAGGGTCGCCTCCTGACGGCGATTTCCAAGAAAGCGTATGCGCCGCGTTTTCCACGGAAAAATGGAGCCGGTGAGAGGAATCGAACCTCCAACCAACCGCTTACAAGGCGGACGCTCTACCATTGAGCTACACCGGCCCTTACAGGTTAGATTATACCAGCACGACGAACTTCAAAGGCTGGTCGGCAGTACCTGCAAGCGGTCCCGTGCGGTTCCCGGCGGTGTGTATAATAGGTGGAAAACCGGGGAGGTGGGAACATACTAGTCCTTGCGGTCATCCTGGCCATGGTGGCCACCACCATGATCAATTACAGCGGTTACATGCAGAAGAGGGAGTTGGACAGGCTCCCCCTTATCGGCTCTCAGAAGCCGCTGCAGACGGCCAAGGCCTTCCTCACCTGCCGCCCATGGCTGGAGGCCCAAGGGCTGCAGTTCGCGGGGACCTTCATAAAGGGCATCGCCGTGGGCCTGGCCCCCCTGTCGGTGGTCCAGCCCATCAACACGGCCGGGATAGCCGTTCTGGCCTTGTTGGCCATCACCAAGCTCGGGGAGCGGCCCTCCGTCTCTGATTGGCTGGGTATCGGGACCATCGTGGTGGGCCTCTTCATGTTGGGGAGGAGCCTCATAGGGGTTCCCTCCAGAGCTTTCAGCTACAACCCGGTGGTGCTCTGGTTTTTCGTCGTTTTCTTCTTCGTCGTCGCCGGAGTGAGCCTTTTCAACGGCATCACCAAGAAAGGGGAGCAGGCCCCCAACCTAATCGCCGTGGCCTCGGGTGTCCTGGTGGGGATTACCGCGGTGCTCATCAAGCTGGCTTGGAACGATTTCGGGAGCCGCTTCTGGCTGCACGGTTTTCGCCACGCCCTGGCCTCCCCTTTTATATGGCTGGTGTTCTTCTTGCCCTTCGTCACCCTGATTCTCGACCAGATGGCCATGCAGCGGGGTAAGGCCATCGTGGTGGTTCCCATCACCACCGGGATGTCCAACCTCATTCCCATAATCGTGGGCATCGTGGCCATGCACGAGCCCATGCCCTCCTCGGTGGGCATGTTCCTTCTGCGCTTGGGGTCCTTCGTCTTTATCATCGGGGGTGCGGTCATTCTATCCCTGCGCAAGGGCGAGGAGAGCAAAGCTCAGGTGGGGGGACGACGGGGAAGGGAGCCGGTGCTCCGTGCCCAGGGAGAGAAGATTCCGGCCCCCTAATCTTTCCCGGCTTGGAAGGGAGGAGGAGGTCCCCGCCTCCCGGCCTCACGCACCTTAATTGGAAGGTCTCGGCCTTCCGGACCTCCTTCAGGCCCGGCATCCCCTGTTGCGCCTCTCCATCCACCCGGCGTACCAGGCCAGGATGGAGGGTAGGACCAGGAGGGAGGCCATGAGGGCAAAGGCGAGGGACAGGGCGGTGATCCCACCGAACCTCCTCAGAGGGGGCATGTCGCTCAGGGCGATGATGGTGAAGGCCCCGGCGGTGGTCACCGCCGCGGCCAGGAGCGCCTTCCCCACGTGGCCTACCGTCCTGCGGATGGCCTCGTCCACTTCCACCCCGGCGCACCATTCCTCGCGGAAGCGATGGGTGACGTGGATGCCGAAGTCGATGCCCGCCCCGATGACCAGGGAGGAGATCATCACGGTCATGAAGTCCAGGGACCAGCCCAGGACCGCCAGGGCCCCGATCTCCAGAGCGATGCCCAGGAAGACCACGCTGGTGGCGGCCAACCCCAGGAACACGGATCTGAACACCAGCATGACTATGAGGGCGCAGAGGAGCAGGGCTAGCCCGGAGGTCTTGAGCTGGGTGGGTACGATGGAGGCCAAAAGGTCGCTCATGAGGACGGGGAGGCCGCTGTAGGTCATCCGGAGGGAAGGATTATCCGCGGTGACCTCCCGGCCCGCTTCCCGCATTATCCTGGCTATGTTTTCCATATCGCTCTGGGATCCTCGGGACACGCGGACGCTGATTATGGCCGTCTGTCCGTCCTCGCTGATCAGGGGCATCCCCGAGCCCCCGCTGCCGTTCCGCATCTTCATGAGCATGGAGACCACCTCCTGCTTGGTGGAGGGGATGGTCCCCTGCCCGGCGCCGCGCACCACGTCGGCGATGCTTATGACCCGGCCGCGTTCGATGAGCGGGTCGCCGTGCTCGTCGTAAAGGCCGGAAGAGGATATGCGGTCCTCGTAACGGAGCATGGCCTCCAGGTTCTCCGGCTGAAGGATGTCCCCCTTGACCAGGGCGTAGCCTACGTTCTGCCCCCCGAAGTAACGGTTTATGAGCTCCGAGGCCCGCATGGACGGGGTGTCGGAGCCCATCATCTTGGACAGGTCCGCCTCGGTGGAGATGTTGAAGGACAGGACCACGCAGGCGGCCAGGATGAGCAGGGTGACGATGCCCACCGTCAGCCGGTGATGCTCGGAGAGGACGGCGATCTGGGCCAGGGTCCTGTCCAGGAGGGTTTCCCCGGCTTTCTCCACCCGTCCCCGGTTCTTGCGCGCCCATTTCTCCTGGGCTCGAGGGCTGCGGTCGCGCAGCACGATGGCCGCGGGGAGAAGGGTCACCGCCAGAAGGAAGCTGAACATTACTCCAGCGACGCAGAGGATGCCGAACTGCACGATGGGGGGCATGTCGGAGATGGAGAAGGAGGCGAATCCGAAGGCGGTGGTGGCCGCGGTGAGGAAGACGGCCACCCCGGTGGTAACGACGGCTCGGGTGGAGGAGGCGTAAGGGTCGTTGCCAAAGCGGCGTTCCTCGTAGTAACGGGACATGACGTGGATGGCGTAGGCGATGTCTATTCCCATGAGTAGAGGCATGATGCCCGTGCTCTGGTAGGTGAAGGGGAAGCCCACCCAGCCGGAAAGGCCCATGACCCAGATTATGGTCACTATGATGACCGTGATGGTGAGCAGCACGTCGGAGAGGCGACGGAAGGTCAGGAAGAGAACCAGCAGGATGAAGGCGAGGGCGATACTGAAGAGAAGCCGAGTCTCTTTCATGGTCCGCTGGTTGGCGTCGCGGCTCAGGGAGGCGTTTCCGCTGATGTACAGTTTTATATCCGAAAGATCCCCGAAATATTCTCGGGTGTAATTCTCGAAGGGCTCGACAAGCTTGATCTGCTCCATGGTGTCTATTGCGGGGTTGACCCTGGCGGTGATGAGCATGGCCGTCTGATCCTGGGAGATGCCCCGGATGCCAGACCCCGGCAAGCCCAGGGCCTTGGCCCTCTGCGCCGCGGCTTCGATGTTCAGCTTCACCTGGGATGTCAGCTGCTCGTCGTTAAGGTCTCCTAACCTATCGAGGAGGAGCTGGTCCGTGGGCTGGTAGTTGCCCCCGCCCACGTCGGTGAAGTAGGTCATCCCGTCCATGGGGGTGATGATGTCGGTGGCGAAGGTCTCCCATACGTCGGACTTCTCGCGCATGAAGGACTTGTATCCCACGACCCTTCGCAGTACCTCTCCTCGCAGGACGTCTCCCTCAAGCATCACTTGTTCCTCATTGGTGCCCCCAAAGAGATCCTCGGCTTCTTCCAGCGTGCGCACCGATTCCAGGTCCTTGGGGAGCATGGCCTTGTAACTGTACTCCGACTTCATGCGGCCCATGCCCGCCACGGCCAGCACGGTCACGGCCAGGATGATAAGGATGACCAGCACGGGTCTTTTCTCGCTCTGGACGGCCAGGCCGCGAAAGACCTTCTCTATCATCCTCCTCTTTCCCCTTTCACTAAAGCTCCTTTTGGCGTTTGTGGTTCCTCCTCGCCGCGCTTGGCGCGGTTTTCAGTGCTCTTTCGGTCACGCGGTGCTTTCCAAATAATTCTTTATCCTCTTGAAAATGTCCAACAGGTCGCGCCGTTCCTGAGCCGGGATACTGCGCAGGAATCCCTTTATATCCTGGGCATGCTGCCTCTCCAACCGCGTGGCCAGCCGCTTACCCTGCGGCGTCAGGGATAGCAGGACCATCCGGCGGTCGTCGGGGAGGCGGCTGCGGGAGACCAGCCCCTTCTCCAGAAGTCGGTCCACCATGCGCGTCACCACACCCTGGGTCACGCGCAGTTCGCGGGCCAGGTCCCCGGCTTTGCAGGGTCCGTGCCGGTGAAGTATGAGGAGCAGGATCATCTGGGGCACGGAGAGGTCCATCCCCGCCTTCCAACGCCGCTCCTCACGGAAGCGGGAACTCACCTGGATCATGAGCTCCAGGAACTCTTGGGTCAACCGGTCAAGTTCCCGTTCCTCCATCTTTGACATCCCTAATATTTGGTTATGACAAATAATATGTGAAATAATATAAAGGTGCAGGATGCCTGTCAAGGAGAGTTTGCGCAGACCGCGGGTGCGGGTCTGTGCGGGCCGCGGTCGACGCGAAGCGTGGGACTATGAAAAGCGGGAGGAAAGGGGAGCTGGTGCTGGTGGCCATGAGCGGAGGCGTGGATTCCGCCGCCGCCGCCCTGGCTCTGCTCGAGGAGGGTTTCCGGGTAAAGGGAGTCACCTTCGTCTTCGGGCACGGCGCAGCGGCCACCGACGACCCCCTTTCGGAGGCGGACATCGGGCAGGCGGAATTGGCCCGCAGGGCGGCCGCCGCCCTGGGTATAAAGCATCGGGTGATCGACCTCCGGGAGGAGTTCCGCAGGCTGGTAGTGGAGCCCTTCGCCGCGGAATACCTTAGGGCTAGAACTCCCAATCCCTGTGTGGAATGCAACCGACAGGTTAAATTCCCCGCACTTCTTCGGGCGGCCCAAGAGGAAGGGGCGCGGTGGGTGGCCACCGGCCACTACGTACGGGTGAGGGAGAACCCGGATGGCACCTTTTCCCTCCTGCGGGGGATCGACGGGAAGAAGGATCAGTCGTACGTCCTCTACCGTCTGGGGCAGGAGGAGCTGTCCCGCTGCCTCTTCCCCAACGGGACGGCCACCAAGGAGGAGGTCCTGGCCAGGGTGGCCTCCCTGGGGATCCACTTGGTGGATATGCCCGAGAGCCAGGACATATGCTTCCTGGCCGGGTGGAACTACCGCGATTTCCTGGCCCTGAACTGTCCCCAGTGCCTCGATCCCGGGCCCATCCTGGACACGAAAAAAAACCTCCTCGGGGAACACGAGGGCCTGGCCTTCTATACCGTGGGTCAGCGCCGGGGACTGAGGGTCTCCTCCTCCCGCCCCCTTTACGTGGTGAGGCTTGAGGCGGAGAACAAAGCGGTGGTCCTGGGAGAGCGTGAGGAGGTCCCCGGAACGTATCTGGAGGCGGAGAACGCCTCCTGGGTGCGCGGCGAGCCTCCCGGGAGGGAATTCTGGGCCCGGGCCATGGTGCGCTACAACTCGCCTCCCGCCCCCTGTCGGGTCACGGTGGCCGGGGATGGTTTCAGCCTCTTCTTCGAGAAGAGGGTGTGGGCCATAACCCCCGGCCAGCATGCGGTGGTCTACGACGACGACGAGGTCCTGGGTGGGGGGGTTATCGCCAGGGGAGGCTGACTTCCCTGAAGATATATCGGACCCGGTTCGTCGAGCGTCCTTCAATTCCTGGCCCGGATGATGGGCATAGACATCATGGGTCGCGATTTATATGCGTGGGGCCAGTCCTCCATCTCTACGTTCCCGTATCCGGCGTTGCCGCTCCTCGAGGGGCGGATAGGGGCAAGCGGGTTAGGCCCCACCTCCCGTGTTCCCGAACCTGGCCATGAGTTCCACGAAGGGGAGCCGGTAGTTGATGAAGGTGGGAATGGGATAGCGGATGCCCCGCCGGCTGGTGGCCTCCAGCCCCTCCACCACCCTTTCGGCCCAGGAGGCCGGAAAACAGAAGACCAGCTCGTCGTCCTGGGTGGCGGCGAAGACCCGGTCCCCGTTGCCGGGAAGGGCCACCCGGGGCCGGTCTTCGAGAAACGTGCGCACCAGGCCCTCGTTGCATGAACCGCCGATTCCCCCGAAGCCTGCGTCCACCCTCTTCCCGGTCCACCTGCTCGTCGCCTGGACCAGGCGCATAATCTGGGCGGGATTGCCGAAGACCATTATCAGATGCGGTTCCACCTTGGTGCGGGTCAGCGGCGACAGGACGATGCGGCCGTACCTGCCTTTCTCCAGGCGAGCCATCCCCTCCGCTCTAAGGCGGGCGGACTCTTCGTCACGGGCATAGTTCATGGCCAGAAGAAAGGCGGGAAGGAAGTCCAGCCCCTCGCCGTCGTCCCAACCCAAGGCGGAGACGGCCAGGGGACAGGAGGATTGATCCCGGTCCAAGCACATGGTGAGTCCCCGCCTCCGGGTGAAAGTGATCGCTTGGCACAGGGCCATGGGCTCCCCGGCCTCCTGTACCGGTAAGCGCACCTTTTCCGGAGTCTCCTCACCTCTTTCGAGGAAACGCACGGCCACCGGAAAGGTGGAAACCCTCAAGAACTTCTCTAGCGACACCCCCACTTCTTGCCATCTTTCCATTTCCTCCCTCCAGACTTGCCGTTCCCGTCCCGCCGAGGGACCGGACTTCCGCGCTCAGGAAACGAGCAGGCCATCCAGGTCCAGGCCCTTACTCAGCTCGTATAGGGCGTTGTAGAGCTCCACGTGGAAGGAGCCGGGCCTCTCGCCGGAGGTCTGCGCCGCCCTCTCCCCCGCCAGGCCGAATAGGGCCAAGGCGGATGCCGCGGCCTCCAGGAATGGTTCGCCCGCCGCCACGAGTACGGCTATGGTCGTCGTGGCCATGCAACCCGTGCCGGTGACCTTGGTGAGCAGGGGATGACCGTTGCGCACCCGAAGGACACGAGTGCCGTCGCTGATCACGTCCACCTCTCCGGTGACGGCGGCCACGCATTCCAACCGGGAGGCGGCACATCGGGCCACCACCTCTGCGTCCTCCCCGGAGGATATGGCCTCCACGCCTTTTATTTCGGCATCCATACCCGCCAGGACGGCCATCTCCGCAGCGTTGCCCCTCACCACGGCGAAGCGGACTTCCTCCACCAACTCCCGAGCCAGGCGGGTGCGATAGGATGTGGCCCCTGCCCCAACGGGGTCGAAGACCACCGGCACGCCGGCACGGTTGGCGGCCCTCCCGGCTGCCAGCATGGCCCTCTCCAGGTCCGGGTAGGGAGTCCCCATGTTGATGACCAAGGATCCCGCCTGGGTGGCCATCTCCTCCACCTCCTCCACGGCATGGGCCATCACCGGAAGGGCTCCCAGGCACAAGGTGACGTTGGCCGTCTCGTTCTTTACCACGTAATTGGTGATATGGTGCACCAACGGTTTATGGGCGGCAACCCATCTGAGCCTTTCATCCAGGAAACCCCGACAGTCGAAACCTCCCAATTCCCACCTCCTCTTTCTGGGTTCTCACAGGTTCGCTTAAACTCTTCGTTTCGCCGCGATGTCTATCCTCACCGTCCGCTTCTGCCCGGGGAGCGATACCCTTCCCGGGTAAAACTCCTCCTTTTGTGTCTCGGTGAAGCCGCAGGTTTCGGCTTTCGGCAACCAAGCCCTTGTGGGATTTAGGTTTTGAAGCCGGTCATTATACGGTACCCGAATTCCTCAGGAGGCACAGGGATGACCTCCAGGCGTTCCAGGCCGGCCTCAAGAAAGGCTTCTCGCCATACCCATTGTGTGGTGAAGTATTCGCCTTCCTCCTTGAGGACGGCGGGAATGTCCCCCAGATGCAGGAGCATGGTCCGGTAGGCTCCATGTTCCAGGTCGTAGAGTGATTTTCCGACCATTTTCACTATGATGTCCCGGCATCGTTCCGGGTCCTCGGGGGGCCCTTCGACATCGCAGAACATGTCCGCGTAAAACAGCCGTCCGCCGGGAAGCAGCACCCGGCATATCTCCCGAGCGCATTTCGGCCTTTCTTCGGGCGGCACGTGGTGCAGAGCCAGGTTGGAGAAGACGGCGTCCACGCATTGGTCGGGAAGGGGTATGCTCACCGCCGTTCCCCGCAGGATACAGACCCTTTTCCTGTCCCGTAGCCGCAGTTCGCAGCGCCGCACCATCTTTTCCGAGGGATCCACCCCGTAGAGCTTGGCGTCGGGGAAGATTTCGACCAGGCGAGAGATGAAAAGACCGGCCCCGCAGCCCAGGTCCAGTAATCGTTTCCCGGAGAGGTCGCCGGCCAGCTCCACCATCATGTCCAGGGCCTTCCAATACATGGGATCCTTGTCGAACAGGCCCTCGTAATCCCCCTCGAACTCGTCCCAGAATCCCATCTGTCCCTCCTCCGACACAGGTTACCTCCGCGCGGGCGTGGTCCTCTTGGCCGAAGGTTTGGAGGTCGTGCGCTCCGAGGTGACCGACTCCTCGCGCTCCCGCGAGGTAACATCCTTCCAGCGGACTTTCCTCGCCGCCCCAGAGATCCTCTCGGTGGCCGGTCTTTTAGGGGTTGATATAGGAGTTGGAGAGAGTCACTCCTCGCGGTAAGCGCGGGACATCTCCACAACCCGGCGATATTCTTCCACCTGGCGCCTTCGTTCCTCCTCGTCCCAGCCCAGCTCGCGACCCAGCAGTTCGGCGACCCTCTCCACGCAGCCCAGACCCTGTTCCCTGTCCTCGTAGAATAGGAAGCTGCGGCGGACCATGAAATCGCTCAGCTTGACGACCATCTCCTCGCGGGCGGAATAGACCACCTCCGCCTCGATGTAGGGAATGCCCTCGCCCAGCCTGCGCGACAGGGAGGGGTCCTCGGACAGCATACCCAATACGCGCACGGCACCGGTTCCCAGAAGCTGGAGTTTGGCGATGACGTCGTCTTCCAGTCGCACTTCCCTGGCAAGCCTTTCCAGCCTCTTGGAAAAGTCCTTCCCGTCCTTACCGAAGACGGGAGCGTCCTTTGTGGTGCACCTGGAGAATCCGCGCAGCCCGTGCCTTTCCGCCAGGCGGCGGACGGCCAGGTCCACGAGTTCCTCGGCCATGGAGCGTGCCGTGGTCAGCTTGCCCCCGGCGATGGAGATGAGCCCGGAGTGGCTCTCGTAGATGGAATGCTCCCGCGAGACCTGTGATTCCTTGACGTCTTTACCCCCGCCCTCCAGGACCAAAGGGCGCAACCCCGCATAAGTGCTGAGCACGTCGTCGTAGTCGAGGCGGGCACGGGGAAGAGCGCGGTTGGCCGCTTCCAGTATGTAGTCCACGTCCTCTCGGGAGGCGCGGACGGCGTCGTAGTCGCCGTCGTAGTCGGTGTCCGTGGTCCCGATGAGGGCGAAGTCCCTCCAGGGAACGACGAAGAGCATGCGCTGATCGCGCGGTGAGAGTATGGGCATGGCGTTGTAGGCCTTTACCCTCTTCCAGGGGACGACAACGTGGGAGCCCTTGGTGGGGCGGAGCTTGGGGGCGGCGTGGGGGTCATCAAGGCGGCATATGTGGTCCGTCCAGGGTCCGGTGCAGTTCAACACGACCCGGGCCTCGATGTCGAACTCCTTGCCCCCGATCTCGTCCCTGGCCCTCACCCCACAGACCTTGTCGTTCCGGCGCAGGAAGTCCACCACCTTGGTGTAGCTCAGGCAGCATGCTCCCTCCAGATGTGCGGACTGCACGTGGGAGAGGGTCAAGCGGGCGTCGTCGGTGGCGCAGTCGTAGAACTGGCCCCCTCCCTTGAGCCGTTCCCGGTCCAGTTCGGGCTCCACTTCCAGTATGCGACGGGAACCGTGGAGCTGGTGGTTCTGCACGTTGCGGAAGAGAGCCAGGATGTCGTAGAGCCACAGTCCCATGGCGATGACGAAAAGCGGGTTCTTGTCCCCTTTATAGACGGGGAAGATGAAGGACTGCGGCCAGACCACGTGGGGGGCGTTGCGGAGGAGACGCCTCCTCTCCCGGCAGGCCTCGAAGACGAGCTTGAAATCGAAGAGCTCCAGGTACCTCAGTCCCCCGTGGACCAATTTGGATGACCGGGAGCTGGTGCCGAAAGCCCAATCGTTCTTCTCCAGGATAACCGCGGAGAGGCCTCTTCGGGCGGCGTCCCTGGCCGCACAGGCCCCGGTGATGCCGCCCCCGATGATGAGGACGTCGAACACCTCGGCCTGACATCTGGCGATGTTTTCCTCTCGCTGCCGCCAAGAGAACATGATGATGCTCCTTTTATCTCTGCCGCCGTCTTTCCCCGTTCTTTCGAGGCGCCCGCGCTGTCACCCCGCCTTCCTGACCCTTGCTGCTCGCAAGGCTCGTTACACCCGGTCCGTTTTCCACCCGTTAATTATATGTCAACGGAGCCGAGCGCGCCCCGCAGGAGCATCTTTGGGCGGATGGTTCCGACGCGCAAGAGCATACCCAACATCGTCCTTCATAGAGGGCCCTTCGGTTTTTATGGACGGTGTGGCGAGAAGCCGTCGGCCTGGGGCGTTATTTCCGCGAGCATCGGGAGGTATATAATTTAAATACCATTGGGGATTTCGTTCTCGGCGATTTGGAGAAAAGCTCCGCGGCGAAACCTTTTCCAGATTGGCGGGACGTGACCCCGGTTTCCGTAGACGTTAAGAAGATGGAAATATCGCGCAGGGTCTTGCGGCGGACGTTCCGCCCCGGCGAAGATTACCCGCGGCGCAGGAAAATCGGCCTCGATCACAGGAGAGGGGTAGGCGTTTGAGGCGGCAAATCATCAGGGAGATAGCCCGCGCAGTGGTCTCGGCGGGAGGAGTGGAGAACATAATCCGTTCCCTGGCCGAAGCAACTTCCCGGGGTACGGGAGCTAAGGGATGCTCCATGCTCGTCGTTCGGGATGAGGGCGAGCGACTGGAGCCGGGTATCAGTTGCGGAGTAAGCGGTCCATATCTGCAGAGAGGTCAGGTTATCGCTGACCACGCTCTGCGCCAGGTGCTGCGGGGCAATCCGCTTTTCGTTTGGGACGTGAACGGTGACCCCCGCATCATCCATCGCGAGGAACTCCGGCGCGAGGGGATCTCCTCCATCGTCTTCCTCCCCTTCCGGGACAGCCGGGGCATCAGGGGAGTAATGCGGCTCTACTTCGAGGAAGCCAAGAGATTCAACCGGGAGGACATAGATTTTCTGAGCTCGGTCGCCGAGTTGTGCGGGACCATACTGGAGATGGCCGAGGAACGCGAATCGGCGACCAGAGATGCCGAAGAAGTGCGCCGGAGTCTACTGCGCATGAGGGACGAGAGGCGCCACTTCCTGAGTTTCCTCTCCATGGTCACCCATGACCTAAAGTCCCCCCTGGTGGCGGTGCAGGGATACCTCAAACTATTACTGCGCAAGGCTGCGAACCGTCTGGATGATCGCCTAGTGGAGGGCATAAGAAGGAGCATCCAGCGCCTGGACGGGATGATGGAGCTGATAAGCGATCTCTTGGAACTCTCCCGACTGGAGAGCGGCCAGATTCTCGCGGAGCTGAAGACGGTTTCCTGGGAGGAGGTATTGTCGGCCGCCGTGGAGATGGCCCACGAACTTGCCGAGCCTAAGGGAATAAACGTGGCCACCGAGATACGCCATCCCTTACCCGAGGTCTTCGCCTCGGACGTCCGGCTCCAACAGCTCATCCTCAACCTGGTCTCCAATTCCGTGCGTTACACCCCGCGAGGGGGGAAGATCACGATCAGGGCTCGCAGGGAAGACGACGCGGTCACGGTGAGCGTGGAGGACGAGGGTACGGGCATTGAACCGGAGAAACTGCCCCACATATTCGAGGAGTTCTACAAGGGCGACCCGGATTCCCCCGAAGGCACGGGTCTGGGACTGTCCATATGCAAGCGTATCGTGGACATGCACCATGGCGAGATATGGGCGGAAAGCCCGGTTCCGGAGACAGGGATCGGAACCCGGGTGACCTTCACCATCCCCGTGGGGGTAACTTGCTCCCTCGAGGACCGGTGGATCATGGAGTCCCACCACGAGGTCACGGATAGCGATTAGCGGAGGCATGCTAAAACCCCGGAAAGAGAGGTCTATCCACAAGGGTGATCACTTTCATTTATCGAGAAATAAGCGGCGCGGAAGTGTAAAGACCGGAGACGGAACAACGACGGAGGTGCGAGATGCAGAAAAAGATACTGCTGGCGGACGACGACCCGGACGTGGTGGAGGTGATCACCATGCTCCTCGAGGACGAGGGGTACGAAGTGATTACCGCCAAGGACGGGGCCGAGGCGCTGGAGAAGATCAAGCTGGAAAGCCCGGACCTCATCATCCTGGACCTGCTCATGCCGCACGTGGACGGTTTCGCCGTCTTCCAAATGCTGCGCGACCCCCGCTACGAGCGCTGGTCCAAGATCCCCGTGGTCATCCTCACCTCGGTGCGGGAGGAGGTGAGCAACCGGCGCTATGAGCTGGAGACGGGCCGCAAGATGGATTATGCGGCCTACCTGGAGAAGCCCGCGGATCCCGACGTTCTCCTGGAAACCGTTACCAAACTAATCAAGGGGTCAGGTCTTGAATTTTGATACCCTTAGGGGTATTCGAACGTAGATGCCCACCGTATCGCGTGTCGTGGAACAAGCCATCGACCGCGTCCGGGGACATGGTCGGGAATGGCCTCCTTTTCCGCCCCACGCCCCGACTCCTTCGGATGAGAAGATGAACCGACCTCGGGGTTTACTCAAGGCCTTCGGCGTCGCAGGTGCATTCCCGCCCCAGCACCCGGGCCTCGGCCAGGTTCCCGGCCACGATGGGAAGGTCCACGGGCCGGCTGAAGGGCGGGGCGTAGGCCAAGTCCAGGGAGGAGAGGTCGCTCGCCGTCAATCCCGCCGCCAGGCATAGGGAGAAAACGTCCAAGCGCTTGTCCGCCTGGGCCGCGTAATCGCCCACCACCTGGGCGCCGAGCACCCTTCCCGTATTCTTCTCCACGGTCACCCTGACCGTGAGGCGGGGAAGGTCCCTGGTGTAGTATCCGGGTAAGACGGAGTCCTCTACGGTGACCGCGTCCGCCTGGAAGCCGGCCTCGACGGCCTCGGATACGCCGAGTCCGGTCTTGCCGGCGGCCATGTCGAAGGCTTTGAGGATGAAGGTCCCCAGCACTCCGGGAAAGGAAGCCTCGTTCCCTGCCGCCGTCTCCCCGGCCACCCGACCTTGCTTGCGGGCCGTGGAGCCCAGGGGTATCCAGCTTTCCTTTCCCGTCACCCGGTGCAGGGTGGTGGCGCAGTCCCCGCAGGCCAGGACGTCGGGAGCGCTGGTGCGCATTCCCGCGTCCACCCTGACGGCTCCACGCACGCCCAGCTCGATCCCCGCTTGGCCGGCCAGGTCGCTGACGGGACGTATACCGATGGAAAGAAGTACCAGCTCGGCTTCCAACACGCCTCCGGAAGTGACCACTCGCCGCACCCTGCCGTTGCCGTCTCCCTCCAGGCCCTCCACTTTCTCCCCCAGGTGGAGCTGCACTCCGTTCTTTTCCAGGTGATCGCCGAGCATGCTGGCCAGGTCGGCATCCAGCGGCGGCAGGACGTGGTCCAGCAGCTCCACCAGATGGACCTCCACTCCCAAGCGCCTCAGGGCCTCGCACATCTCCAGGCCCACAGCCCCGCCTCCCACGATGACCGCGCGATGGGGCGCCTGCAGGTCGATGAAGGATTTCATCTCCAGGGCCTGGGTTAGGGTGCGGAGGACGAAGACCCCTTCCAGGTCACGCCCGGGCAGGGGCGGGACCACGGGAGCGGCTCCGGTGGCCAGGATGAGCACGTCGTAGTCGATGGAAAGCTCGCTCACCCCTTCCAGATCCACTACACGTAGGGTCTTATTGGTGGTGTCGATGGAACTCACGCGGTGGCGGAGAAAGACGCGGATCCCTTGCTTTTCCAGGAACTGGTCCGGGGTGCGAGCCAGGAGCCTTCGCCAGTTGGGAGAATGCCCCCCTATGAAGTACGGGAGGCCGCATCCGGCATAGGAGATGAATTCGTCCTGGTCGTAAATCTCTATCTCCGCGTCCGGGCAGCATCGCCGGGCTTTGGAAGCGGCGGTTGCTCCCCCGGCTACCCCGCCGACCACCACTATCCTCCGCTTATCGGACATCTTGAACCACTCCCTTCCTTCATTAGTGTTTCTGGAGGGTTTGTCCCTCGGCAGCGCTCCTTCTCGAGATCGGGAGGCATAATTATCTTTCCCATCTCGATTGCCCCTTAACCTCGGAAGCCACGGGGGCGGGAGTCGCAGCATAATTCGTCCGTCCCGTGAGTGGGTCAAGAGGCAAAGTAGGGTCCCGCGGAGAAGCATGGCGACAGGCGGAGATCAGAGCTCTGCGATGATCAACACGAGGATAGATCCGAAAAGTGACGTTGTTGCCATGCCTATATAGATAATGCGCTTGTTTTTATCTCCTGGCGTCAAGGAGACCGGCGCCGAGAACCGAGTTTGGTGATCTCAGTGATGTTTGCCGATTGCCCGGAAAGGCCTTATAAATATAACCGTTCTTTCGGCAAAGGGTGAGCTTCGGAGGTGGATGACGCGGTGAAGGAGGTCTATGTAGCCGGCGTGGCCATGGCCGACGTGGGGAGGCATATCCTCGATCCCCATGAGCTGGGGGCGCGGGTGTGCGCCGAGGCCCTGCGGGATGCCGGGCTCCTCCCCCGCGAGGTGGAGGGCATCGCCACCACACCGCACGGCTACATGGCCGACTTCCGCCGTTTTCCCAGCCAGAGGATGGCCGATTATCTGGGCATCACCGCCGGGTTCATGATGGACGTGGACAGCGGCGGCAACTCCAGCACCGCCGCCGTGCAGGTCGCCTGCGACCGCATCCGCTTGGGGAGGATAAGCTCCTGCCTGGTCTACGCGGCTCAAAGGGAGGTACCCAAAAAGGAGGTCCAGAAGGACGTTTTGGGCCACTTCCACCTCATAAGGGCCGCCAACTCGCTCTACGACACCTACCAGGCGGCCTACGGGGTGATCAGCCCTCTCCCCTTCTACGCCATGGCCGTGCAGAGGTACATGCACAAGTACGGCTTGGAGCCCGAGGACGTGGCCCGAGTAGCCGTCCTCCTAAGGGAGCATGCCCTCAGGCATCCTCAGGCCGCCTACAAGGAACCCCTGACGGTGGAGGAGGTGCTCTTAAGCCCCCTGGTGTCCCCACCCATCCACCGCCTGGAGAGCTCGGAGATGCACGACGGCGCCGCGGCGGTGGTGCTGGTCTCGGAGGAACTGCTTCGCGACCGGAGCCGAGCCGTGAGGATAGCTGCCGTGGCCGAGGCTCACGACCCCACCAATTTCCTCCCCTACCGAGGGGAGATAGACGAGTTCCCCTGCGTGGAACGCGCCGTCCGTGCCGCCCTGGCCGAAAGCGGCTACCGGGTGGAGGAGGTGGACGTAGCCGAGGTCTACGGGGCCTTCGCCGGCCTGGAACTCATCATGTACGAGAGGCTGGGGTTCTTCCCCCGGGGAGAAGCCCCGGCCGCTGTCCGGGAGGGGAGGACCACCCACGGAGGAGACGTCCTCCTCAACCCCAGCGGGGGTAGGCTCTCCCTGGGCCATCCGGCCTACGTCACCCCCCTCCTGGAGATCGTGGAGGTGGTGCGACAGCTCCGGGGCGAGGCCGGGGAGCGCCAGCGCCCGGGGGCCGCGGTGGGCCTGGTGCACACCGAGCAGGGGTTCATCAACGGCTCCATAGTGATGGTCCTGGACCGGGAGATGTCCTGAGCGGGGTGAGGATTTATGGATACCAAGCCCTACATGCAGGATCGCGCCGCGGAGGAGTTCTTCTCCCGGCTTTCGGAGGGGAAGTTCCAGAGCACGCGGTGCAGGGGATGCGGGAGGGTGCACTATCCACCGCGGGTGGTGTGCCCGGAGTGCCTGAGCGGGGAGATGGAATGGGTGGACCTGCCCTGCGAGGGCATCCTCCTGGCCTTTACCTGGCAGGAGGCGGCCATACGCTGCCGAAAGCCGGAGGTCTTGGGGTTAGTGGAGTTGGAGGGAGTGGGCAACGTCTTCACCCGCGTCGACGCCCCTTACGAGGACCTGCACATCGGGATGCGGGTGACCTTCTCCACCTGGACCTCTCCGGACGGGTTGGTCCTCCACCAGTTCCGCCCCGTGGGCAATACCTGAAAGGCAAGAGGTGGGATCGCCGCCTTCCCGCATCGATGCAGGTTGGGGATGGGGAACCTGGGGTACGGGGACAAAGGCGGTTTCCGGCTATGGACATCTTGCGATTCGCTTGCGAAGCGGTCTCGCGGCTTGTTTCCTACGGTGTTTGCGGCCATCAAATGTCCATCCTCGGCAACTTCCACGCGGCTTCTCAGTAATCCTCGAAACGGTCGTATTCCACGCCCTTGGATTCCAAGGCTTCTCGCAGGCGATCACTCTCCAGGGCAAGATGCCGGAGGCATACCCCGCAGTCCGAGCTAAGGTGTCGAGGTATGGGGATGAGCTTGACGGCGAGCCCCTGTTCCAGGGCTATTTTTTCCGCCCTGATGGCGTAATGCATGGAGTAAAAAAGCACCACACGGGTGGGTTTTCCCTCAAACGGGTCCTTGAGCCGTCTTCCCATCGCCGCTCCGCTATTACCTGACTGGATGGATTAACCAATGTTTTTTTAGCCGCTCGGCGTAGGAAGGCTACTTCTTGGTTATGGTCAAGATGAACTCCTCGTTTTCCGTCTCCGATACCTCCACCTCACACCCCTCTCTGGCCGCCAGCCTGGAGACGTTGTCCCGTGCCGTTCCGGTATCCACGATCACCTCCAGTTTTCCCCCTCTGGAAAGTTTTTCCAGATACTTGCGGGTCTCCGTGACCGGCAGGGGACAGGAAAGCCCACGACAGTCCAGGCGCTCCATGGATTACCACCTCCCTGGGACAAGACGAAGATTGGCGTTGTAGGCCGTCTTCAGGCCTTTACGGACGCCTTGCTCCGCATGGTCAGTCCCACCACCACGCAGAAGATAATTCCCACGATGATGGCCGCCGGTCCCCAGCCCCAGTTGGCCGGATTGTTGGGATAGGGCGTGCCGGCGGTTCCAAAATTATGGGCGAAACCGGCACCCACGATCATGCCCAGCACGAAGACGGCCGCGTCGCCGTCTCCCTCACCGGAAAGGAAGAGTTGCCTCCCCGGGCATCCACCGGCCAGGGCGAAAGCCAGTCCCGCCAGAAGCATGCCGCCGAAGTTTAGGAGCTGGTTGGTGTGGGCCACCGGTTGTCCGACAAAACCCCAGTGCGCTTGGCCGTAAATGAGGTTCATGACGAAGGCTCCGGCGAGGAGTGCCACCACGCCGCTCATGAGGTGGAAATCTCGCAGGAGTATCACGTCGCGGATAGCGCCCATGGTGCAGAACCTGGTCCGCTGGGCGACGAACCCGATGACCACGGCGATGCCCAAGGCGACCAGGTAATTGGCGTGTTGGGACCCCGGACCTTCTGCACTGAAGAACGGAGCTCCTGTGGCGAGCACCGGCTTGACGATAAGGAGCAGTAGAAGCCCGAGCATGATGAGGGGCATGACGGCGCCCACCATGGGGCTTGCTTTCTGGTTTCGCCCAAGGTTGTAGCCGCGCTTGATGAAGGAGACACCTATGCCCACACCGCAGGCCAGACCGACCAGGGCGAGAATGGCGTTCCCGTCACCCCCCGCTAAGCGGAGCAATGCCCTCCAGGGGCAACCAAGAAACACAAGGGCTCCCACCATGGCAAAGAAACCGAGCATGAAACGGATTACGGGGGCGGACCCCACCCGTGCTCGGTATTCGCGAAAAAGAAAAGCGGCGATCATGGCCCCGAATACGAAGCCTATTATCTCCGGTCTTATGTATTGCACAGGCGAAGCGCGATGTAGTCCTAAGGATCCGGCGATGTCCCTCTCGAAGCAGGCCACGCAGATCCCCATGTTTTTGGGGTTACCCAATTTCTGGAGAGTGGAAGCCAGGATACCGATGATCAACCCCGTGGAAATCATGCCCCAGCGCGATTGAAAAAATCTGTTAGCCTTTTCCACTTCAACCCCCCATGCCCCCGTTGCCGTTTAGAGGCCGGCATCCGACCGACTACTAAGACTGGTCCTTCAAAGCAAGAAAGTCTGCTTGAACTTGTTTGGGCATCACCGCCTTTCTTAGAATCTATGATCCGGTAATTTTATTAAATCTTTTTATATTATATCTCAATTAATATTTATAAATAATTTAATAATAGCTATTATGGCAAGGCTAAATTTTCAGCTGTGGGTCGCTTAGCGGACATTTCTTAGGCGCTTAGAGCTGCTTTCCTTCCCTTAAGGGGTCACTTTCCCAGAGATCGGCATCCCTTAAGCACGACTTTTCCCATATAGAAGAGGCGGCCCTCGAGAGATAGAGGGCCTCACGGAGCAGGCCAGGAAGAAGAACGTGAGGCCCTACCGGAGCCCGGGATATCTCACTCCCGCCGAGTTCCTAAGGTGGTGGCAGGAGGAGAAGTGGTGTGGGGATAAGATGTCCACGGTGTAGTGAACGGGCACAAAATATTGACAGCCCACCCAACCTTTAATAAACTATGCAACACCTAGGAAAGTGTATTTGTTCCCAAAAAATTTCAATATTATATATAAATAATTTTAATGTATAATTCTGTGATGAAGAAGCCGGTAAACATGGGCAAGAGGTATGGCAAAAAAGACATATCGCAAAGTTCTCTTTGTATTGGGAAAAAGTAAAACGACGGTAATTTTCAAGAGGAATATTGATTTTGTGTAGGCCCGCAAGTCAAACCTGCGAGGTTTTGAGCGGGCAGAGTGGAAGTTCTGAAGGGGAAGTTTCTTACGAAGACTCGGGAAAAGCCCTGGCGGAATGAAGGCAACCGTTGCTCGATACGAGAGCGTGCTCTCCTGTTAAACCGGCAAATGCCTCTAAGTCGGGTGCGTTTGAACCGGTAGGGAAGAAACGAAAACGGAAGGCATGGAAGCACACTTGCAGC
>JACVJF010000002.1 GCA_015711855.1 Candidatus Solincola quzhuomuensis | reverse complement strand
CGTTACCGTGCTCTTTTTCTGATAACCGGCCTTCAAAGCAGGTTTTTCAAATCCCTCCCGACAAAACGTGAAGTTCAACCCTAACCATAAAGTTTTTCTTTAAAAAACGGGGATTGCATATTATTATTAAGAAGGGCGACCGAAGAAAATCGAGCCATGAGAACCCCGGTCGAGCGGACACATCCGATGGGAAGGCAACAATAGAAGACCGCGATGTGCAGATAAGCTAGAGCGGATTTTCCGCCATCGGCTCTATGTTCGATAATTTGCCGAGGCGATGCAGAAGCGATTACCGGAGTTAGGAGGTGGATGTTGCGCTGCCATCGATGCGGAAAGGAAAATCCGGAGGGAAGCGCCTTCTGCTCCGGTTGCGGATGCATCCTGACGGATAGATCCCGTGCAGAAGACGCCACTTTAGGCATACCGGTTCTGGAGCCGGAGGCGGAAGAGGAGGAGGTGGAAGTCACCCTCCCCTCGCACCCCCCCGAAAAGGGAACGGCGCTCTTGGTCATCAAGAAGGGTCCGGACGCGGGCATGACCTTCACCATCGACCGTGACAGCATCTCCATCGGCAGACACCCGGAAAGCGACATCTTCCTGGACGACATCACCGTCAGCCGTCGCCATGCCGAGATTAGACGGGAGAAAGACCGCTTCATCCTCATTGACACGGGTTCCCTCAACGGGACCTATCTGAACCGCGAACGCATCGATCGATCCCCGCTGACCAGCGGAGATGAGATACAGATCGGCAAATACAAGTTCCTTTTCTACGGCGCGGAGTGACTAAAGGACCGCGAACCGAGTGCGAACGGAGTGACGGAAATGGATCAGGTTAAAGAGAAGATGAGTATCGGCGACCTGCTCAAGTTGCTCAAGGACGAGTTCCCCGAGCTGACCATTTCCAAAATAAGGTTTCTGGAGAGCGAGGGACTGCTCAAACCGGAAAGGACGCCTTCCGGTTATCGTAAATTCACTTCGGCGGACGCCCAGCGGCTCCGCTTCATACTCAAGCTCCAAAAGGAGAAGTATCTACCTCTCAAGGTCATCAGGGAAAAGCTTGAAGAGCTTGAGAGCGGGAGAGCTCGAGCCGGTGACCTGGCTTCCGGGGAGATGGAGACCCTGCGGGTGGGGGAGGAGCTTTCCGCTTACCAGGACGCGACCATGGCGCGGGAAAACATCCCTCAAGCCCTGGGCATAGACCTATCCTTCGCCGACACCCTGGAGGAGTTCGGTCTCATCTGCTCCCATCCCAGCGAGGAGGGTCCCTATTACGAGAAGGAGGACATAAAGATCCTGCGCATAGCACGTGAATTTTCTCGATACGGCCTGGAGCCGCGGCATATGCGCATGTACGAAAACCTCACCAACAGGGAAGTCCTGACCTTCGAGCAGATCATCCTCCCCTCCCTCAAGTCGAAAGACCCCGAAGCGCGCAGGCGAGCTCTGGACATCCTCCTCCAGCTGGTTAATCTGTCCCGGGAGCTGAAGGATCAGCTCCTTAAGAACCGGGTCAAGGAATATTTCCGCCAGTCCAATCAGCCGTTGCCCTTTTGAGGTGACCCGTCCCGTTACTTCACCGAGATTTCTGGCCGATCGCATGCTCGGCAAGCTGGCGCGGTATCTCCGACTTCTGGGTTACGATGTGGAATATCCCGGCCCGGGCCCCGATTCCCTCCTCCTGGCCAGAGCCCGGCGCGAGGACAGGGTCCTGCTCACAAGGGATCGGCTGCTGTGCCGTACGGCCGAGCGAACCGGAGAGAGGCCTAAGGTGGTGGAGATCCGCTCCGATGCGGTCCTCGAACAGCTGTCTCAGATGGCGAACGAGGGGTGGCTGGGCGAAGCGGGGAATCCTCGCTGTTCCCTATGTAATCGGCCGCTCGAGGACCTCTCACCCGAGGAAGCCCGGCACCTACTACCGCCCTTTACCTTTGCCGTGCATATCAGGTTCCTCCACTGTCCGGGATGCAATACGGTCCTCTGGGAAGGAAGTCACTGGGAAAGGTTCCGGAAAAGGATCTCCGGCACCTTCGGCGGGTCGCGTTGACGCTCGTTTTCCCGGGCAATAGAATTGACGCGTGACGGGGGGGTTCCATGTATTTCTTCTCCGAGCTACAGGACAGGAAGGTCCTGGACAAACACGGTAGACTGGTAGGAAAAGTTCACGACATCGGTGTCCGTCTGGGAGCGGGGCTCCCTCAAAGCGAATCCTTGGTGGTGGCCCGCTACCGGAGGGGTCGCCGGGAAACGGTCACCGTGCCTTGGGAATGGGTCCAATCCGTGGGACCGGAGGTAGTGACGCTTTCCCGCCAGAGGGAGGAGGTCTGGCGCAGCGAGTTCCCCCCCGGCGGTCTCCTCCTGGGTAAAAATCTCCTCGACCGCCAGATCGTGGACCTCCACGGGAACAAGGTGGTCCGGGTTAACGACCTCCGCCTTGCCGAATTCGATTCCCAGCTGCGCCTCACGGGAGTGGACGTTAGCCTGCGCGCCCTGCTACGCAGGTTGGGTATGGAGAGATTGGCCAGGATTGCCGGCAACCTGGGACTGGATTTCCCGGAAAGGACCATTCCCTGGAACTTTGTAGCCCCTCTGGATATGGATCGCGCCGATCTCCGACTGACCCTTACCCAGACGCAGCTCAGCGAACTTCACCCTACGGACCTCGCCGATATCATAGAACAGCTCGATCCTCCGCAACGGGAACGCCTTCTCGACCGCCTGGACGCCCTCACCGCCGCTCAATCCCTCTCCGAGGTGGAACCGGACATGCAGGCTGAGGTGATAGAGGGCCTCACCGAGACCAAGGTGTCCAATCTCCTCGAGGTGATGCCTCCCGATGAGGCCGCGGACATCCTCTCCAACCTCCCGCGGGATAAGGCGGAACGTCTCCTCAACATAATGGGAGTCAGGGAAGCGGAGATAATCAGGGAACTGCTGGGATACGAGGAAGACACGGCGGGAGGGAAGATGACGCCGGAGTTCCTCGCCGTGCCCAGCCATTATACCGCCGACCAATGTATCCAATACCTCCGGGACAACGCCCCAGACGCCGAAACCCTCTACTATGTGTACGTCATCGACGACGAAGGGAGGCTCAAAGGCGTGGTTTCCATGCGGGACCTACTCACCTCGCCACCCGAGGCGAAGGTGGAGGATTTCATGTGCCGGGACGTCATATCCGTGAACGTCTCCGACGACCAGGAAGCCGTGGCGGAGACCATGATCCGCTATAACTTCTTGGCTCTCCCCGTGGTAGACGACGACAACCACCTCAAAGGGATAATCACCGTGGACGACATGATCGACGTGCTCCGCGAGGAGACCATGGAAGACCTCTCCCATCTCGGAGGCCTGGAAGTGGAGGAAACCGGCGTGGCAACCTCCCTGCGTACCAGGTTTCCCTCCCTGCTGGTTACGCTTCTGGGCGGTTGCCTGGCGGCTCTGGTAATCATGGTCTTCGAGGGCAAAGCCATCGACCTGGTTTTGCTCTCCTTCTTCCTCCCCCTGTTGTTGAGGGCCGTACAGGACATAGGGCTGATCTCCCAGGCCGTGGTCCTGGAGTACATCGGAGGAAGGGAGATCTCGGTGAAGGAGATAGCCGCTATCACCTGGAGAGAGCTCCGAGTGGTACTCATCATCTCCTGTGGCCTGGCCGGTCTCGGCGGGCTTTCCGCCTTTTTATGGGAAGGCCACCTCCGCATGGGCTTGACCCTTGGACTGAGCCTTCTTCTTTCCGTTTTCCTGGGAGGAGTGATAGGAATAGGCTTCCCCTTGGCCATAAACCGCATCAGAGGCGAGCTGCGCTTCACCCAGGCTCGCTTTTCCACTCTATTGATCGTCCTGGTCTCCCTGGCTATATACCTTGGGTTGGCCTCGGCTCTGCTTTCCGGCGTATCCTTTTGACCGAGCCACTCTGCTGACCTCAGGGAGCCCATTCTGCTAAACTCCTCTTGATGGAGCGTTATCCGAACAAGGACGAGGAATACCGCCGACCGGCCACCCCCGGAAGGCGAACTCGGCACCGGCTCTCTCCAAGGGAGCGCCGGAGACTGGCAAAGAAGAGGATACGCCAGCTGAAGCGTAATAGGCGCAAGGCATTGCGCCGCTCCATGGGAGCGTTACGTTACAATCTTCCCCGGATTTTCTCCCTTACCCTTCTGCTTTTCCTGATCCTTTCCACCTTGCTCACCTGGCAGGGGAGGGGAGGGGAGGACACGATCCTTACAGTCGAACTGCCCGCCGTCAACCGGGAACATCTGCGTAGTGCTTCCCTTCCCGCTGGCTCGGTGAAAGAGCCGGAAATTCCCGCCAGCGCGGCCTTCCTTCTGGATACCTCCACCGGTGAGGTCCTCTACGAGAAGAATCCAGACCTGGAACTGCCCATGGCCTCGACCACCAAGATAATGACCGCACTGGTGACCCTGGAAAACGCATCCCTGAAGGAGCAGGTGGTTATCAGCGAGAGGGCCCAGAGAACCGGAGAGTCATCCGCTTGGCTGGAAAAAGGGGAGGTACTCACCGTTGACCAGCTCTTACACGCTCTCATGGTCCAATCCGCCAACGATTCGGCCGTGGCTCTAGCCGAGCACGTGGGCGGCTCCGTGGAGGGCTTCGTGGCCATGATGAACGAGAAGGCCCTCGCCCTGGGAGCCACGCATACCCGTTTCGCCAACCCTCACGGCCTGGATCAAGAAGGCCATTACACCACCGCCCGGGACCTGGCCACCATGGCCGCCTGCGCCATGCGCAACCCCATATTTCGAGAATTGGTCGTATCCGACGGTTACGAGATACCTTGGCCCGGACACCCCTATCCCCGGGTGATGGTCAACCACAACAGGTTTCTGAAGATATACCCCCAGGCCACCGGGATAAAGACCGGTTACACCAGCAGAGCGGGGAAATGCCTGGTGGCTTCGGCTATCCGGGATGGAAGAGAACTCATCTCCGTCATACTGAACGGGGGAGAGAGTTATTGGGATCAGACCGTTCAACTAATGGACTATGGTTTTAACGCCTTCACACAGGTTAAATTCGCCAGTGCCGGAGAGTTGCTGGCCTCCGTGGAGGTAGGGGATTTTCCCCGCAGGAAGGTGGACTTGGTACCTTCGGCCGATCTGATCTTCACCGTACGCAAGGATCGACTCTCTTCATATATGGAAGCCGAGGTGACTTGCCCCAGGTGGGTTCCCTATCCTGTGGATAAAGGTCGGGAGATGGGCGAGCTGACCACGGGCGAAGGCGGAGCCGGTGAGAAAAGGGAGACCTTGGTGGCCTCGCAGCCCTGCCGTCCTCCGAACCCCATAATCCGCTTTTTCGCCTTTCTCGGTTCCATGCTCGGTATGTGGTGGAGGTGGATTAGATGGCTTATCCCGGGGCTCTGAGTGCCGTTCCATGGCTGTCGAAGGTAGTGCGCGCGCCCCGGATCGAGGCGAAGCCCGAGCGCCGAGCGTCGTCGTGCCCGGCGGGCGGATGCCTCCGAGTTGGTCTACCGACCGGCATCCGCGAGAGATGGATAATGAGGACGGAGTGGTTTACCCCGTGGAAGGAACGGAACATTATCCCTTAGGGAAAACGTTGTTCACCGAGGACCAGATCGCTTCCCGGGTTAAGGAGGTGGGCGAGGAGATAAACCGGGACTACCGTAATATGGGCCTTTCCGAAGGCGAGGAGCAGGAGTTGGTCCTGGTGAACGTGCTGAAGGGGGCTTTCATCTTCCTGGCCGACCTCATCCGTCACCTTGATCTGCCGCTGATCGTGGACTTCCTGGCCATCTCCAGCTACGGAAGCGGTGAAGAGGCTACGGGCGTTCGAATCGTGAAGGACCTCTCGGAAAGCATATACAAGCGCCACGTCCTCATCGTGGAGGACATAGTGGATACGGGGCTCACCTTGAGCTATGTCCTGCGCAATCTCAGGGCCAGGGGTCCCAGAAGCATAAGGGTGTGCACTTTCCTGGACCGGAAGGTAAGGCGTATCGTCCCTCTGGAGGTGGATTATATGTGTTTCGAGGTAGGGGAGGAATTCGTCGTGGGATACGGTCTGGACCACCTCCAAAAATGGAGGAACCTCCCCTTCGTCTGCTTACTGGGAGAAGGGGATACCCGCCGGTAAAAGGAAGGTGATGGCACCCCGCGTGCACGATCATGGTCAAAAGCATCAACGCCGGTGCCGATTGAATTCCCAGTGGCCGCCCAAGCGACGTCGATCGGAGACGGAGAACGACTCCCGTTGTGCTATGGGATGACCTATCTACCGGGCAACCCCGTACGATATTATATAGGCTGTGAAGTCGGCCTGTGATGTTTCCTTAGGCGGGAAAAACGGGCCCCCGTTGGGATGTGGTCACATGGGCCGAAGAATTGACAGGAGACGGAGGGTGCTATAGTTTAACCTTGAGGGGTGGAGGAAGAGATGGCGATGGTTGAACTGACACTTATAGGCGTAAGGGTTGAACTTCCCGCCAACCAGCCCATAGTGCTTCTCAAGGAACGAATGGGCGAACGATATCTGCCCATATGGATCGGGGCCTTCGAGGCCACGGCCATAGCCTTCGCCCTACAGGGTATAGAGACCGCCCGTCCCATGACCCACGACCTCATGAAGAACATCCTCGACCAGCTGGGAATCGTCATGAAGGACGTGGTGATCTCCGATTTGCGAGAGGGCACCTTCTACGCGGACATCAACCTAATCTACGAGGGCAAGCCCTTCAAGATAGACGCCCGTCCCAGCGACGCCATCGCCCTGGCGGTGCGCACCGGCGTATCCATATATTCCGACGAACACGTCCTCAACGAGGCCAGCGTGTTCATCCAGACCGACGAGGAGGAGGAGATAGAGCGGTTTCGTGACTTCCTCAAGGACGTGAAGCCCGAGGATTTCATGTAAACAGCGATCTTCTCCGAAACTGTATAACTTTTCCGCCGGCATCATTATCCCCTTCCGGCTTAAGCACCTTACTCGTCGACTTCCCCGAGAGAGGCAACGCTTGCCGCTCGGTCACGGAGCGGGATGGACGGGTTTGTCGCTCGTCCCACAGTGGGGTAGTATCTTACTGAACGCGCCGTCAGGAGGAAAGGTAGTTCGTAAGCCATGTTGGAGAGATTAAAAGCGCTGGAGAAAGCGGTAATACTCCTGATCGCCATCGTGATTGCCGGCACGGTCGGATACATGATCATCGAAAAGCAGAGCTTTCTAAACGCTCTGTACATGGTGATCATCACCGTCACCACCATAGGTTACGGAGAGACGTTCACCCTAAGCGACGTGGGAAGAATCTTCACCATTTTCCTGGTGATAGCCGGTGTGGGCACGGTGGGATATACCCTGGTGAGTGCGGTAGAATTCGTCTTGGAGAACAGCATAAGCGGTCTCATGGAAAGGAGAAAGATGCGCAAGGAGATCGAGAGCCTTGTCGGCCATTATATCCTCTGTGGATTCGGAAGGGTGGGGCAGCGTGTGGCCGAGGATCTGGAGGATGCCGGAGCCAGATTCGTGGTCATAGAGAAGGACCCCGCAGCGGCGGAAAAGGCGGTGAATCGGGGATACCTAGTTATCCGCGCCGACGCGACCTCCGAGGAAGCCCTTCTCGAAGCGGGGATCGAAAAGGCCAAAGGCCTGGTGACCGCACTCAGCACCGACGCCGAGAACCTTTACATCACCCTCACCGCCCGCGAATTGTGTCCCCACCTCTTTATCGTCAGTCGCTGCGACATCGAGGAGTCAGAATCAAAGCTGCGGCGCGCGGGTGCCGATCGGGTCATCTCCCCTCACAGCATCGGGGGTCACCGCATGGCGGCCATGCTCCTGAAGCCCATGGTCTGGGACTACCTGGACCTGGTCACCAGGGGACAATACATACAGTTCAACATCGAGAATCTGGAGTGGCGCATAGATGACGTGGAGATACAGCCCAACTCCCAACTGGACGGCAAGACCATCGAGGAGGCCAAGATATATTCCGTTTCCGGAGCACTGATCCTGGCCGTCAAGAAAAGGGGCATGAACTTCGACACCAAACCCTCCAAGGACATCCGGCTTGACGCCGGGGATACCATCATCGCCATCGGTACCGTTGAGCAGCTGGCCAAGCTGGAAGAGATGGCCACTTCCAAGACATGGCTGCAAGGCGGACGTTATGCCTGAATTCTCGATTCATCCTTTAAGCTGTGTTCCGTAATGTACACCTTTTATTTAAACTCCCATCATTTGGTATTATTTAACTTGAAGGTCATGCTTGAATTTGTAGGTTATGTCTAAAGCGGAATGGAGATCGGATATGGGCCTTTTACGGAATGCATTACCCCCTCTGCTTTCCTTACTCTTGGCGTGGGGGATGTCGTGCATATCCCCCCGGGCGGCCATCGCTCAAGGGGAGGAAGAGGTCCTCGTTCAGGAAGCCAACCGACTGACCGGCGAGATTCTCGATCTCCGCACCCGACGAAAGATAGCCCTCTCCCGGATGGATGATCTCCGGAGTGAGCTGCAATCCATCCAGGAAAAGATGGACCTCCTCCAGGCGGAGATGGAATCCCTGCAGGAACGCATCGATATATGCCGCGACGCCTACGCCCAGGCCCTGCGCACCCTTTACATGCAGGGCAAGACCTCGGAGCTGGAGGTCATTCTCGATTCCAGTGAACTGGAGGACCTTTGGCAGAACATCGATTACGTTAACCGCTTCACCGATTCCCTGCGCGACGCTCACCACAAGCTGAAGATCGCGCTGGAGGAGAAAGAGGTGGCGGAGAGGGATCTCCGAGAATATCGGGAAAAGAAAGAGAGGCTCGCGGAATCGCTGGATCTTGCATCCCTCGACTCCCGCATAAACGCGCTGGAGGAAAGACTGAGCCAGATCAACGCCCGTCTTCGGGAAATCCGCAACAGCCGGGCACCCACCCGTAACGGCGGCCCAATCCCTTCCGCCCCCGCTTCACGGGAAATACCCGGGCCCGGACGACTGCTGGACCGTGTACCGGAGATGCCGCCGCTTTCCGACTTCGAGCGCACGGGTGTCGTCTATTCCGGATATACCACGAGTTATGGGGCCGATTTTCACGGACGACCCACGGCCAGTGGAGTCATCTACAACATGTACGATTTCACCTGCGCGCACCGCACCCTTCCCTTCGGGACCTGGCTCCTGGTCACCTTCCGGGAGAGGCAGGTCATCGTGCAGGTGAACGACCGTGGGCCCTTCGTGCCCGGTAGGGTCCTCGACCTTTCATGGAGGGCCGCCCAGACCATCGGCCTGGATGGTGTCCAATGGACGGAGTTCGAGGTGCTTGTGCCTCGGAGGTGACCGCCGGGACCGGGAGAACAGAGCGCCCTTAAGTATGGGTACTCAGAGGAAACAAGGAGGTGGCTACCGGCTAAGACCCGAATCCCGGCCTCACGGCCTTAAAGGTGGTGATCGGCGCCTTGGAAAAGGAGGAAGAGAGAAGTTACAGACGGTGGGATGAGGTACGCTTCGCACACCGGAGCGAGAAGGAATTCGCCCGGCTTTTGGATTTCTACGGGATAAAATGGCTCTACGAGCCGGTGAGTTTTGACATAGCCTGGGACAAAAAAGGGAACCCCGTCTCCAAGTTCACCCCCGACTTCTACCTCCCGGAATTCGATCTCTTCATCGAGATCACCACCATGAACCAAAAGTTGGTGACCAAGAAGAACCGCAAGATAAGGCGGCTCTTGGAGCTGTATCCCGAGGTAAAATGCAAGATATTCTACCGGAAGGACTACGAACATCTGCTCTTCAAATACCAGATCAATCTGGACGGGGAGGAGGGGGAGGAATTCACGTCCGCATCCCTTGATCCCGGAAACGAGGAGAACCATCACCATCCGTCTGGGGAGGATTAACCTCGTTCGCTTTCCAGCTGGGCCAGGAACACGCAGTTTGCCGTCTCCCGCCCTAACCTCCAATTACCGGTCACGCTTAGGCGGCCTTCTTCATATGAACGGTGCACCTCGCAGACGAACTCGCCGCACTCCCCGGCGAGACCCCCGAACGGGCAGGTCATGAGGGTAGCCTCCACGGCTCTCCCCTCCAGGACCCGACAACGGTTTCTGATTCCCCTCTCCCTTAGGTCCTCCTCCCAAGCCTGAGCCAAGAGATGCGCGTCCTCACCGATGCTTTGGCGCAGGGGAGAGGCACGATCCATGGCCTCCTGCCTTCCTCTCCGATATGCTGCATCTAGTAGGGACTGTTTTAGTCGCCCGGTGTGGCCCCCAAGCACTTCGGCCATTATCTCGGCGAGAAGCCTGTACCGGCGAGGGGGGACGTTGAGCTCCCAGTCCTCCTCATTGACCTGGTAGAGGTGGGCTGGTCGTCCTCCTTGGGCACCCCGCTTTCGAACGACCGTGAGCAGGCCACCCTTGGCCAACTTTTCCAGATGCATGCGGGCGGCATTCACATGAAGACCGAAGCGTTCGGCCACTTCCTTGGCCCCCAGCGGTTCGCCCTCCTGGTAGAGGTACTCGTATATCTCCCGCCGCGTAGCATCCGCCAGCGCCGTGGAGAGCTGAGCTATCCTGTCCCGATAACTCGACATGTGCCTCTTCATGCCTCCCGGAGGACCGACATCACGACCTATCGGATGCGCACCATGCCTCTTCGCGTCCCGCATCGATTCCTGGGCGGAAGAACGGCGCTTCACCCCGGTTCAACTGGATCCTCCCCATAAAAATCGCGCGATCATATCTCTTCCCGAATGGGCGCATACCATTGACAAAGCAATTATATCATAGTATGTATTTACAGTATAAACTATATTTAATGTTAAAGGAGGGGAGATGGTCCGGGTCAAGTCTCGATGCTGGAGATGTGGCGAAGTGTCCCTGTCTCTTGAGGAGATCATGCTCGTGGAACATGGTGACGGAGAAGGCACCTTTTATTCGTTCTTCTGTTCCACCTGCGGAGACGCGCAGGCTTATCCCGCCGACCCCCGCTTCGTGGACTTCATGCGCATGAGCGGGATAAGACCCATACACCTGCCTCCGCCCATAGAGTACAAGGAAGCGGAGGGAAATCCGCCGCTCACCTGGGATGACCTTCTCGACCTACACTCCGAGCTGGAAAAGGAGACCTGACGGCCGTCATGCCGGGAAAGGAAGAGGCTCTGGTCAAGCGCTCCTCCGGAGGTTAAACTTGAATCAAGACCGGACACAGGAGGTTGGAAGATGACCATCAACAAGTACATGACCATCCAGGAGGTAGTGGAGAAGAACCCGGAGACCATAAGGGTCTTCCTGGAGCACGGACTACACTGCATAGGTTGCGCCGTTGCCCGTTTCGAGAACATAGAACAGGGAGCTCTGGCTCACGGCATAGACGTGGACGCTCTAATCAGAGACCTCAACGCCAAGGTGGGGGAAAAAAAGGAAGGGTAAGGGGCTCATACGGGACCGGGCTTCGGACCTCGAAAAAGCCTCTTTACGGAATCCACGAGTTAGGCCTTGGAAAAGCCTGAAACCCTGCGGACGTTTCGCCCGCAGGGTTTTCGCCCCTCGGTCAGATGACTCTCGCCATAACGGCAGATGCATCCTTGTCCCATGTCTCGAAGTCGTGTATCGTTCTCCGGTGTCGCCGCCGCCGCGGCAGGAAGACGTTTCCTGCGTGAAGGGTAAGTACGTAGACCATCCCGCAGCCAGCGCCTAAATCGTCGAGGGAGGGCGGGTCGACGGTCAAAGCGGAGGCTAAGCGCCGATTCGCGTTTCACCGAAACATGAAGTGGAGGCAAGGCGATCATGAAAATTCGGATCAACAGGGACGGGAGGGTCGAGCTGCGGGATCTCCTGCTCATAAGCCATCGGGGAGGCAGGGGATTCGGCCCCGAGAACACCCTGGAATCGCTCCAAAAAGCCCTCGATCACGGGGTGGAGATGTTGGAAACCGACGTACGCATGTCCAGCGACGGGGTCCCCGTAATTCACCACAACCCCTTTATCGGACACCGCCTCCTGTCCAGGCTTACTCTGAAGGAGATAAGGGAAAGGGGGCCTCTCATCCCCACCCTGAGCGAATTCCTGGACGTCCTGGGCAATCGCAGCCGGATCAACTTGGAGATAAAACGGTGCGACCCGTGGCGGCTGGCGGAGGTGCTGCGTTCTAGCCCTTACGAGCAACCTCTTTTGGTCAGCTCCTTTGACCGGGAGTTCCTTTTTTCCTTCCGCAGGACCGGCTATCCCGCGGAGATAGGCCTGCTCAACCAGTACGACGCCGGCGGCGAGCGCATGCTCCGTCAAGCGAGGGAATGTGGGGCATCGGTGCTTCTACCCATATGCCTGATTGTTGACGAGGAAATGGTCTCCTCTGCTCACGAGGAGGGCTTCAAGGTAATCACCTGGACGGTGAACAACAAACATCTACTGGCTTCCCTGATAGATGCGGGAATAGACGGGGTGATCACCGACGAGTATGTGGAGATGGAGGACTTCCTGCTACATGGGCTCGAGGGGAGGATCGGCTCGAACGCCGTCGAGTCGTACCGCCTTTGATCGGGCGTCTATCGCCACAAATCGGTTTTCTCGCGCATTTCCCGTGCAAGCGGCTAAGGTGAGGTCTGTGCTGGCGCCGGGGGTCATAGGCCATAAAAGGTGGAAGCAGCCGACCTGGGTGGCCAGCTGCTTTCCGGGTGGGGCGTTGGATTCGTCTTGCCGTTTTTATTGTCCTTTGCCGCCGCATAGATGAAAATCGGCCAAAAGTATTAGAAAAAGTATATAATTACCATATATTGTAAATTATGGTTGCATTGCTAAAACATTTACGCGCCGGGGGCGGGACCGCCCAATGAGCGGGGTAGTTCTCGGCACCACCCGATAAGGGGCCGAAGGGGTCCTAATTTATCGGTCAGTGTGCGGGTTGGCTGGCGGAATAGAGGTCACAGACCTGGAACGAACCACCCATTTGGTTTAACATCAGGGTAAGGTAAAATCCCACAAAGGGGTATGAGCAGGCCCGGAACCGTCCGAAGTCGGGCAAAGGCTGGTCGGCTGATTCAAAGGAGGGGGAATCATGGAGAAGAATTACAAGTATTGGCCCAAAGGCGTGCCTAAAAACCTTTCTTACCCCGAGGTACCCGTCTTTCAGATCCTACGCTCAGCCGCCCTGCAATGGCCATGGCGCAACGCCATCATCTTCGGGGGCATGGAGATAACCTATCAGGAATTGGATAACCTGTCCGACCGTTTCGCCGCCGCCTTGGCTTCCTTGGGAGTGAAGAAGGGAGACCGGGTGGGCATACACCTACCCAACTGCCCCCAGTTCGCCATCGCCTATTTCGGTCTTCTCAAGGCGGGGGCCGTCTTCGTGCCCATGAGCCCCCTCCTGGCGGAACGGGAGATCGAGTTCCAGCTCAACGACGCCGGAGTGGAGACCTTCATCGGTCTGGACATGCTCTACGCCGCTCCCCAGGCGGTGATTCCCCGCAGCCCGGTGAAGAGGGTCATCATGGTGAGCCTGGCTGACTGCTACCCTCCGGTCTCCGCCCCCGCTAAGCTCCTGCAGAGGCAGCCCACCCCGGAGGGAACTCTCGATTTCTCCGCCCTCCTTGCCGAGCACCCTCCGGAACCTCCCCAAGTGGATTTCAACGTCAGTGAGGACCTGGCTCACATCGCTTACACCGGAGGTACCACCGGGACTCCCAAGGGCGTGATGATCACCCACTATAACGCCGTGGTAAACTGCTGTCAGTTTGCCTACTGGTTCGGCGGCGGGGACGTGGATTACCGGGACGGGAAGTTCGGGGTCAAGCGTCTGGAAGGGGATAGGGAAGAGGATCATCCTACCCGTCAGGGGACGGAGATCTCCCTCATCGTGGTCCCCTGGTTCCATGCCATGGGGGTGATCGGTTATCTCACCATGCAGATGATCGGGGGCAATACCTTGGTGGTCTTCCCGCGCTTCGACCCTACCGAATACCTGCAAGCCATCAACAAATACCGAGCAACGGTCTTCGGCGGAGCCCCCCAGCTCTTCGTGCAGCTGGTGGAGAACCCCCTCTTCAAGGAGATAGACATGTCGGAGATAAAAATGGTGGCCTCCGGGGCCGCTCCCATACCCCGGCACCTATTGGAATCCATGCAGGAGAAGATACCCGGCGTGGTATGCGAGGCCTATGGGTTATCGGAATGCACCATGGGCTGCGCCGCCAATCCCCCCAGCCGGGAGGACTTTCGCCTGGGCTCGGTGGGTCTCCCCATACAGGATACGGAAATAAGGATAATGGATCCCGAGACGGGGGAGAAGGAGATGCCGGTGGGGGAGATAGGGGAGATATGCATCAGGGGTCCCCAGGTCATGAAGGGTTACTGGAACAAGCCGGAGGAGACGGCCCAGGTGCTGCGGGACGGTTGGCTCTATACGGGGGACATCGGCCGCTTCGACGAGGACGGTTACCTCTACATAGTGGACCGAAAAAAGGACATGCTCATCTACAAGGGATACAACGTCTATCCTCGCGACTTGGAGGAAGTAATCAACTCCCATCCGGCTGTTGCCCAGTCGGCCGTGGTGGGTAAGTACGACGAGCGTTACGGCGACGTCCCCGTGGCCTTCGTGGAACTCAAACCCGGTGCTCAAGTATCGGAGTCGGAACTTCTCGACTATGCCAACGAGAGGCTAGCCAAATACAAGAAAATAAGGATCCTCCGGATTGTGGAGACCCTTCCGGCCAGCGCCGCGGGAAAGATTCTGAGGAGGGAACTGAGGGAGCTGGCCCAATCCTTCGAGCTCTGAGAGAGAAAAAAGTACTTTACATAAGATATATTATCGGCGGAATTCCCAGAGCGTCCTGTTACGGCTGTTTTCCCTGAAGCTTTTCCCGTCTTCGGAGGCAAGAATCGAAGGGTTCTCCGCTAAAGATTGAACGTGTCTCCTCGGAATAAGGAGTTAAATGCCGCATGGTTCCCGGTCTAACGGAAAGGGTTCTCCGCCCAAAGATCGAACATGCTCTTTCCGAAATTGGCATAAATGGCTTCCCGGCTGAACGGCTCTCTATAGAAGAAAAGGGTTATTACCATTTGGTCTAGGAAACGCATAGTCCGGTGGCGTACCTTAACGGCGCGGTCCACGTGAGCAGCATGGGCGGAAGACTGGTGGAGCTGGACTTCCTGCGGACCTACCAACCCCAGATGGCCGCTGACTGTTTGGGCGTCATCATCCCCAGCCCGGGGAGGGCGGTGACCCATAACTGCGGGAACTTTAAATGGGTAAAAACGGCCGTGATGCCCAGCTCCTCTGGGAGTTAAACGCCAGTAGGCGTTCGACCTCTGCCCAGTCCATACAGCTCTTCCCCCGGGAGCAAGGACTTCTCTGCGTGGCCTCCTCCAGCGGAAAACTTTCCCTTAACCCCGACGGCTTCTCGTATTTGGCATCACGCCTCGTGGCCTCCATTTCTTTCCGACATGAGGCTCAACGACATCTCTCCCGCCTCCCGATGAGGACGGACGCTCTTCACCCCGCAGGCCGATGCCGGGATCTTCTCTTTAATGGACCCGAAAAGCACTAAAGGTACCAGTGGCCTCAAAGGAAAAGCGCTCTCCCGAAAGGAGGGCGCCTTTCTTTCCGGCGGTCAGGATGTTGCCGCGGGAGCAACCCATATTCCGGGGTTCAGGCGGGGCGGAAGGCCAGATAGGTTCGAGCCTTCTCCCCTTCCCCGACGCGGTTGAACACGGCCTTCACCGGCATGCCTATCCTTATAGACTCCGGGTTTTTGGCGTCCACCCCCTCTATACGGGCCACGACCCTCGGGCCTTCGGAGAGGGTCACCACCCCCGTGCAGTATGGGTTTTCCCTCCCGTATCCCTCCTCGGCCATATAGGGAGGGACCACGAAGATGCAGGTATAGGTGGTGAGCTCTCCCTCACCCTTCAGCTCGTGCCATTCCATTTCCGTGCCGAAGCAGTCCTCACAGAGATGGCGCGGCGGATGGTATATCTTTCCACACCCGCGGCACCTTGATCCCATGAGCTTTCCCTCCTCGATGAACTTGCGGTAGGAGATGTCACTGATCGGCCTCTCTTCCATGGCCTTACCTCCTCTCGAAGATGGTGAAGGTGCAGGTCCCTCCGGTGCCCCCCAGGTTCTGGGTGGCGCCGATATAGAGGTCCCTTCCCGGGATCTGCCTCTCGCCCGCTTCGCCGCGGAGCTGTTTCCACACCTCGTACATCTGGGCCACTCCGGTGGCCCCCACCGGGTGTCCTTTGCACTTCAATCCCCCGGAGGTGTTGATGGGCATACGACCTTCCCTGCGGGTCTCGCCTTCGGCCACCGCCTTGTAGGCCTCACCTTCCCCAAAGAAGCCCAGGTCCTCGATGTGAATGAGCTCGGCGATGCTGAAGCAGTCGTGAACCTCGGCGAACTGGACGTCCTCGGGCTTCAGCCCGGACATGCCGTAGGCCTCCGCCGCCGCCTGGCGGTTGGCCTCGAAGGAAGTAAAGCTGGGGCAGGCGTGCAGCCCTCTACCGCTACCCTGACCGAAGCCCACTACGTAAATGGGATCATCGGTAAAGCTCTTGGCCAGTTCCTCGGCCACCAGTAGGACGCAGCTGGCGCCGTCGCTTATAGGGCAGCAGTCGAAGAGGTGCATGGGCCAGGCCACCGGAGGGTTAAAGGAGGGGTCGAAGAGGGCTTCCTTCTCGTCCGACCAGTCGGGCACGGGCAGTCCCTTCTGGCGAGCTTTTTCCTTCCTGGCCTCCATGAGATCCCGGATGGTCTGCCTGAACTGCCCTTTGGGGTTGAGGGGGGCGTTCTCATGGCTCTTGATGGTGACGTTCATGAGATGCTCACGACTAGCCCCATATTTATGGAAGTACGCGTTGGCCAAGGCCCCAAAGACGCCGGGGAAGGTGAATCCCGCCGCTCCCTCGTATGGAGAGGTGGCCAAGGCCAACCCCTCGGTGACCTCTTCCGTGGTGCGCTTGGACATCTCCTCCACCCCACCGGCCAGGACGATGTCGTACATCCCGGAAGCGATGGCCATGATGCCGTCCCGCACCGCCAGGGTACTGGAAGCGCAAGCCCCTTCGGTTCTGGTCACCGCCCGGGGCGCCAGGCCGGTCAGGTCGGCGATGATGGGTCCCCAGTGGGCCTGGTGGACGAAGAAGTCGTTGCTGAAGTTCCCGATCCAGATGGCCTGGATATCGCGGGGATCCAGCCCCTTGTCCACGCTTTCCAGAAGTTCCCGGAAGGCCTCGGCGAAAAGGTCTTTGGAGTCCTTGTCCTGGAACATGCCGAACCTGGACATCCCGGCCCCCACGATGGCCACTCCCCTGCCTATCTTTCTCTTGCCCGCCATTACCGGACCTCCTTACCCTCGATTCCGCCTTACCGGCTGACCACCGGTAGGCGCGGATCGCCCTCGGTGCATAACGGGTTTTTCTCCTATCCCCTTTTCTGGACGCGGCTTTCCAAATTCTCTCTAATGAACTTCACGATATCTGCGGTGTTTGTGCCCGGCCCGAACACGCCGTCCATACCTATGCGCCGTAGCTCCTCGTGATCCTGTTCCGGAAACACCCCTCCGATGAGGAGGAGAAAATCGTCCCTCACCCCCTTCTCCTCCAGCTCCCGCACCAGTTCCCTGGACCATTCCAAATGGGCACCGGAATGACAGGAGAAGCCGATGACGTCCACGTCCTCCTGGATGGCTGCTTCCACCACCCCGTCCACGTTCTTGAACCCGAAGAAGATGGTCTCCATGCCCGCCTCGGAAAGGGCTTTGGAAACGGTCATAATGCCCCTCCAGTGACCGTCCAGGCCGGGTTTGAAGAGCAGCACGCGGATCTTCTTCTCCATCCCCATCTACCCCCTCGCCGTTCCATTCGCCCCCTTAGGCCACGAAGGGAAGCTGCCATACACCCCACATCTCGCGGTACACGGACGTTATCTCCCCCAGGGTGGCCCCGGCGGCGGTGAGCTCGCTGACCACGGGGAGCACGTTCTCCCGGCGCTCGCAGACCCGGCGCAGCTGATCCAGGAGGGTGGCCACCTTGCGGCCGTCCCTCTCCTCCCTTAGCCGGCGAAGGCGTTCCTTCTCGATCTCCGCGGCCCGGGGGTTGGTACGGAAGGGTGGGGTGGGTTCCTCGTCCTCCAGAACGTAACAGTTCACCCCGATCACCTTCTCCTCCCCGCTCTCCTGGTCCCGCCTCCTCTTGTTGAAGGCCTTGCTCATCTCCCCGAAAAGCCAACCGGTGTTCAGGGCCTCCACCACCCCGCCCATCTCCTCAATTTTCAGGAAGTAATCCCAGATGCGTTCCTCCAACTCTCGGGTGAGGGCCTCCACGTAATAGGACCCGGCCAGCGGGTCGATGACCGAGCCCACCCCAGTCTCCTCCTGGAGCACCTCCTGGGTCCGCACCGCCAGGCGCACGGCATCCTCGGAGGGCAGACAGATGGCCTCGTCGTAGGAGTTGGTGTGCAGGGATTGACATCCACCCAGCACCGCTTCCAGGGCCTGATAGGCGGTGCGGATGATGTTTACCATGGGCTGCCGGGCGGTAAGTGAGCAACCCGCCGTCTGCACGTGGAAGCGGAAGCGGTAGGCCTCGGGGTTCTCCGGCTTATATCGCTCCTTCATCAGGCGGTACCAGAGCTTGCGCGCCGCACGGTACTTGGCGATCTCCTCGAAGAAGTCGCGGTGCGCGGAGAGGTGGAAGGCCAAACGATGTACGAAGTCGTCTATCTTCCAACCGCGGCGGAGCATCTCCTCGATGTGGGCGACGGCGTTGGCCAACCCCATGCCGATCTCCTGCACGGCGTCTATGCCCCCCTCGCGGTAGTTGTAGGTGGTGAAATTTATGGGATTCCAGCGGGGGGCCTCCTTCATGGGGGTACAGTACTCGATGAGGTCGCAGGCCAGTTTCAGAAGGTCGGCGGGCTTCAGTGAACCCCATGGAATGTAGCCGATGGTCATGGTCAGTATGTCGTTCTGAGTGGTGCCGGCCAACTGTTCCTTGCGCAGGCCGCGGGCCTTGGCCACGTTGAAATACATGGAGGTTACCGCCGCCGAGGTGAGAGGTTCCACCACCAGGGCCACGCTCATGCGGTCGATGGGCAGGTCCTTAACCATGGCTTCCACGCCCCTTATGGAATACAGGGGCACCCCTTCCTTGCCCACCTCGTGAGCGGCACCCTCCACCTCCTGGTCGGGGTCCACCCCGGCGAAGGTCAGGGAGTCCACCGCCGCGGAGAAACCCGTCTCCCCTTCCTTGTACAACAGCTTCCAGCGCTCGTTGGTCTCCTCCGGTGTACCGTGCCCGGAAAACATGCGGATGGTCCAGAATCTCCCCCGGTACATGGTGGGATAGACCCCTCGGGTGAAAGGGGGTTGTCCGGGGAAGCCGATATCGCGCAGGTAATCTATGCCCTCTACGTCCAGTGGAGTGTAGAGGTCCTTCACCGGGATACCGGCGTCGGTATGGAATGCCTCACGGCGCTCCGGCCAGGCTTCTTTGTTCTTCCTCCACTCCTCAAGGGCTTTCTTGATCTCCTCCAGGTCGGACATCCTCCTCATCCCCTTCCTGCTTCGCCAATGTCAACTTCCGGTTACCGCAACAGGGCCCGGGAGATGACCACCCGTTGTACCTGGTTGGTTCCCTCGTATATCTGGGTCACCTTGGCATCGCGCATCATCCGCTCCGCCGGGTGGTCTCGCATATAGCCGTATCCGCCCATGACCTGCACGGTGTCTGTAGTCACCCGCATAGCCACGTCGGAAGCCTTCATCTTGGACATGGCGGAGAATATAGAGAGGTTGGGATCCCCGCGGTCGGCCATGGCCGCCGCCTTATATACCAGCAGTCGCGCCGCTTCCACCTCCGTAGCCATGTCCGCCAACAAAAAGGCTATCCCCTGTAGCATCCCGATGGGCTTCCCGAACTGCTTCCTCTCCTTGGCCCAGGCGATGGCCAGTTCGAGGGCCCCCTGAGCGATCCCCAGGGCTTGGGCCCCCACCAAGGGGCGGGAGTTGTCCAAGGTCTTCATGGCGGTGATGAACCCGGTGCCCTCCTCCCCCAACCGGTTCTCCGCGGGGACTCTACAGTCCTCGAAGATGAGCTCCGAGGTCTGGGAACCCCGCATACCCATCTTGTCCTCGATCTTACCCACGGAAAGGCCCGGCCCCTTCTCCACCACGAAGGCGCTTATACCCTTGTAGCCCTTGTCCGGGTCGGTCATGCAGAAAACGGAATGGACCTCGGCCAGCCCCCCGTTGGTGATGAAGCACTTCTGGCCGTTGATCACGTAATGATCGCCCTCCCGGCGGGCCAGGGTCTTGGTGGCCCCGGCGTCCGATCCGGCTTCCCTCTCCGTGAGACAGAAAGCGGCCAGCTTTTCCCCGGATGCCACCGGCGGGAGGTACTTTCTCTTGGTCTCCTCGGAGCCGGCTATGACAATGGGGTAGGCGGCCAGCTTCTGCACCACGAAGATGAGCGAGGAGTTGGCACACACCCGGGCCAGTTCCTCGCCCACTATGCAACACGAGAGAAGGTCGGCGCCGGAACCCCCGTATTCCTCGGGGATGGCATAACCCAGAAGCCCCTGCTCCGCCAGCAGCTTCTGGATATCCCAGGGGTATTCACCGCTGCGGTCGATCTCCGCCGCCCGGGGGGCGATCTTTTCCTCGGCCAGCCTGCGGATCTCCCCGCGCAGGGCTTGCTGTTCGGGGGTAAGTTCAAAGGTCATTTCCGTCCTCCCGTCCTCGTACTCCTTCCCAACGGAGCAAGACCCGTCCTCCTAAGCGATTTCACACGCTTTCCTTTCCCCGCGAGTGCCTTTTCGCCGCACCCGCCGGCGGCGTCCTTTGCGGAGGACCTTCCTGCTCCCGACCGACTTTTGGTTATGATCAACCCAAGCTTTCGCCCTTCCGTGTTGACCTCAGAACGTGAAAAGGCTGATACCTCCGCTAACCTCGATGGCCTCCCCGGTTATGTAGCTGGCCTCCTCCGAGGCCAGAAAGGCGATGATCTCGGAGAGTTCGCGGGGGTCTCCGGAACGACGCATGGCCACACGCCTGATGATGCGCTCCCGGAAGGGTTCAGCCACCTCGTAGAAACTGCCGGCATCGAAGACGCCCAACACCACCGCGTTGCACGTTATGTTCTTACGCGCTCCCTCCAAGGCCACCGTCTTGGTAAGACCTATGAGGCCCGCTTTGGTGGCGGCATAGCTGCACTGCCCGAACCCTCCCATGGTCCCGGTGACCGAGGAGACGTTGATTATCCTTCCCCAGCCCCGCTCGGCCATGTCCGGGAAGACGGCCTTTATGAGCAGGAAGGGACCGGTGAGATTCACGGCCACATCCGCGTCCCAATCCTCCTTGGTCATGTCGGTTATGGTCACCGCGCGCACTATACCCGCCGCCGCGTTGTTCACCAAGATGTCTATGGGCCCCAGTTCCCGTTTAACCTTCTGCACGCCTTCCTGGATGCTCTCCTCGTCGGCAAGATCCATTTTCACGGCCAGTGCGCGGCGTCCCATAGCTTCGATCTCTCTGACCACTTCCAGGGCTTTGGCCTCATTACGATTGTAGGTCAAGGCAACGTCCGCTCCCTTCTCCGCCAGGACGATGCCATGCACCCTCCCCAGTCCTCCCGAACCGCCGGTCACCAGCGCTGTCTTTCCTTCCAACGGCATGGACATCCCTCCCGTGATTTTCCCGCGCACCCGCATGGGGCAAAGACCGGTTTTCCATCCCAAGGCAAATCGGGCCTGGAGCCATCTACCAAAACCATTATCCGCCGATGCCGAGATTATGGAAACAACAATCTACAAACTGGGTGCCTATCCCCTTAACTCAACGATATCCGGCCGGTTGAGTAGCCCAAAGTCCTCCCTAAGTCTTTTTCCGTATCTCTGAGGAGTCCGCTCCGGACCTTACCGCCCCTCACGCCTATCCCCGTGACGGAACGGGCTTGCCTCGCCGCCTCAAGCGTCCTCCGCCCCCTCCATTCGCAGCGGCCTATCGGTGTGATAGGCCCAACCTCTGCACGTCGCCACCATCCTCCCCTCGCTGTCGGCGACCTGCATGCGGTAATAACCCGTCTTGCCCGCCCGGGCAACTAGCTCCACTTCCGCGGTCAGCTCCTCCTGCGGATCCGGCGCGGCCAAAAAGTCGATCCCCACGGAAAGGGCCATGGCTCTTTTCCCGAAGGAATTGGCGGCCGCCCCGAAGGCCACGTCAGCCAAGGAGAACATGACTCCCCCGTGTATCATGCCCATGAAATTGAGGTGTTGCGGTCCCAGTTTCAAGGTGACCTTGGCGTAGCCCGGCTTTATTTCCCTGACTTGTGCCCCGAGATGTCGGGCATAAGAATCGGAACCGATGATCTCCGCCGTCCTTTCATCTACCGTTTTCGCTTCCGCTGGATCCTCGACCACGCCATCCTCCCCTTCCTCGAAAAAGACGACGTCGTAAAGTTCGCTTCATGGGATGGAAACTAAAAAACTATTAATGGTTTATTAGTTTTTTACATTCAAGCATCACGCCTTTCGGCTTGTCAAGCTCCTGTGCAAGCCGTTTTTTCACTCGATTCTTCCTGCCGATCTCTCCATGCATCCCTTTGTAACGGTCACCGGCAACGCATCGGTCCCTTTCGGGACGCAAGAGCGACCTAAAGCCTCGTCACCCTTCCGCCAGACTCGAGCAATCCGGAGGTTTTCGCCTCCCTCGCTTTATCGCAGTTCCCTCCTGGGCCTCTCTGTGCCCGGAATTTATTATCCCCTCCATGATTATCTTCATGAAAGCGGTGTAAACCTCCTCCAGCCCCAACCCGCTCTCGATCAGGAGGTAGGGATTCCGGGAGAGCTCGACCATTCCCTGCATGAGGTAGGCGAACACCAAGGGGTTCACGTCGGACCGGAAAATCCCGGTGCGCATGCCTTCCTCGATAACGGTCACCACTCCGCCCACTATCTTGCGGTAAAAATCACCGTAAACGTCGAACACGTCTGGAAAATAGGTCTCCACCTCCTTGATCAGCCAGGGTTTTATCTGGGAGACCTCATCCACGATGTGCTTGCTCAGTAGATAGAGCTTGGTCATGGAGTCCTCCTCAAGCTGTAGGATTTCCTGCATTCGTCGGAGGATCTTCCCTGCCCGCCTGTTGAGTGCGGTGGTAAACAGCTCGTCCTTGGAGGAAAAATATTCATATACGGTCTTCTTGCTCATGCGCAGCCGCTTGGAAAGCTCGTCCATATTGAAGCGGCGGTATCCGGATTCGAAGGCCAGCTTTTCCGCTTCTTCCACTATCCTTTTGGCCACCTGATCCCTTCCCGCCATACGAAACCCTCTCCCCCCCGCTCACGTATCCGGACTCCCCGCTTCCTCGCCCTCCCCCAAGATACTATGCGCAAACCGTTCGATCCACCGTATTTCATGGCGGTATAGAGATATCTCCCTCTCCAGTAGAAGCGAATGCGCTCGGTTTATGACGTCGCCGATTATTTCTCGTTCCGATTTCAGTCGCTTCAATTGCTTTTCCAGGAAAGAACGCCTCCTACGCAGAGCCTCTCGAGCCTCTTCCGGAGAGAGAACATCGATGAAGGCGAACCCCGCCGCTCCCTCCAGACGGACAGGTTCCTCCACGGCGCAGAGGGCATAGACTCCGTCCCGAAGCCTCTCCTCGCCCTCAGCGGTCAAGGCATAGATCCTCTTTTCCGGCATCCTGCCGCCTTTTTCCATCCATGAGGTCAGGAAGCCGTCCTCTTCCAGGCGGGCCAGTGCCTTATAAACCGCGACCTTGCTGGCACGATTCCAGCGCAACAGGCCGCGTTCCTCCATCTCCTTGAGCAACTCGTACCCGTGCCTTTCCTTCTCGGCCAGGAGGCCCATGACCATGACCTCAATGCTGGAGACCATCTTTCCCCCGGTAAAATACGCAGCTTTTCAACGGCTTACCATGATTAACTGTATAATAGTTAAAATTTTACTATATACATATCATGATACCCCGCCTTTTCCGAATCCAAACCGGCGAAAAGATCGGGAAGGGATCCGCAAGCCCATCCCCGCCCGCATAGGGTGGGACGCACGCCAAAAAGCCGCGGATACCCTGGGCGATCAACCTAAACGGTATCTCCGAGCATATTCCATCGTACGGCCTTCAGTCGGGCGGAGGAACCTGCAGGCGTCCGTCCGCTACGTTGACCAGCCGTCCCACCACTTCCCCACACAGCATGCGCAGCTCGAAGGCGTTTAGGTAGTTGGTGGCCGAGGCGTCGAAGAGTATGCGGGCGCTGGGTTCGAACTCCTCGTCGCCTCGCCAGAGGATGAACAGAAGCGGCAGGCGGGGAAAGGTGTTTATGACCACTCCCAAGTCTCCCTGTTCCACCACCCGGCCACCCAATTCCGTTGCCGCACGGCGCATGGCCTCCAGGTCCCCACCGAAACGGCGGCATAGGCGGTCTTCCACGGTATCCGAGAAGCTCTTGGTGTAGAAAAGCCCGTCCTTCAGTTCCCGGTAAGGTACCCACCGATTGTCCAAAGGTACGGCCCGGGCGCGGGCCAGGTAGATGACCGCCAGCAATTTCACCACGTAGTTGTTGAGGAAATCCGGTGCTCTGAAGCCGAGCTCCGGGTGGGAGACTTGAAGACTCCAGCGCATGAAAGCAAGCCGGAACTCCCTGCCGTCCCAGGGAACGCCGACCCTCTCGGCGATCTCGACGGGGTCGCTTTCTCGCAGTATCCGGCTGGGTTCCGCGAAAGGGTCCTGACTCCTGGGTCCCTCATCTATCATAGATTCTTCGCCTCACAGACATGCACCGGAAAATAGGGCTCTTCTTATGCCGGGTTCACGGCCATAAGTCCTCTCACCTTAACGGGCAGGATCCCCGAAAGCTTTTCCGACCATTCCATCAAGAGGGCGTCCGGGTAGGGCTCCACCCCCCGCATGACGGGATCGAGAGTGTGTTCCGGCCGGAACTGTTGGAGCACGAGGCTGCTCGCACCGTGCAACCGGTGGGAGATGACTTCCAGATCCCCATAATCGACCCATCCCGGTACCACCGTGCAGCGGAACTCGTGTTGCCCTCCCCACGTAATTATCATGTCGACCGTCTCCAGTACGGCATTCATGCTTATCGGCCTGCCCACCAGCGCCGGGTACTTTTCCGGTGAGGTCTTGAAGTCCATGGCTATGAAGTCCACTAGGTCCCGCTCCAGCAGGTAGCGGAGCATCCTGGGGCGCGAACCGTTGGTGTCCACCTTGACCTCCATCCCCAAGGCTTTTATGGAACTGCAGAGTTCGGGAAGGTCCCTATGGATGGTGGGCTCCCCGCCGGTGACGCAAACCCCGTCTATCCACCCGGCTCTTTCCTGGAGAAAACCGGCGACATGCTCCCACTCCAGGCATTCGCCCGACCACGCAGCCTCCACCAGCTCGGGGTTGTGGCAGTAGGGGCATCGGAAATTACAACCGCCGAGGAAGAGCACAGCGCTTATCTTTCCCGGCCAGTCAAGCATGCTGGCAGGCAGCAGGCCTCTTATGTTTCGGAAAGCAGCCATGATCAGTTGACCCACTCGGCGAGTTCCCGCGGCGAGGGCACGGTGCATCGCCAGGCGTGGACTTCGGCGCCGTTCTCGTCGACTACCACAATGGAGGGCGTGCAGAGCACGCTGTAGAAGGCGGCCTCCGCCAACCCGTCCGCCTGCTCGATGTCGTACACCTCCGTATGCGGAAAGCGGCTGGCCAGCTCCTTAGCCGCCGGACACTTCTGGCAGTCCCGTTTCACGAAGACTTTTAGGTGCTGCATGCTTCAACCCCCCTTTCAGATCCGTCCTAACCCGATCCTTCAGCTCTCCCAGCTTGCCCTTATTCCAAGTGGTTATCTTGGAGAAATATCCCACGATGCGGGTTATGCCGTAGACGTTGACCGAACCGCATGCCGGACAGGATTCGTGCAGACCGCGGTTGGTACGCCGGCAGTCGTTACAGACGGTGAACTCCGGTGAAAAGGCTATCTGCGAGGACTGCGTGTGCCGGTAGGTCTTGATGACGAAATTCTTTATGGATTCCGGATCCGGTTCGTGTTCACCCAACCATATGTGGCAGATGGCCCCCGCCTCTATCAGGGGATGGAAAAGACTCTGCTTCCTGACTCTTTCGATGTAATCTATGTCCGCCTCCACGTTGAGGTGCACGCTGTTGGTGTAGTAATATTCCCCGGTCTCCAGGTTCCCCTTCAGTACCTTGGAAGCCTGTGTGGGATAGTACTTCATGTCCAGTTTGGCCAGACGGTAACCGCTGGATTCCGCCGGCGATTCCTCCAGGACCAGGTTTATCCCATACTTTTCTGAGAGCTCCTTGCAGGCCAGGTTCATGTGGGCCACGACCTTGAGCCCGAACTTAAGGGCTTCTTGGGATTCGTGCAGCTGCATCCCCGTATGGTACTGGACCATCTCGTTCAGGCCCAGGAGCCCGGCCAGGTAGGTGAGGCGGTCAAGGCGGAGGTAAGGCTCCCCGTCCTTGGCATCACAGAGGAGGGACAACGGGCCGTTAACGCCCAGCTCGAGCAGGCCGGCTATGAAATCCCTCTTCTGGAGGTGTGCCTTGGCCACCAGCTGCATGGCCTTCTGGAGCTCGTTGAAGAGCACCTCGTCTGAGCCGTTGGCCTTATAGGCGATGCGTGGCAGGTTAATGGTTATGTTCTGCAGTGCAGTGAAGCGCATCTTCTCGGGGGTCATGGCCTCTTGCAGGTCTTTCCCCTTCAGCCGCAACTTGAGCCGGCAGCACTGAGAGACGGTTATCTCGTCGCCCCGATCGAAGACGAAGTAAGTTATGCCCTGACGGGCCGCCACTCGGCAGGCCAGATCAAGGAACTCCTCGTGACCTTCCGTGCGGAAGAAATCCTCATTGATGTGAAGGAGGGGTTTGGGGAAGACGAAGGTCTTGCCTGTGGCGTCACCCTCCAAATAGACCTCGAAGAGGGCCTTGAGGAACGTCTGGGCCTCCTTCTCGTAATCCTTGTAGGTCTTACCGGTATACACCCCCCCCGGACCTATGGCCGGGGTATCACGGAAATGGCGGGGTATGTTCCAGTACAGGTTGAAGTCCGTGAATACCACTTGACTCCCCCGGGCGCCGGCCAGCTGGTTGAACTCGTATATGAGCATCTGGGCCAGCTGCTTGATGCGCTTGTAATCCAATCCCACCAGGTAGGGAGCGAAGAACATATTCACCGCCTCCCAGCCGATGGCGCCCGCGTAATGTGACTGGAGGGTGGAAGCCATCTTCACCATATGCCCGATAAGTACTTCAGGATGCTTCGCCGGACGCGAGGTGCTGGTGATGTTGGGCAAGGAGAGACCGTATTTTTTTATGTAATCCAGGCTATGACCTCCACAGTTGTGGGAATAGATGCCGTTGGCCATGAGGGTACCGCTTTCGGTGGTCACGTCGTAAATGTAGACATCGAGCACCTCCACGGGCTCCACCATGATCACCCTGGCCCTCCCTGCTGAAGAAGACATCCCAGGTGTCCCGGCGGACGCAAACCTGTTCTTGCCTTCCCGCCGTGATCGAGCCGCCTGATAAACCATTTCGTGCAGGCGTTGCCTGGCCGCGAGAATATCCTCGGCATTGAACCTCAGCTTGAAGGTGTTGGCATTGGCTTCCAATATATGGACGATGTTTAACTCCTCCAGCCCCCGGGGTCTTCCCTTCTCCATCTCCATGGTCTCCACCTCGTCTCCCACTTCCACCAGGGAGGCGGGTTTTATCTCGCCCCCGGTTATCACCGGATGGTCGTGGGTGACCACGCAGTACTTACCGTCCGAGGTGGCTATGAACAACATCTGCTTGCCCAGGCGATCCTTTTTGACCACCCTCCTTATCTCCGTCCATTCGCCTCCGCGATCCAGGATCTCCAACCCGATGGGATACTTGACCCGCACGGTCGGCTCCGGCCGGGTCTCCCCGGGAAGGAGGTGATACAGCTGCTCCATGGTGGTGGTAAAGGCCACGCAGGATCCCTTTACGCGCCAGTGCACCACGGTGTCCCCGAGGTAGGAATAAGGCCGGATGATGAAACCCAGGTCATGGAGGTGGATATCCCCCACCATGTGGGCACGGGCTATATCCTCCGAGAAGACCTTGCGCAGGGCGAATTCCTTGAGGATGGCCTCCGCCAGGGTCAGGTTTATGGACTCCGGATTGTGGGTGGTGTTGCTGTTCTCCTTGTTGGCGCTGGTTATGATCTGCTCCACGTCATACATGGGGAGACCCAGATGAGAATGCTTCTTGTGCATGGTGCCCAGGCCCCTCTCCAGGAGCTCCAGGTCCACCAATTCGCGTATGATGGAGGTGGTCACCGTGTTCATCCTGGCCTGCACGATGCGTTCCTCCACCCTGTCCGCTATCTCCTGGGCCAGTTCCGGGCTGGCGCCCGTCTCGATTATCAGCGATCTCACTATCTTGCTCTTGTCCCAGAGGTTTATCTCCTCTTTGGAGGAAGTGCTGACCAGGAGGGCGATATCCGTGGCGTCTTCGGCTTCTTCTTTCCTCTTCAGGACCCGTATGTTGTTGACTGCCGACACTTCCCTTACCCCCTCTCCAACCTACTCCCGGTTCCCCTTCCTGTCCTTTTCCACTTTCTTTTCCAGAAGCTGTCCGAGCTCGATCTGGAACTCGCTAAGGTCCTTGAACTCCTTATAAACGGAAGCGAACCTCAGATAGGCCACCTCGTCCATCTCCTTCAGCCTGCGCAGCACGGCCATCCCTATGGCGCTGGAGGGAACCTCCCTCTTTCCCTCCTCCCTAAGTTCCGCCTCTATAGATGTGGCCAGATCCTCTATCTGCTGACTGGTCACCGGCCTTTTCTCGAAGGCCTTGCGCAGGCCTATCAATACTTTCTCCCTCTTATAGGGTTCCTTGTCTCCGCTCCTCTTTATCACCGTCAGCGGATATTGTTCATATCTCTCAAAGGTTGTGAACCGCTTTCCGCACTTCTTGCATTCCCTTCTCCTTCTTATGGAATTCCCGCCGTCCGCTTCTCGGGAATCTATCACCTTGCTGTCCTGGTATCCGCAAAAGGGGCATCTCATGTCGCATCCCCTCCCCCAAGGGTAAAATCATATATATTGTGGTTAATAAAAAAGTTAAAATACAAAATATTGAGCTGTCAAGCATTTTTGGGGAAAATTCTTCCATCATTTTCTAACTATTTACCTCAAGGTCATACCAAACATTTTCGCTTAATGTAAACCTTTAGTTCATTTTTTATCTCTCAATTAGATATCGAGGAATCCAAGTATCCAAACCAGAGGGGGACACCTAACTGCAGTATGAGCTTCTTGCCATCCAAGCTGGCGGTTTTCAGAAAACCGTCCAAAGGTAAGCCCGATATCTCCAAACATATACCCGAACCCTCATCCTTTGCTTCATCACTTGGCTTCTCATCAAGATTCAAAGTTGAAGGTTTTGATGGATAAAGGCATATATGGTTTTCATCCAATACCTTGACTTGATAGTTATCCTCACCCGCATCGGCCTCCCTCGCCACCGTTACGTCGTCACTCCCGGTTTCCCGACCTCCTTCGTCTAAAAAAGCCGCTATGTCCTCCATATTCAACGAAACGGTTATCTTTGCACTGGAAATGGACTCGATCTCCAGTTTTCCCCTGATCACGGCGGACATGCTCAATCCCACATCGCGAAGGATAGCCTCTCCTTCATAGGCCATATGCTTTTCGTCAAAACCTTTTCTGAAGATCAATATTCCGTTCCAATAGAACCGGACTTCTCCCAGGTGGTTGCGCATCACGCTGACCAGAAAGGGAAACGAGTTTATCCTCACTTCCGTGTCCTGGGGAAGGCCGTACTGGGCGGATAGCGCCCTCCCCATGCCCCACTGGCTCAGAAAGGTGAGGGCGACCTCCGCTCCCAGCAGCAAGGCGGCCAAAAGAACGAGGACATAAAGAAGACGCCGCAATTTCCCTCCTTCTCGTTCGCATCTCCGATGTTATCCGGAAGCAATGACATAATCCCCCCTTCGAAACGCTCCTTGATGATTTTCCTTGGGGATCAGAAGAAGGGCTTATCTTGGCACAAGAACCCAAAGCGTTCGCCAAGGAGGCCCGAGAAAGGGAAGCGGGGGATATTCCTCAGGTGCCGTCGTCGGAGATTCCAAGATCCCTGCGCGACGGCAAGGCAATATCCGGGAGAGTTTGGCATGTTGCCGAGCTCGTAAACGTGGTCAGCGTGGGTGGCTTTCCGTGATGTCCACGGAATTGAAGGGTGTACGATCCCGGCTCGGCTCCTCTCAGAAGATGCGTTTGTCCTCAGAGGTATAAACAGAGGTCTTATCGAGCCCGGTCTCGGAAGCCGTCCGTCATCTCCCTTCTCCCAGGAGGAAGTCCCGGTAAAGGTGTTCCTCCGTCTCCCCCTTAAGGCGGCGGGTCATGAGCTCGTGCAGGACATCCGCCGGTCCGCTCCTCCCCTCCATCACCGCCTGCACTCCCTCGGCGATGGGTACTTCCACGCCCAATTCCCGGGCCAACTTCGTGACCAGCCGGGTCGTGTACACCCCCTCCACCACCATGGGGCTCTCCCCCAATATTTCCTCCGTTCGGCCCCCTCTTCCCAGCTTTTCCCCGAAACCCCTGTTCCGCGAATGACGGCTGATGCAGGTAACTATCAGATCCCCTATCCCCGAAAGCCCGGAAAAGGTCAGGGGGTTGGCTCCCAAGGCCGCTCCAAAGCGGACCATTTCCGCCAAGCCGCGGGTGATGAGGGTGGCCTTGGTGTTGTCTCCCAATCCCAGCCCATCCAGAACCCCCGCAGCTATGGCGATCACGTTCTTGTAGGCCCCGCCCACTTCCACCCCGATTACGTCTGGATTGGTATAGACCCGGAAATATTCGGAGCTTAGGAGTTCCTGGAGGCTTGCGGCCAACTCCTCTTGGCAGGCGGCGATCACGGTGGCACTGGGGATTCTCCTTATGACCTCCTCGGCATGGTTCGGTCCCGAAAGCACGGCTATGCTCTCCCCCGAATCCCTTCCCAGCTCTTCCCCGATGGCCACCGACAGACGGCAACCGGTATGGTAATCGAAACCCTTAGCCAGGTTGAGAATCGCGACGTCGCGGGATATATGCTTGCCCGCCTCTCGGGCAATCTCTCGGGTCCAACGAGAGGGAACGGCCATCACCACCAGTTCGCATTCCGGAAGCATCCTATCCAAGCGGGTCTCGGCGCGCAATTCCCGTGGCAGATCGACATCGCTTAGAAAAAGAGGGTTCCGCCCTTGGGAATTTATCCCCCAGCAGACTTCCGGTTCGCGGGCCCAAAGGACCACTTCGTTGCCCAGCCTTGCCAGGTGGGCGGCCATGGCCGTTCCCCAGCTTCCCGCCCCCACAACCCCAATCCTCATGATCTTGCCCCCCCGGTCCCTCTCTTCAGCCTTATGCGCGGCTCTTCCCCCGCCAGGAGGCGCCGGATATTGGCCCTATGTCGGTAAAAAGCGAACAGGCTGGCCAGTACGGACACGCAAAGGTGCGGCCAATATCCGGAAAGGTCGTGGCGCAGGAAGATCAGGGTGGAGAGGGGAAAGGCCAAGGCAGAGGTCAGAGAACCCACCGACATTATCCGGCTGACCAGAACCGCGAGCAGGAAAGTGCCGATGACCACCACGATCACTTGCCAGGGATAGGCGGCTATGATCACCCCTCCGCTGGTGGCAATGCCTTTCCCGCCCTGGAAACGCAGATAGATGCTCCAGTTGTGTCCCACGATGGAGAAAAGGCCGGCCAGGAGAGAGAGGCCCGGGCCGAGCCCCAGTGCCCGGCCCACGACCACGGCGGCCACGCCCTTTCCCATATCCAGCATGGTCACGGCGATGAAGGGCTGGACGCCGAAGTTGCGCAACACGTTGGTGGCCCCGATGTTCCCGGAACCCAGGGTCCTTATGTCCTTTTTAAAAATCACCCCGGAGACCACCAACCCGAAGGGGATGGAACCCAGCAGGTAACTGGCGACTACCCAAAGGACCGCTTTCCAGGCCATCCTCTCCCCGATACTCGGCATATCCCAGGGGCGGAAATCCTAAAATCCACTGCCCGAAACCATAGAAAGTAATTAACGAAAAATATAACACATGCACGGATAAGTTGTTTCTTCGTATTGCCCGCCCTCCGCTGCCGGCTCACCACCATGGATGGAAGAAAGCCCCCGTCTCGGTTATCCCCCGGTCGCGTTCCGGGCCATTCCTCTCGTAGGGCTGACCTTGCAACCACTGCACCGGGGTCAGGTACGGCCGGAATCCCGCTGCGCACGGCGGGGCCTTAGAATGATCCGAATAGGTGTCCCCTCCAGGGGAAAGGTTTCCCTCAGCTTGTGTTCCAGATAGCGTTCGTAGGAGGCATCCGCCAGGTCGGGGTGGTTGACGAAGAAGACGAACTGAGGGGGAGACGTCCTGGCCTGGGTCACGTAATAGAACTGCAGGCGTTTTCCCTTCCTCGTGGGCGGCGGTGATTGGGAGAGGATGCGGTGTAGCAGATCGTTCAGATGGGATGTCTGGACGCGGGAAGACCAGTTTATCCGCGCGTCGTCGATGGCGGGGAAAAGCTTAAGGAGGCCGGCACCGGTCAGAGCGCTGACTCTTAAAAACCTCGCATAGTTCACGAAACGCAGCTTTTCCCTGGCGTCCATAAGGATCTCCTCTCCCCGACCAGTTCCCCTGACCAGATCCCACTTGTTCAGGACCACCACGCACGCTCGTCCATCCTCCTTTATCCTTGCGGCGATCCTTTGGTCCTGGTCGGTCACCCCCATCGTCGCGTCCACCACCAGAAGCACTACCTGGGCCCGGTCTATGGCCCGCCATACCCTCACCAGGCTGTAATATTCCACTCCCTCCTTGATCCGCGTGCGCCTTCTCCACCCGGCGGTATCGATGAAGCGGTACCTCTTGCCGTCCATCTCCAGTAGAGTGTCCACCGCATCGCGCGTCGTGCCCGGGACCTCGCTGGTTATGGACCTCTCCTCCCGGATCAGCGCGTTGAACAAGGTGGACTTGCCCACGTTGGGGCGTCCCACCACTGCCACCACCGTTTCCGGAATATCTACGACCTCCGCTCCTTCGGGTTCGGGCAGCATTTCCACCACCGCATCCAGAAGGTCTCCGATATTGCGACCGTGCATGGCCGATACCGGCCAGGGGTCACCCATCCCCAGGGAATACCACTCCACGACCCCTTCCTCCAGGCGCTTGTTGTCCACCTTGTTGGCCACCAGAAGCAGTGGCTTGCCCGTCTTGCGCAAGACCTGCGCGATCTCCAGGTCCGCAGCGGTGACGCCCTCCCTGGCATCCACCATCATGACCACCAGGTCAGCCTCCTGCACCGCGGCCAACGCTTGCCTGCCGATGGCCCGTACAAGCTCCTCTCCGGAATCGGGATCCAAGCCTCCGGTGTCCACCACCAGGAAATCCCTTCCTCGCCAGGAAGCCATGAAATAGTTACGGTCGCGGGTCACTCCCGGTTCCTTTTCCACGATGGCCTCGCTCCTGGCCACTATGCGGTTGACCAGGGTGGACTTGCCCACATTGGGCCGCCCAACCACGGCCACCATGGGGAGATGTGCCTCCACCTTCCGTCCCGTAGTGTTCACGACCTCGTACTCCCCTCAAACGACTTCTAAAATCCCCGGCAAGGTTTGCCGGTATCACCTTTCCGGATGACCTACCGAAAACCCCTCGTAAGGGCGCCCTCTATCATAAACCAAGCGTCCCCATTATTCGTCCTTTCCGTAAGGGTCGAAATACTCTGACGAAGCGCCTCCCCCAAGTTCCGAGAGCAAGGCGGCACCGTTCACGGGCACGGGCAGGAGTCGATAGCCACTTCCCTCCTCCACTTCCTGCAAGGTAGAGTCGTCCAAGAAGCGTCCCTCTTTCAGGAGGGTATCCGGTATGAGCAGTTCCCGACAGGAAGGCGCTCTCTCGCGCAAGGCGCTGATGATATCCCGTCCACCGAGTAGCGAGGTGACGGTGACCGACCCTCCGAAAATCTCGTTCTCCGCCGTCACCACTTGGGGTCCCTTCTCGGACTCGGGAAAGATGCGTCGGATCACCGCCTCTCCGGCTACGCCCGTGATGATGCCCCTGCCCCTCGTCGCGCGCGGTCCTCTTCCCCTGCTGCATTCCTCGAACTCCTCCAGAAATTTCCTGCACATGCCCACCCCGTTCTCAAGTTGAGGGTATCCTTCATAATCGGCAGCGGGTGGGAATTCCCTTTCCGCCAATAGGTAAAACTCGTCGGAGGCGAAAAACAGCCTCCTTCCCAACACCTCCAAGGCCCTTTTCTGGAATTCCTCCACCATCTCTAAAACCCGAGAGGCGGACCTCCGGTCATGCGGCTGAAGAAAGGGAGATCGAGGGTCGGCCAGACGGGTGACGCCCACCGGCACCACCCCCAGAGAAGCAGCCGGATAATACGCCAGGACTTGTTGGAAGGTCCGGCGCAGAGCCTCGCCGTCGTTTATCCCCGAACAGCACACTATCTGGAGATGTATCTCCAATCCCCGGTCCAGGAAGCGGCGGAGTACCTCCAGGCCTTTCCTTCCTTCTCCGCCCATCATGTACGAGCGGAGGGCGGGGTCCGTGGAATGCAAGGATACGTAAAGAGGGGACAGCCGCAGTCTCTCTATCCTCCGGACATCCTCCCGGCTCAGGTTGTTCAGGGTTATGAAATTGCCGTAGTAGAAGGACAAACGATAATCGTCGTCCTTGACGTAAAGGGAGGGTCGCAGTCCAGGAGGGATTTGGTCCACGAAACAGAAACCGCAACGGTTCCGGCAGGTCATAACCCCGTCGAAAACCGGTTCATCGAAGATCAGTCCCAGGGGCACCCCCTCTTCCTTGCGTACCTTGAGGGAGACGACATCCCCGTCTCTCAGGAGCTCCATCTTCACCTCGGCTTCGTCTCCCCACCTCAGGCAATCCAGGATGTCCCGCGGCCTCATGCCGTTCAGCTTGAGAAGTCGGTCTCCCGCCAGGACCGCCTCCCGGCATGGGCTGTCCTCCCGCACCCCCACCACGAGTGGTGGCCGCCATGTCCTTGACCTCCCGCGCCGGAACGGAGAGCCGTATGACGATATATGTCTCATGGTCCCATGATAACCTCTTCTCGCGAGATTCCCGCTGCATTACATACGTCGCGCGGCTTACGAGCTCATGCGCGAGAAACGACGGCTTCTGGAGACATTCGCCGATGGTCCGGATACCGTGCCCAAGGGCTTTACCGCTTCTTACACCTTACCTCACAGAGTACGGGGCTCCATTCTATCCCTGGCTATGCGCAGAAGTTCGTTGACCACCTGGGAGATGGAAAGCCTGGTGGTGTCGATGACCACGGCGTCGGGAGCGCGTCGCAGCGGGTTAACCTCCCGCGTGGTGTCCATATGATCTCGTTTTACCATCTCCTGCTGCACCGTCTTCAGGGATACGCGGTAGCCCTCCTTGCGCATCTCCCGGTGCCTCCGCCGTGCCCTTTCCCCAACCGCCGCGGTGATGTAGAACTTGAGATCCGCCCGGGGAAAGACCACCGTTCCCACGTCACGTCCCTCCGCCACAAGATCTCCCCCCGCGGCCATCTCCCTCTGTTTTCTTACCATCTCCCTCCTGACGCCGGGATGCGAGGAGACCTGGGAAACGTGGGCGGAGACCTCGCGGGAGCGGATCTCCGAGGTCACGTCCTGTCCGTCCATGAGAACACGAAAGGGCGGGCGTGCCCGTGGCCGGTATTCCATCCTCACCGTCATCCCCCGCGCCAGTTCGGCCAGCCTTTCTGCGTCGTCCAAGCTCACGTGTTCGCGCAACGCCCTCAAGGTCAAGGCCCGGTACATGGCCCCCGTATCCAAGTAACGGTAGCTGAGCCGCTTCGCCAGTTTCTGGGCCACCGTGCTCTTTCCCGCGCCGGCCGGACCGTCTATGGCTATGATCAACTCTTCCCCCCTTCTACGAAGACCCCCCTTCTAATTTTATGACGGCGGCTGCGCCGGCCATCCATCCATTCGATGCCGGTTTCCGCCGTGAAGGTCCCGCGTAACCGTCAGCGGGTCAGGTCCCGCAGGAGGCGCTCGAAGCCGGGGAAGGAGATGCTCACGCATTCCCACCCGGAGATCACCGTCTCCCCTTCGGCAAATAGGGCGGCCACGGCCAGGGCCATGGCGATACGGTGGTCGCCGTGGGAGTCGAGACGGGCACCTCTAAGGGCGACCGGTCCCTCCACCCGGAACCCGTCCGGCAATTCCTCGATGGCGGCGCCCATCTTGCGCAGTTCAAGACACACGGCGGCGATGCGGTCGCTCTCTTTGAACCTGAGCTCTTGGGCCCCCCTCACCACCGTCTCTCCCCTAGCCCGGCACCCGAGGACCGCCAAAAGGGGAATCTCGTCGATAAGGGCCGGCACTCGCCATGCCTCCACCTCCACGCCGGTAAGCGAGGCGCCGGCCACCTCCAGGTCCCCTCGGGGTTCATTACTCGTCTCCCGGTACCCCGATTCCACGACCAGCGCTCCCATGGAGTTGAGGACGGAAAGGAAACCGGCACGCGTGGGGTTCAATCCCACGCCTCGAATGAAAAGCCGCGATCCGGGAACGGCGGCCGCCGCGGCCAGTAGGAATGAAGCGGAGGACATGTCCCCCGGAATTTCTATACGGCAACCTCGAAGGTCCGACTTCTTCACAACCAGGGCGCCGTCGCCGGAAAAGGTGAGATCGGCCCCCATGAGCAGGAGCATCCTTTCCGTGTGATCCCGCGAGGAGCGCCCACCAAGGATGCGCGTCTCTCCCTCCGCCTGCAAGCCGGCCAGAAGAAGCGCCGACTTCACCTGGGCACTGTCCACTTCCATGCGGTGCTCGATTCCCCGCAGCGACCCGCCCTCGATGACCAGCGGAGGCCTTTCGTCCTCGCCCTCCGCCGTTATGCGAGCTCCCATTCGCCGAAGGGGATCGACGATCCGGCGCATGGGACGCCTCCGAAGAGACGAATCGCCGTCTATGCGGGCGCGGAAGGGGCGACCGGCCAGCGCTCCGGCCAGTAGGCGCATGGTGGTGGCGGAATTACCGGCTTGTAGATCGGAGCGAGGTTCCTTCCAGCCCTCCGGTCCCCGTCCCTCCACGATAAGTTCTTCACCTTCCAGGTGAACTTCCACGCCCAGGACTCTCAGGCATCCCAACGTACTCAGGCAGTCGCCCGCGTGTAGAAAGGGAGCGGCGGTGGTCCGCCCCCAGGCCAGGGACCCCAATATGGCCGCACGGTGGGAAATCGACTTGTCCGGCGGAACGGTTACCTCGCCGCGGAGCGGCCGTCCTCTACCGAAAACCATGTCCATAACCGAGTCCTTTTCCTTCCTTTGATTCTAGTCGCCTTCTAATCCTCCCCCAGCGCCTTACGCACGCTGACCCGATACCCCTTGGCCCGCAAAGCCACGGCGGCACGCCGTGAGGCCTCCTGACCGGTTATGGTGAGGTGGAGGATGCCCTGCCCGCTCTCCATCGGGTGGACCAATTCCAGGTCATCTATGTTTATCCCCATCTCCCCCACGGTAAGGGTCACGTCGCTGATCACGCCGGGCCTGTCCGTCACCGGTAGGGCAAGGACGTAGAGTTCGGCAAGGGATTCCCGCAATGCCGGTGCCAAGTTTCTCCTACCGGAGCTTGCCCGTTCCATCCAAGCCAAGAGCTCCACCTCATCCCCGTTATCCAAAAACTCATATATGCATTCCAAGTCCTCGATGAGCTCTCTCAGAGAATCCTTCACCGCCTCCCTGTTCTCCACCAGTATGTCCAGCCATAGGGCGGGGTCGGAAGCGGCGATGCGAGTGACGTCCCGGAAACCTCCGGCCACCAGTCGCAGTAAGGGGTATTCCTCCGCCCTGCGCAGAGCCAGGTTCATCAGACCCATGGCCATGACGTGGGGAAGATGGCTTATCACCGAAACCGCCCGGTCATGGATGGCGGGATCCATAGCCACCACCCGGGCACCCAAGGAAGCGACTAAAGCATGAAGGCGGGAATACGCCTCGGCATCGCATTCCTCGGTGGGGGTGAGCACGTAATATGCGCCTTGAAAGAGGCCTGGGTCGGCAAATTCCACCCCCCTCTGCTCTGAGCCCGTCAGGGGATGGCCGCCGATAAAATGGCATTGCGGGGGGATAACCTCCGCGGCTGCCCTCATTATGCCCGACTTGACCGAACCAACATCGCTCACGGTGGTGCCGGGCCGCAGATGGCGGGCGATGCGGGCGAGGACCCCGGGCGCCGATCGTACCGGAACGGCCACGATGACCAGTTCGCATGAAGAGGCCAGCTCCCTCGGGTCGGTCGCCGCATCGTCGATCGCGCCGCGGCGCACGGCTTCTTTAAGCATGTGCCGGTCGGCGTCATACCCCACCACCTTCGCCACCGAGCCCTCTCCACGCAAGGCCATCCCCAGCGACCCGCCGATAAGGCCGGTGCCCAGGATACCCGCCGTTTCGTAAATTTTCTTGGTCATGGCGTAAACCGCTTTACATGGGAACCGATCCCGACCTGGACCCCGGTATAGGACGCCTACTTCACCTCACCGCTCTCAAATACGCCGGCGCTTGTGCCTATAGGATTTTCCTATACCTTACCCATGTAGGAAGCCAGTCTTGTGACCTCCTTCATCATGGCCTCGAAGCTCTCCGGGTCCAGCGACTGGGAGCCGTCACACAAGGCCTCCCGAGGGCGCGGGTGCATCTCCACCATCACCCCGTCCGCTCCCGCTGCCAGCGCCGCCAGGCAAAGGGGCGGAACCAGCTCGCTCACCCCGGTGGCATGGCTGGGATCGACGACAACCGGAAGATGGGAGAGGTTCTTCACTGCGGGAACGGAGGATATGTCCAGCGTATTGCGGGTCCCGGTCTCGAAGGTCTTGATCCCCCTCTCGCAGAGGACGACTTTCCGGTTACCCTCCTTTAGTATGTACTCGGCGGCCATCAGCCATTCCTCCACGGTGGCGCTCATCCCCCTTTTGAGGAGCACGGGTTTGTCCTGTTTGCCCAGCTCTTTGAGCATTAGGAAGTTCTGCATGTTCCGGGCACCCACCTGCAGGACGTCGGCATATCGGTAAACCAGATCCACGTCCCGCACGTCCAGGACCTCCGTCACCACGGGAAGCCCGGTCTCCTCCCTGGCTCGGGCGAGTAGCCTGAGACCCTCCTCTCCCAGCCCCTGAAAGCTGTAGGGGCTGGTTCGCGGTTTGAAGGCTCCTCCTCGAAAAAGTTTCGCTCCCGCCCGCTTGGCTATGCGTGCCGACTCCACCACCTGTTCCTCGGTCTCCACCGAGCAGGGCCCGGCGATGACGACGAAGGTCCCGCCTCCCAACTGTACGTCCCCGACCCGTATTACCGTGGGTTCATCCTGAAACTCCCGACTGGCCAGCTTAAACGGTTTCATTATGGGGATGACCCTTTCCACCGCCGGATAGGCCTGGAAAGGTACCTGCAGCACCAGCTCGTCGTCGCCGATGACCCCGATGACCGTGCGGAATTCGCCGCGCGATACGTGGGCTTCCAGCCCCGTCTTGTGCAGCAGATCCACTATCTCCTGGATCTCCTGCTCGGTAGCACCGGATCGCATGACGATGACCATCTCCGTCCCCCCTTATCCAAATATTACCATCTTCGCGTCGGTTGAGGAATCGTTATCCGTTTCAAGCCCGCTCACCCGCCGCCGGCCACCACCGTCCTCGCGGCTAAAACCCGTCCTTACAGCCGGCCGCTTTTCTTTTATCGGATTTATTACATTAAGTCGCCTACGCTCTTTCCGCAAGACCCCTCCTACCTTGGTTGGGAGGACACAGCTTGCGTTTCCAACCCGCCCCGCCCCAAAGCCATCGGCCTCCCACCCCTCGATCACCATTGCTCTTCTCGTCTTCTCGACCAGGCGGATCGCGGTGATTCCCGGACCGAACTCTTAGAAGACCATTCCTTTCTGCCGAGCCGGCATTCTTATCGGGATGATAGGATGGCTTCTAATCTTCTTTTCAAGTCCTCTTACGCCTAACGATTCGCACTGCATTTCCGGCCTTGCCGCCTCGAGGTCGTCGTCGAGAACGAAAAAACGCCGGATATTATCATTCCTGGAGGAATGGAGTCGTTATTCCGGGAGGTCCGTCCTGAGTTGGCGCGCTCCTTCCAGATAAGGATGCCGCAGCTCGTGGGGATGCTTGCGGGTATAGAAGTGCATAAGGACCCGGATACAGCGGGGCGCTCCGTCCTCGATGGCCAATTCCCGGGCACACAGAAGAGGGACATGGGTCAGGCCTATGTGGCGAGCCGCTGCGGCGGGGAACTCGGCAGTAAGGTCTTCCGTGGCGGTGAATATCACGTCCACGATGTCTTCCGGACGGATGTCGTTGCGCTTTATCATCTCCCGCAGGAGCTGCGCCGTCCTCTCCACTATCTCTTCCTTGGTGTTCTCTCGACAGAGGATAGCTCCTCTCAAGGCCCTCAGCTGCATTTCCGCCTCCTTAAGTTTCGGGAAAAAAGTTTACCATAAGACGACCGCCGCCAGAAGACTTCGTGGGTATTCCAACCCATGTCAGCATCCAGTTACCCGCACGCGCTTCAGTCCAGCTCCATCAGCCTTTTCACCTCTTGAGGAGTGAGCGGCCTGTATTCTCCCTCCTTCAAGCCCTTGAGGTCCAAAGGCCCGAAGCGGGTGCGTACCAGGTCCACCACCTTGAGGCCCACCGCCGCGCACATCCTGCGTATCTGCCTCTTCTTCCCCTCGTGGATGGTGAATTCCAGGAGCAAGCGGCTTCCCCTTCGAGCCAGCACCCGGACCTTGGCCGGAGCGGTCGTGCCCTCCTCCAGCCTGATTCCCCTGCGCAGTCGGGAAAGGCCCTGCGGGCTCAGGTACCCCTCCGCCTGTACCAGATAGGTCTTCTCCACGCCGCTGCTGGGATGCATCAGCTTATGGGCCAGATATCCGTCGTTGGTCAGGAGCAAAAGTCCCCTCGTGTCCTTGTCCAGCCTGCCGACGGGAAAGAGCCTCTCCTTCTCCTTAATGAGGTCCATGACCGTGGGGCGGCGGTGAGGATCCTTGACCGTGGTCAGATATCCGGCCGGCTTGTTGAGCAGAAAATATTTTCGTTCCATCCCGAGCGTGATGGTTATGCCGTCGACCTCGATGCGATCGTGGTCGGGGATAACGCGATCTCCCAACTCGGCCCTTTTTCCGTTCACGGTCACCCTGCCGTCGAGGATGAGTTGCTCGCAACGCCTCCGCGAGCCCAGACCCGCTTCAGCCAAGACCTTCTGCAACCTTACCGGAAGTCCGCCTTCTTCCATGATCCAGTCCACGCCCTCCTTCCGAGGACAGATCACTCCCTGGAAGATGCCACGAAAAAACGTGCGCTCTACCGACGGGGTCCCTGACCGGTCGACGCACTCGACCCACGGTATGGGTCGCCGATGCCGTGCCTCGAATAGACGTGTTCTTACCAAACCGGTATGCGGTCAGACCGATTCCCGTGCGTCTCCCGCGCCTTACCCGACACCGGGATGGTTTTCCTCCCGATACCCTTTGGCCTCCTCCCCCTCGGGACTCTGGCAGGGTGGTCCTTCTTCCGGAGATCTCCATATTACCGTCCCGTTATCTTCTTGTATCCCGCCTCCGGAAAGAGAGCGGGCTATACGCTCCACCGTCTCCCTGTCCGGTTCGAACCCCTCCAAGGGAGGAAGCTCGTCCAGGCTGTTCAGACCGAAGCGCTCCAGGAATTTCTCCGTGGTCACGTAGAGAGCGGGTCCTCCCGGAGACCTCTCCTTTCCCGCTTCCCTCACCAGCCCCAGCTCCGCCAGAACCTTGACCACGTTCTCCGATTGTACCCCCCTAAGATTGGCTATCTGGCTTCGGGTTATGGGTTGCAGGTAAGCTATGATGGCCAGGGTCTCCAGCGCGGCTCGGGTCAACCTGGATCGCCTTGAGGCTAAGAGGAGCTTTTCCACGTAATCGGCATAAGCGGGATGGGTGTGCATGCGCCAACCGCCCCCCACCTCCCTCAGCTGTATTCCTCGGTTCTCCTCCAGATACTCCTGGCGGAGCTCCTGTAGGGCGGCCAGTACCTTCCCCTCGTCGCAGCCGAGGGCTTCCGCTAGGCGCGTCGGCGTCAAGGGCTCACCGGCCACGAAGAGCAGGGATTCCAGCGCTCCCTTTATCTCGTTCATCTCCGTCACGTCCCGACCGTCGGCGGCCGTCTTCCATATCCTCCCCCCTATGGGTTTGAGTTCCATCCCTCACTCCTCCATTTCTCGCAGCGCCCGTGCAACCGGGACGTCTCCCCGCGTCTCTCGAACGTTCTCGTCTTCCAGGGGATAAACCTCTATGTCTCCGAAACGGACCGCCTGACGGATATCCACCTCTTCCCTCTTGTACAGCTCGAGGAGCGCCAGAAAGGTGGCGATTATCTCTATGCGCAGCGCGCAATCCTTGGTCAGTTCCCGGAACGTGACCCGGCCCTTACGCGCCAGCTCCGTGCGGACCCGGTCCATGAAATCGGATACGTTTACCCTGATGGGAGCGATGTAGGATACGTCCACCTCCCCTTCCGGCTCAATGATCTGTCGAGCCGTCTCCACCAATCTTTCCAGGGTCAGGCGGTCCAGAACCTCAGGCACCAGGCACCGCAAAGGCTCTTCCACGTCCACTTCCCGGTAACAGTATCTCTCCTCGCGTTCCAAGCGGGAGGCGAGCTCTTGCGCCGCATTGCGGAACTTCTGGTACTCCACCAGCCTCCACAGCAGTTCCTCTCGTACCTCAGCGGGAGTGGGTTCCTCTTCTTCCCTTTCCGGAATCGGGAGCAGGGCATCGGACTTCAGCTTGAGGAGGGTGGCGGCGATGAGGAGGAACTCGGTCGCCACATCCAGGTCCAATTCCCGCATGGTCTCCACGTAACGTAGGTAATCGTCGGTGATCTCCGCTATGGAGATCTCGTAGATGTCGATCTCCCTACGGCCGATGAGATGCAGGAGAAGGTCGAAGGGCCCCTCGAAAATTTCGAGCTTCACCAGGTAGGGCACGCCTCTCTCCTCAGTCCACGCCCATCCTCCGGCGCACCTCCGCCAGCACCTCTTTGGCCAATGGTCTGGTGCGCCGCAGTCCATCTTCCAATACTTTCCAGGCTATCCCCGGCACTTCCTCCAGTTCCCTTCTCCTTTTTCGGAAGGATTGTAAGGAACCGGATATCCTCTCCGCCAACACCTCCTTGCATTCCACGCAACCCCAACCGGCGGAGCGGCAATTTCCGGCTATCTCTTCCAGGCGATCGGGGTTGTAAACTTTGTGCAGTTCGAAAACGCTGCACTTTTCGGGATCGCCGGGATCTTTCCTGGTGCGGCGGGCCGGATCGGTGACCATGGAGAGCACCTTTCTGCGGATCTCCTCCGGAGGATCGGCCAGGGAGATGTGGTTGCCGTAACTCTTGCTCATCTTGCGTCCGTCGGTCCCCGGTATGCGGGGCGACGGGGAGAGAAGGGACTGGGGCTCGGCGAAGGTCTCCCCGTAAAGGTAGTTGAACCTCCTCACGATCTCGCGTGTCAGCTCCAGGTGGGGAAGTTGGTCCTCTCCCACCGGCACGGAGTCCGCCCGGACGATGAGTATGTCCGCGGCCTGGAGAACGGGATAACCGAGAAAGCCGTGGGTGGCGATCTCCCTCCCCCTGAGCTGCTCCTGCTGTTCCTTGAACGAAGGAACCCTCTCCAGCCATCCCAGGGGAGTGATCATGGAGAGGTAGAGTTGGAACTCCGCCACCTCCGGGAGGTCCGACTGGCGGTATAAGGCCACCTTTTGCGGGTCCAGACCGGCAGCCAGCCAGTCCAGGACCATCTCCTCGGTATAGGTGCGCAGGCGGGAAGGGTCCTGGTAATCGGTGGTCAGGGCATGCCAGTCGGCGATGAAGAAAAAACATTCCGCCTGCTCTTGAAGCTCGATCATCCTCAGGAGGTTTCCGTGAAGGTGGCCCAGGTGAAGCTTTCCCGTGGGCCGGTATCCTGTGAGTACCCTCTGTGCCAAAATGACTCCTTCCTACCGTTTTCCTACCGTCTGTTTTCTTCCCTTCGCCGCGGAAGACCTTGCCCGGCGGCGTCGCCGGTGTCCTTCGCCGACATGACTTCGCATTTATATATTCTATACTCCCCTCATGCACCCCTGGATTTGCCGGTCATCCCGCGCTTTAAAAGATAAGGCGACCCGCTTTCCGTGAGAGTCACATCTCGATTTTAAAGTCTCGACCTGTTGGGAGAGGTCTGACGCGCTGGATCCCGGCCCCTAAAGCCCTCTCAGAACAAGTCGTCCACCCGGCGCAGGCTGGCCGCCCTTTCGTCGGCGGGTTCCTTCTGGTGGCCTTCCACCAGCCCCACCAAGACCTCGTCGCTGCCTGCCCGTCGTAGCAGCTCCGCGGCGATCTCCCCGTGATGAAGCTGAACGAAAAGGCCCCTTTTCCATCCGGGAGGTAAACTGCGCATCCGTTCCAAGACACCCCTGCCGAGCGCTTCTCCTTCCACCCAATTGGTCAGACGTTGCAGCCACCGAGGCCGGAAGACCTCCAGAAAGGTGTAAGCCCAGCGCACCCGGAGTTTGAGTTCGGTGACCAGCTTCCCGGAATCGTGCAGTAAGGCGGCGCGGTACAGAAGCGGATCTTCTCGCAGGCGGGAGGCCACTGCCAGGGAGTGGGCCAGGTCGTAACGGTCCATGGATAGGAAGAGGTCCCTCTCGGCGGGAGAAAGTACCCTCCCGGCCGACAGTGCCCGACGGTGAAGACGGGGGTTTAGGGCCATGAAACTCACCCATAACTTTCCTGGAAGGTTCTTCCAGGTATTCAAAGCTTTCCCTCACCTCCTCTTACCGCCATCCTTTCAGCCCGAGGTCGAGCGGGATAGCCTGATCACCGAATCCTTATACACCGATGGCCGTCACCGAAAATACCCTCAAAGCATGTGTTCAGAAGACCTTCCCTAAACCGAACGCCCTCAGTAAGAGATTGGCCAACTTACCCACGATGTGGGAGAGGACGAACCCAAAGAGCATCACCAGGAAAAGGATTAAGAAAAATCCGTAGGGCTCAAGCGAAGAATAGGCTCGTTTCGCTTCCCCGCGCAGGAAATACCCCACCACCCGTGACCCATCCAGCGGGGGGATGGGGATGAGGTTGAAGACGAAGAGGAGTATGTTTATATAGGCGATGCTCAGGCACGTGTACAGAACATGGAGCAAGAAACCCTCCGCAGGAAAGAGGGTTATCAGGCGCATTATCCCTATGAACACCACCCCCAGGGTCAGGTTGGACAGGGGACCGGCCAGGGAAACCCAGATTATGCCCCGCGGCTTGCGGAAGAGGAAAGGGTTGATGGGCACCGGCTTGGCGTAGCCGATGATGAAGGTGCCGTGTCCCAGAAGGCTGAGGAGGAAGAGCATACCGGGCAGGATGAGCGTCCCGAAGGGGTCCACGTGGGCCAAGGGGTCAAGGGTCAGACGGCCGGCCCGCTTCGCGGTGGGGTCTCCCATCCGGTAGGCAACGTACCCGTGCATGTACTCGTGCAGGATGACCCCGATGATCAGGCCCACCAGCATGTACAGGGTTATCTCCAACTGAGACACGTCCCGCTACCTCCTCATCGCCTTCTCCGCCAGGCTTCGCGCCAGAGACAGCTCCTCTTCCCTGCCGCTTATCTCTCCGTCCAACAGGGCTTCCCTGATCTTTACCAGGATCTGGGAATATAATCTCGAAGGGGGTAAGCCCATTTCCCTCAAGTCCTTGCCGCTTATGCTGGGGAACGTACCCCTCCAAGTGGTTAGGTAGGAAAAGACCCTTTCCCGCGCCTCCGGTCCGGCCAGGGCATAGAGGTATGCTAAGGCCTCGGGGACCAGCGGGTCAAGCATCGCCACCACCCGGCTGGGGGAGGTGCGTCGGTCACATAGTGCTTCCACCGCGATGGGCACCTCCTCCAAGCATTGACGTATCGCCTCGGAGTCCTCTCGCCGCAGACGCATCTGATGGCACCACTTGAGCCCCTCCGCGGAAGGAAGGTCGGCCAGCATGGTCGCCATTCCCGGAATCCAAGCCCTGCCTTCCTCGCCTATAAGCCTCCAGGCCTCCCCCAGGTGGCGTTCCAGGAGACGGAACCTCGAACGCATGGCTGGGGTCACGCGGATGTCGGGATGCAGGGTACGCAGCGCTCCCAGTTCCTCGAGCCTCTCCAGCCCCTTCAAAGGTAACGGCAAGGGCTCGCTGAGGATGTCCACCAACTCGTCACGGACCCTGGCGTTGGTGAGCCTCCCCACGATCTCCATTTCCACCGCCCTCCTGGCCAGCATCTCCGTCTGCCTCTCCATCCGGAACCCATAGCGTTGCTCGAAGCGCACGGCCCTGAAGATGCGGGTGGGGTCCTCCACGAAACTGAGGTTGTGAAGGATGCGTATTTGCCTCCTATCCAGGTCCCGCAACCCTCCGAAATAGTCCAGGAGTTCTCCGAATCGATCGCCGGTAAGGGCTATGGCCATGGCGTTGATGGTGAAGTCACGGCGGTAGAGGTCCTGCCTTATGGAAGATATTTCCACAACGGGGAGCGCCGCCGGGCGTTCGTAAAACTCGGTGCGCGCGGTGGCCACGTCTATTCTCCTACCGCTGGGAAGGATTATCACCGCCGTCCCGAACTTGCGATGGCTGCGTATCCTGGCCTTCGTCTCCCTGGCCAGGCGGCGGGCGAACTCTATACCTTCCCCCTCCACCACTAGGTCCAGGTCCAGGTTGGGATAACCGAGGAGCAGGTCCCGAACCACTCCTCCCACCAGGTAGACGGGGTACCCTCCTTCCTCCGCCACCCGGGAGACCTGGCGGAGCAGGTTCTGGACCTCTCCGGGAAGCTGGCGCTGCATGAGCTCGATTATCTCGGCGCGCGTATATCCCGACGTCTTTCCCGACGGCGCGAATCCGTAGAGGTATTCCTGTCCGTGCAGGGCCCTCAGCAAGTCCTTCCGGGTGACGATGCCCACCACCCGGCGACCCTTCACCACCGGCACACGCCCAATGGCGTTGTCGGTCATCAGCTTCTGTATCTCCTGCAGGGAGGCGTTCTCGTCCACGGCGATGAGGTTGCGGGTCATGAAGCCCTTCACCGGGGCGTGCCCCAGGCCGTGATGCCCCGCCTTGTCCAGATCCTTCCGGGAGATCATGCCCACCAATTCCCCCCTCTCGTCCACCACGGGGAAGGCGGTGTGCCCGGTGAGCTCCATACGCCGCGAGGCCTCGGCGATGGGGGTCTCTTCGCCGATGGTCTTCACCGGCCCGCTCATTATCTCCCTGGCCGTGACGAGCGGCCTTACGTTCTCCTCCAGAAGGGCCATCAGCTTTCTCTCCGCCGCCGTCAGGGTATACCCCTTGAGGACCGCCGATCCTGCCTTGGGATGACCCCCTCCCCCCAAGTTGGACAGTATGCGGTCCACGTCCACCTGCTGCAGACGGGAAAGCCCCACAACCACGACCCTCCCCTGCATCTCGGTTAGCGTGAAAAGCACATCGAGGTTTTCCAGGTCGGCCAGTTTCCCGGCCACCATTGATGCTCCCTCCACGTATTCCTCCATGCGCGCCTTGGCCACCGTGACCAGGACTCCTTTGACCCGATGATGTTCCAGGCCGGAAAAGAGGCGCCTCATCAGCAAGTGCTGCTCCGGGGAAAGTTGCTTGCTCAGAAAATGCATCACCACGTCCAGGTTGGCTCCCTTGCGCATGAGATAGGCCAAGGCCTCGGCGTCGTCGGGGGTGGTGCCCGCATAGGTCAGGGAACCCGTGTCCTCGTGTATGCCCAGAGCGAAGAGCGTGGCCTCGAAAGGCGTGATGGGAATGGATTTCCCGCGAATTATCTTCAGGAGAACGGTGGTGGTCGCCCCCAAGTACTCGCTATAGTCCTTTACACCGGTCATGTCGTGAGGGGAGGGGGGATGATGGTCGTAAACGAATATCTCCACTCCCTCCCGACCGTAAAGCTGCCGGAATTCTCCCAATCGGTCAGCGATGCGGTTGTCCACCACGATGAGGCGGTTCACGGCCTCCATGTCCAGGGCCCGTGGATCCATGAACTCCAGGACATCTCCGTGTAGAGTGATGAACTCACGCACGTTGCGGTTCACCGCACCGGCGAAGACCATCACCGCCTCCGGGTAGAGCTTCTTGGCCGCCACCATGGAGGCCAGGGCGTCGAAGTCCACGTTCACGTGTCCCAGGATGACGTCCACTGTCGTCCCCTCCCGGTCTCGGCTTCCCTTTTATCCCATCCGGGAAGCCGGTTACCTTCCAACAAAAGAATAAACCATGCACTATTGCCGTAGAAATCGACAGGGTATATTGCGTGGATTACCGAGGGCCTTAACGCCTTACGGCTCCGGCGAAGCTGGTTCCGTCCAGGATCGACCCGTCCAACCCCAGCAACTCGGCGACGCTCTTTCCCGCGTCGGCCAAGGTATGACGGACTCCCAGGTCCACCCCCTTACGGATCTCATCTCCCAAGACGAACAGGATGGCATGCTCGCGGGTATGGTCCGTGCCTCGATGGGTCGGATCGCATCCGTGATCGGATACCAGGAGGAGAACATCGCCGCGGAGCATGGCCTCCCGCAGCTGCGGCAGGAACGCGTCCACCTCCAACAGCGCAGCGGCGAATCCCTTAGGGTCTCGGCGGTGACCGTACAACATGTCGAAATCCACCAAGTTGGCCATGAGTATGCCTTCCCCGCCCGCGCGTACCTCGTCCAGCAGTCGGGACATGGTTTCTCCGTTCCCGGAGGTATGCGGACTGCGCAGAAAGCCCCTCCCGGCGAAAAGGTCTCCGACCTTTCCCACCCCCACCACCGGAAGACCCGCTTCCCGGCACAAGTCCAGGACGGTGGGGCGCGGAGGAGGTAGGGAAAGGTCCAGCCTCTCCGAGGCCACTCTCCGGAACGCGCCGGGGCGACCCACGAAGGGCCGGGCGATTACCCGGCTCACCGCGTGTTCGCCCTGCAGGAGTTCTCGGCCGGCGCGACACATCTGGTAAAGCTCCCGGAGAGGGATGACCGCTTTGTGGGCGGCAAGCTGAAAGACGCTGTCCGCGGAGGTGTAGAGGATGGGTTTGCCGGTGCGCAGGTGCTCTTCTCCCAGCTCCTCGATTATCTGCGTTCCTGACGCCGGCCGGTTGCCGAGAACCTTCCTTCCTATGAGCTCCTCAAAACGCCTTACCAGTTCGTCGGGAAATCCCTCCGGATAAACGGGGAAGGGTTGGTCCAGGACCAACCCCGTCAGTTCCCAGTGCCCGGTGGTGGAGTCCTTTCCGGGCGAGGCCTCCCGCATCGATCCGTAGGCGCCCTCCGCCTCCCCACACGGAGGAACTCCTTTTATTTCGGCGATATTACCGAGGCCAATGGTCGCCAGATGGGGAAGACACAGACCGCCCACCGCATCCGCGGTATGAGCAAGGGTATTGGTTCCCTCGTCACCATAGAGGGCGGCGTCCGGAAGAGCTCCCGCCCCCACCCCGTCGAGAACGATCCAGATCACCCTGTTTATCAACCCGTGGCCTCCAGCAGGCCCATGTCCCTCAGGGCGGTATGGATATAGGTCACGGATTCCCTCTCCTCATCGGGAGAGAGGGCCAGGTCTCGGTCGCGGCGGGAGGCGGCCAGCCGATCCACGGTCACGCGCAGGTTTTCCGGGTCGGTGAAACTCTCGTAAAGTATGTCCACCATCTCCAAGAGGTCTCCGCCTCCCAGCCTGGCGGTCTGGAAAGCTTCTTCCAGTATATGGTAAGCCTCCTGGGAGGCGGCTTTAAAGTTCTCCTCGTCCAGCAGCTCTGCCACCTGCTTCCAGAGAAGCTCGAAGCGAAGGCGGACTTCCCGGTTGCGGGCGTTCAGGAGGTGCAGTTCGTAAAGATCGCGTGCGAAGCGTGTGGCCATGGTGGCCAAGCGGTCGGCCAGTCTCATCTGCCTTTGAAAGTCCTCCTCTTCGAACGTTTCCTCCTCGGCAAGCTCGGCCTGCATCCTGCGCAACTCTTTCAAGTCTTCCTCTAGACGCCAGATCAGTTTCGCCGGCCTCCTACCCCACACCCCGGCTCCCCAACTGGCCAGGAGACGACGGGCGTCGTTGATCAACTCCAGGGCGGTCAAGGCATCAAGGTCATCCTCGGAACGAGCCAATTCGTGGATGTCCTCTCGGGGATGGAGAATCCTTTTGATCTCCCTTTCCTTCACCAAGAAGGGGCTGAAGGGTTTCTCCAGGGCAGCACTCTTGTCTCCAAGCGCTTCTCGCAGGTCCTTCACCGACCCGGAAACCGCGTGCATGGCGCGCTCCAGGGCCTCGCCTATCCTTCCCTTGCCAAGCAGGCCGTCAATGGTCTTCCATTCCTTCTGCAGGCCCGGAGATGCGCTTGCCTCCCTTTCCCGCAGCCGATCCCGGACAACGTCCTTGATCTCGCTCGGGACCACCGCCGCGTCGAGGAGTTCACCCAGCCAACCCTCGCCGAAGAAAATCAGTTCCATGCAGGCCCGCCTTCTTGTCGATCCGCATACTCATTCTATCATTCGCTTCCGTACGGTCCATGCCCTTGCCTGAAGGTTCCCAAGTCTCAAGTTCCCACCTTCCCGTCTTAGGACGAGGATGACGCGTAGCCGCGGAAGGCCTGTGCCTATACCCACTCCCATAAGTGAAGAGGGGCCGCTCTGGTCGGCCCCTCCCCCGCCGTACGTCTGGTCCTCTCAAGCGATGCTCCCGCCCTCCTTCCTCAGAGAGGGTTCCTGGTAATATTCCATCCATATCTCGTCCGCCAGGCGGCCGTACTCTTCGCCATAGGCATCGAGTTCCGGTGCCAGCTCGGTGAGGATCCCCTCCGCCTCGGGGTGCGTGGGACGGGCGCCGCTCTGGGCCACGCATTCCCGTAAAACGTAGGGATGGTCGATGATCATGCAGGGTCGAAGCAGGTTCGGGTGGTAGGGCCTGCGTGCCCGTATGGATCGGAAGAAATCCGAGTTCAGGGCCTCCGCCAGGGATTTCTCCTTGATGTTGTCCACCGCGAAATGGGCGAAAACGCAGGGTTCCACGTCCCCATTCTGATTAATGTGCAGGTAATTGTGGCCGCCGGCCATGCACCCACCCACCAGGGGACCGTCGCACCAGAAATCGGAGATGAGCGCTCTCCTTTCCCGGCGCATGCGGTTGATGCGCTCCCAGCGCTGGATGCGTTGCTCCGGGGTGGTCATGAGGTCCAGGGAGGGTCGGGTGCCGATGGGCATATACTGGAAGTACCAACCTATGAAGCAACCCTTCTCTTCCATGTAGAAGTCCACGAACTCCTCGCTGGTCAGAAGGTCGGAGTTGAAGCGGGTCACGGTGGCCGAGAACCCGTAGAGGGCCTTGGCTTCCCGAAGGTTGTCCATAGCCCTCAGGACCTTCTCGTAGACGCCCCGACCTCGCCTTTGATCCGTCTCCTCGCCGTATCCCTCCACCGATATGCAGGGGATTACGTTTCCCAGCTCCGCTATCTCCTCCGCCAGCTTACGGTCGATGAGGGTCCCGTTGGTATATACCTGGAAGGTCACGTCGCCGTGCCGGCGAAAGGTGTCCAGCAGGGGTTCGTAGAAGAAGGGCTCCCCGCCGGAGATGACGATGAAGTAGATCCCCATCTCCTTGGCCTCGTTTATGACCCGGTCCAGCACTTCTGCGGGGAGGTCGTCCTTTTTGGAATACATCCCGGCATAGCATCCCACACACCTGAGATTACAGCGCATGGTGGGGCTTATAACCAGGAGCAGCGGCGGGCTGAAACCCTCCCGGCGCTCGAACTCCTCTCGAACCCGCGCCTTATAGAAAAGGGCGTCGGTGAGGAAATTGATGGCGCCGCGGCGCACGTTCCTGTGCAGCTCGGGGAGCCTCCTTTTCACCTGTAGGATCAAGTTGCGCACGAACTCCTGACCGTCCGGCCACTTTATGTCCTTGACGAACTTCTCGGCGAAGGACAGGAGTTTTTCGTCCGGGACGTTGGGAAGAACGAAGATTAAGCCGTTTATGGTTTTCTTGATCATATAGTCCCTGAACGCCTTGGTTTCGAGCATTTTTCACCTCCTCTCTACCCGCAGGAATAAACAGATTAATTCATCACCTCCCCTCCTTCCCCAATAAGATAACCCTTACGATCTCGCCGCGTGACACGAGATTTTTTCATATTATAACCTTTTCCCGCCCTCTTAATCCTCTCTCTGCCTCTTTTCTGCCCGAACCGATTCCGCCGTCCCTTCCCGTGGCCGCTTCCTCAGGGTGTCAGGCGTGGGGATGAGCTTTAAGATAGACCTCCCTTAGCCTCTTCCGGCTCACGTGGGTGTATATCTGGGTGGTGCTCACGCTGGCGTGGCCCAAAAGTTCCTGGATGTACCGCAGGTCCACGCCGCGCTCCAGGAGATGGGTGGCGTAGCTGTGGCGCAGGGTATGTGGGGTCATCTTTTCCTCTAGTCCCACCCTCCGGGCATACTTGCGGACCACCCCCCAAGCTCCCTGCCGGCTGAGGCGCCCTCCTCTGGCGTTCAGGAACAAGGCACGCTGGGAAGGAGTTTTGATCAGCCTGGTCCTTCCATGTGCCAGATAGGCGGCCAGAGCTTCGGCCGCCCTGCCGCCCACCGGTACCAGCCTTTCCTTGGATCCCTTTCCCAGGACGCGCATCTCCCCTCCCTCGAGGTCCAGATCCTCCACGTCCAGGGAAACGAGCTCGGAGATCCTCATCCCCGTGCCGTAAAGGGTCTCCAAGATGGCCCGGTCACGCAGCCCGAAAGCGTCCTCCGAAAGGGGTTGATCGAGAAGCATAAACACCTCTTCCAGAGTCAGCACGCGCGGAAGCTTTCTCGGGTATCGTGGATAAGGAAGTTCGCCCAGGGGAAGGCAATCACCCCTTCCTTCCTCCAGAAGAAAACGGTGGAAGGTCCGCAAGGAAGCGCTGAGGCGAGCCAGGGATCGGGGAGACAGACCGAGCGCCCTCATCTCCTCCAGGAAAGCGGCGACCCGTTCCCGGGTCATCTCCCCCGGCGATATCACCCCCTCCCTCTCCGCAAAATCGACCAGGCGGCCCACATCCCTGCGGTAAGCATCCATCGTCCGCTCGGAAAGCCCTCTTTCCACGCGGAGGTAAACCAGGAACTCCTTTACCAGGATATTCCATATGGAACCGGCCGCTGTAGGTTCCGCTTCTTCCCCGATTTCGTACCGTTTCCGCCGAGACATATAGGCACCCGCCTTTCCCCTGCGCACCACCCCTCAGACCATTACGGCTTTATGGGGGAAAGACCCGGATTTGTAGACGACGCCGAGATTAACCGCCCGTTCGTCGTCCGACTCGCCCGTGCCCGCTTCCGACTAGTTCCGTTATTCACCCGTTCGTAAAGACCGAGCGTTGAAATGAGGTTTTTTTTCAGTCCTCATCCGAATATCTCATTCCCGGGATAATCCAAAGGTAAAATGTATTCCAGGGGTTCGTACTCCATGCCGTGCGCCTCGGCCACCGGACGGTTGGTGATCCTGCCCTCGATGGTGTTCACCCCCCGGGCCAGACTGGGATCCCGCCTCACCGCTTCCGCCAATCCCAGGTCGGCGATCATGGTCACGTAGGGCAGGGTGACGTTGGTCAGGGCGAAGGTGGATGTGTGAGGAACGGCACCCGGGATGTTTCCCACGCAGTAGTGCAGGACGTCGTGAACCACGTAAACCGGTTCCGAGTGGGTGGTCGGCCGCGAGGTCATGACGCAGCCTCCCTGGTCTATGGAGACGTCCACCACCACGGATCCCGGCCGCATGTCCTTGACCACATCCTCGCCAACCAGCACCGGGCAGCGCGCTCCCGGTACCAGAACCGCTCCCACAACCAAGTCCGCCTGCCGCACCATCTCCCTCACGTTCATCTTATTGGATATGAGCGTGGTGACCCTACCGTGCAGGATATGTTCCAGGTAGCGCAGTTTGACCACGCTCTTGTCCATGACGATTACGTGAGCATCCATCCCCGTGGCCAGGATGGCCGCATGAGAACCGACAATACCCGCTCCCAGGATGACCACGTTGGCCGGCGGTACACCGGTGGCCCCTCCCAGAAGCAGGCCTCTTCCGCCGTTCATCTTCTCCAGGTAATGGGCTCCCACCTGGGGAGCCATTCGGCCCGCCACCTCGCTCATGGGAGCCAAGAGTGGCAATGAGCCGTCCGGTTTCTGGACCGTCTCGTAGGCCAAACCTATCACCCTCCGTTTTAGGAGCTCTTCGGTGAGCCGGCGATGGGCCGCGAGATGGAGGAAGGTGAAGACGATCTGTCCTTCTCTTAGAAAGGGAAACTCGCTCTCCTGCGGTTCCTTCACCTTGAGGATGAGCTCGGACTCCGCATAGACGTCCTCTGCGCTTGGGACGATGGCCGCGCCGGCGGAACTGAATTCCTCGTCCGTTATGCTCGACCCCTCGCCCGCTCCCTTTTCCACCAAGACCCGATGTCCTTCCAGAACCAGTTCGTGCGCGCCTTGGGGTGTGAGAGCCACCCGGTATTCCTTGTCCACGATCTCCCGGGGTACTCCGACGTTCACCTCCACCGCCTCCCTGCTCTTTCCCTCGGAAAGCCCTCCTTTGCGTCCCCCCCCGCCCCTATGCCAAAGGCACGGTTTCCGGCCTCGCCCCGCCTTCTCGTCCGGGCACCCCCTCTTTAACCGGATTCCTCCCTCCATGCCGGTTGCCGTCCTCGCCCTCATGTGTACGTCATTTTTCGCTCCCCAAGCCGGGATGTTCCCGGCTGAGCCCTTGCAGGTAAAGCAGGGAAAGGGCCAGACCGGCCACGGTCTTGGAATCCCTTATAACCTCGTCTCGCACCAGGGAGAGAGCTTCCTCCAAAGGTATGCGCACCACCTCCAAAAACTCGTCCTCCTCGGGTTCCGCCTCCCCCTCTTCCAGATCCTGGGCCAAGAACAGGTGCAGGACCTCGTCGGAAAAGCCCGGGGAGGTGTAGAAGGAGGCCAGCTTTATCCACTCCCCCGCCCGACAGCCGATCTCCTCCTGCAGTTCCCTCCTGGCGCATTCCAGCGGGTCCTCGCCCTCGCTCAACTTTCCGGCCGGTATCTCCAGGAGCATCTCCCGCGGGGCATGCCGGTACTGCCTGACCAGGATCACCCTCCCTCGAGCATCCAGAGGAACCATGCCCACCGCGCCCCAGTGGAGGACCACTTCCCTTTCCGCTTCCCGGCCGTTGGGCAGCCTGACCTTATCCAAATATAGGCGGACTACCTTTCCCTCGAATACGGGTTTCCTCTTAATAAGCCGGTGCCCGTGTACTTCTTCCTCCCTCGGATCGCCGCTGATCATCTTCCTCTTAACCTCCCCGCCGCCTCGCAAATCTCCATGCAAAGGCGCAGCAGACGCTCCAAGTCCCTAATAACCAGATATTCATGGGTGGTGTGAGCTTCCCTGGCCCCCATGCTCAGGACCACCGCTTTTATTCCGGCCGCGTTCAGGAAGTTGGCGTCGCTTCCGCCACCCGATGGTCGTATCTCCATCTTCAAGCCCATGGACTTTCCAGCCTCCAACGCCAGCTTGATCAGGGGATCGCGGGGCTCGATGTGAAATCCGTCGTATGCCCGTTCTACCTTGACCTCCACCCCCACTCCCACCGCGGCCTCCGCCTCCAGGGCGGCACGCAACATGGCTTTCCTCTGTTCGTCAAGTTTCTTCAAGTCGAGGGACCTGACCTCCCCTTCCACCACTACCCGGTCGGGAACGATGTTCACCGCCCGGCCTCCGCGTATTACGCCGATGTTGGCCGTGGTCTCGGAGTCGATGCGACCTAGCCGCATGAGGCTTACGGCCCAGCAGGCACCGTAGATGGCGTTGATTCCCTTTTCCGGCTCCACGCCGGCATGGGCGGCTTTGCCGGTGAAGATGAACTCCAGGTTGTCCTGGGTGGGAGAGGCGTTTATGATCTCCCCCACCCCACCCGATCCGTCCAGAACGAAGGCATGGCGGGAGTTGATCTTGTCCCTTTCCAGGTAACGGACCCCCTGCAGCTGCTTTTCCTCGGCGATGGTGAACAGGAGCTCCAGCGGACCGTGCCGGAATTCGCCCTCCCGGGCTCGGCACATCAGCTCCAGCATGACCGCCACCCCCGCCTTACAATCCGCGCCCAGAATCGTCCTACCTCCGGAGATCACTCGATCTCCGTCGACGACCGGATCTATGCCCTTGCCCGGGGTAACCGTATCCAGGTGAGCGCAGAAAAGAAGCGGTGGAGCCTCCACCCCGGAGGCGGGGATGTGCACGTATACGTTTCCCGCCTCACCCCCAACGGCCTTGCCCGCGTTGTCCACGTAAGCTTGGAACCCGCATTCCGCCGCCCGATCCACCACGCGGGCCACCATTTCGCCTTCATGGAAGGTCTCGCTGTCTATCCTCACCAGTTGGAGAAAGGTTTCCAAAAGCCTCCCGGCCATCCTCCACTCCTCCCTACGTCCTTCGGAGAACCTCCTTCTCCCTTTCTAAAAGGTCGCGCCGGTCGGTGCTCTTCGTCGATCATCGTCCGGTTTTCACGAATTTGACCGAGAACCGCCTTGCCACCGCTCATACTGCTTTCATGAAGGGAGACGATCGTCGTGATCGCATCTTTTGCCCGAGCTGTCATCGCGCTATCCCGCGACTCTCAGGCCGAACGACTCCGCCTGACCCATGCGCCTCTGCAGGGCAGCACCCACGAAACCTCGGAAGAGAGGGTGCGGTCGGTTGGGACGCGACTTGAACTCCGGGTGGAACTGGCAAGCGAGGAACCAAGGGTGGTCCCGCCTCTCGACTATCTCCACCAGTCGGCCGTCCGGCGAAAGTCCCGAGAACGCCAGTCCCGCTTCCTGCAAGACGCTCCGGTAGTGGTTGTTGACCTCGTAACGATGGCGGTGCCTCTCGTAGATGACCTCCTCCCCGTAGCAGGAGAAGGCCAGGGAATCCTCCGCCAGCTTGCAGGGATATAGGCCCAGGCGCATGGTGCCCCCCAGCTCGTCCACGTCGCGCTGGCTCGGCAGAAGGTCGATGACCGGATCGGGCGTGGCGGGGTCGAACTCCGAGCTGTTGGCCTTTTCCATGCCGCAAAGATTGCGAGCGGTCTCGATCACCGCGCACTGCAGACCTAGACAGATGCCCAGGAAGGGCACGTTGTTCTCGCGGGCATAACGGATGGCCTCCACCTTGCCGTCCACTCCCCGCACTCCGAAACCCCCCGGAACGAGTATCCCGTCCAGTCCCGCCAGCACCTGCTCGGCGTTTCCCGCGGTGACCTCATCGGAGGCTATCCACACTATGTTGACGTTGGCGGAATGCGCGAACCCGCCGTGTTTGAGGCTTTCGATGATGGAGAGGTAGGCATCGGGGAGGCCCACGTATTTTCCCACGATACCTATGGAAACCTCTTGGGTTGCGGATTTAATCCTCCGGACCATCTCCTCCCACTCGGATAGGTCCTCCTCGTGACCCTCCAGGCCAAGATGGCGGGCGACGTACTCCCCCAGCCCCTCCGCCTGGAGTATGAGGGGTACCTCGTAGATACATTCCGCGGTAGGCGCGGAGATGACCGCCTCTATGTCGATGTCGCATAAAAGGGATATCTTGTCCTTGAGGTCCATGCCTATGGGCTCCTTGGAACGGCAGACGATGACGTCCGGCTGGATGCCGATGGAGCGCAGCTCCTTGACGCTGTGCTGGGTGGGCTTGGTCTTCATCTCCTTTGTGGTCTCCAGATAGGGCACCAAACTGACGTGCACGTACATGACGTTCTCCGGTCCCACGTCCTTCTTGAACTGGCGTATGGCCTCCAGGAAGGGCAGGCTCTCGATGTCACCCACCGTGCCCCCTATCTCGGTGATGACCACGTCCACCTCGGTGGACCTGGTAAGGCGGAGAATGCGTTCTTTTATCTCGTTGGTGATGTGAGGGATGACCTGCACCGTGCCCCCCAGGAACTCGCCTTTGCGCTCCCGGGTTATTATCGACCAGTAGACACTGCCCGTAGTGACGTTGTTCTCCCTACCCAGGTGTTCGTCCACGAAGCGCTCGTAGTGTCCGAGGTCCAAATCGGTCTCCGTCCCGTCGTCGGTGACGAAGACCTCCCCGTGCTGAAAAGGATTCATGGTTCCGGGGTCCACGTTTATGTAGGGATCCATCTTCTGCATGGTCACCTTGAGGCCTCGCGCCTTGAGCAGTCGCCCCAGGGAAGCAGCGGTTATTCCCTTTCCCAGCGACGATGACACCCCGCCCGTGACGAAGATGTATTTCACCGGCATCTTTAAAACCTCCCCCTCGCACGATTCCCGGTGCAAACGGCCGCTGGGGCCCCTTTCCAGCTGTTTCCCTCGCTCTTACGGCCTTCACCGACGCCCTTCACTCTCTCCGGGACCCCGATAGCGACGATTCCCCACGATTTATTCTTTATAAAGAGGCGGAATCCCTACGGGGGAAGGGGATTCCGCCTTTGTTCTTACGCCGCGTCGATGTCCAGTGTATATCCGGTCACCTCCGATTGGGTCTCCTCACGTTTTCCAAGTATAGACCATGGGCCTGGCGCCTTCAACCGCGCGCCGCCTCCGGGATGCGAGGCTCAACGGCTGAAAGCGTTAAGCAAACGTCGCATATATTCGCGCCGTGGGGATATTAATGCGGACACCAGGAAGAACCCGAAAAGGACCAGGACGATGGTGGCCCCCGAGGCCACGTCGAAACGATGGGACAGATAGAGGCCGATCAAGACCGAGCTCAGTCCCACGGTTTCCGAGGCCAAGATGACCCATCGGTAATTGCGGAAAAGCTGCCATCCCGCCGCCGAGGGTACGACCAGCAGGGCGGAGACCAAGATTATCCCCACCAGCTTTATGGAGACCACGATGGTCAGGGACAGGGTAACCAGGAAAGTGTATTCGACGAAGCGGACAGGCAATCCGCTGGCGGTGGCCGTCTCCTGGTCGAAGGAGACGAAGAGCAGTTCCTTGAAGAACAGGACTATGAAAACCATGGTGAGCGCGCTCACCGCGCCCATGATCCATATATCGTCCCAGCGCAACGCGAGGATGCTCCCGAAGAGGTAGCTCATAAGATCGATGTTGTAAACCCCGGTCAGCCTGACCAGGACCACCCCCAATGCCATGGCCGAGGCGAAGAGGATGCCTATGGCCGTGTCCTCGTGCACCCTACCCTTGCGGCTCATCCACCCTATTCCCACGGCCACCAAAGAACAGAAACCGCCCGCAGCGAGATAGGGATTCACTCCGCCGGCCAGCCCGATGGCCACTCCCCCGAAAGCGGCATGGGAAATTCCCATCCCCACGAAGGCCAGCCTTCTGGCCACGACGAAGAAAGAAACCAGGGAGCAAACGGCCGCAAGGATGGCCCCTCCCACCAGGGCTCTCTGGGCGAACCCGTAGCTCAACATATGCGCCCCTTCCCGGTCTTGACTCTCTGCCTAATCCGGTGGCTCCTCCGCGACCAAGGGTCAGCCTTTCCCGGAACCGACGTTATGCCCGAGAAATAATTCCCATTCCCGAGGCCGGTCCCATTCCCGAGGCCGGCGGAGAACCTTTCATCAACTCGGCCGTCTTTCCGCCCCGGTGCCGGCGAGAAAGTCGAACTCGCAGCGGTAGACTTCCTTCAGCCTTTCGCTACCCAACACCTCACGGGGCGGACCGTGGAGGTGCATGGTCCTGTTTATGCATACCAGCTCATCGGCGAACCTGGCCAGCACGTTCACGTCGTGAGATACGAAAACCACGGTGAGGCCCTTTCCCTCCTTGAGCCTTACCAAGAGGTCCATGAAGTCGACCTGGGAATCCAGATCCAGCCCGGCCGTGGGCTCGTCGAGTAGAAGTATGCTCGTCTCCAAACACAGCGCGCGGGCCAGGAAGGCCCTCTTCTGCTGGCCACCCGAAAGCTCCCCAATGGGCCTTTTTTCCAGTCCCTTTAGGCCCACGGCTTCGATGCTATCCAAGACCGCTTCGCGATCCCGCCGCCTGGGAAAACGCAGGGGGCCTATGCAGCAGGCCCGACCCATCATCACCACGTCGTAGACGGAAACGGGAAAGCGCGGGTCGAAAAGAACCTGTTGCGGCATGTAACCGATGTGGTGGAGCTCGCGCTTCAGCTCCCGCGGGCTCATGCCCAGGACCTTGATGGTCCCCCGGGAAAAGGGAATAAGGCCCAGTATGGTCCGAAGCAGGGTGGACTTTCCAGCTCCGTTGGGACCGATTATCCCCAGAAAGGTGCCCTCCTCAAGGTCGAAACTGATCTCCTCGAGCACCGGGTGGCCATCCCGGTACACCCATAGATCATGGACCTCGATCACCTTCCGCGACCTATCTTCCCCATCCGAAAAGAATTCACGCACTCGGCATTCCCTCATCTAAGGGCTTCCTCCATTATGCCCAGGTTATACCGCATGAGGCTGAAGTAGTCGGCCCTCGCAGGATCCCCCGGGTCTCCCAGGGGGTCCAGGGTAAAGACCCTTACCTCTCCCCCCGTCTCCTCAGCCACCACCTCAGCCACCCGGGGGTTGAACTGCCGTTCGGCGAATATGGCCACGACGCCCTGCTCCCTGGCCAATTTCACGAGCTCCGCTATCTCCTGGGAGGATGGCTCCTTCCCGGGGCGTTCCTCTATGACCCCCAGCTGCCGCAGACCGTACCGCCTGGCAAAGTAGGTCCAGGAAGAATGGAAGGCGATGAAATCCCGGTGGGTGAAGGCGCCCGTCCGAGTTCGAATTTCGTCATGCAGGGCGTCCAGTCCCTGCAGGAAAGCTTGAAGATTCTCCCGGTAAGCGGAAGCGTGGTCAGGATCGACATCGATCAGGGCATTCCCCAGGGCTTCCGCCACGGGAGCCATGAGTACCGGATCGAGCCAGAAGTGGGGGTCGTAGTTCAAGGACCTCTCTGCCCCGCTTTCCTGGTGTTGCTCATGAAAATCGAGGGAGTTCGAAATGGGTATGAGATCCCCGACGGGGATCCGTTCACCCGCGTTTATGACCTTCAGTCTGGGGTTTTCCACCCGCAGCGGAATCTCCTCCGCCCATGGAGCGAGCCCGAGCCCGTTGACCACCACGATGTCCGCCTCGGAGAGGAACTCCACTTGTCCGGGAGTGAGCTCGTAGGTGTGGGGGCTGGAGCCCGGGGGGACCAGGACCTCCACGTAGACCAGATCTCCCCCCAGTGAACTGCACACCTGGGCCAGGGGTAATATGTCGACGGCTATCTTGACCTTGGCCGCTCCTTCCTCCCCTTTCCCGCATCCGCCGACCGCGGTCGAAGCGACAAGGAAGAGCATAATTAGCGTGTAGGATGTCCTCACCGCCGAAGAGCGACAAGAAAACCTCCTCACCCTCGACCTTCCCTGCTTAGAACTCCTGCCGCCATCCGAGGGTTTCCCGACGCTTTTCACGCTTCCTTGGCCACCCGCTCTCGGACCCGTGCCGGCCGAATCATGAACCCAGCCGTCTTTCCGCATCGATCCCTCCGGGTTCTCCTTACGGTCATCCCCTTTTGCCCAACATGGCAAGGGCGTGTTCGCGGGCGGTCTCCCTTTCTCCCCCCAACATGCGCACCAGCTCCTCCACCCGCTCCTCTCCTTCAAGCCTGCTCACTTCCGTATCTATCCCCCGTGCCTTTTCCTTCTTCCTGACCGAGAGGTGGACATCCGAAACGGCGGCTATCTGGGGAAGATGGGTCACGGAGAAAACCTGGTGATACCGGGAGATGCGGGAAAGCTTCTCCGCCAGAACATCGGCGGTAGCTCCCCCTATACCAGCGTCAACCTCGTCGAATACCAAGGTGGGCACGGCATCGGCTCGCGCCAGCACCAGTTTGAGGGCCAGGGTAATTCGGGAGAGCTCGCCACCCGAGGCTATCCGAGCCAGAGGGCGATAAGGAAGGCCTTTTCCCGGGGACACCTCGAACTCCACGCGGTCCCGACCTCTCTCCCCGTGATCGTCGTCCTTCTCCACCCTCACCCGGAAACGCATACCTCCCATGTTCAGCTCCTCCAGCTCCCTGTTGGTCTCCCGCGTCAGCTTCTCCGCCAGGCGAGAACGGGAAGCGCTGAGCTTCTCCGCCGCTCGAGACATCTCCCCGAAGCATATCCCAGCTTCCCTTTTCATCTCCTCACGCTTCAAGTCCAGTCCCTCCAGTTCCATAAGCCTCTTACGCGCCTCTTCGAGGTAGCTTAATATCTGAGCGGTATCCTCTCCGTATTTTCTGCTCAGGTCGGTTAGGTCCCTCAACCTCAACTCCACTTCCTCCAGGCGTCCTGGCTGGTAGTCGAGGGATTCCAGATAGGCGTGGAGTTCGCGAGAGATGTCGGAGAGAGTTTCCTGGACCTCTTCCAAGCGGGCCACCCAAGTTCGCAGCTCCTCGTCCAGTGAGGAAACTCTTTCCAGCAAGGTCTGGGCCCGGCCCAGGGCATCCAGCGCACCACCGCCTTCCTCCCCACCCGACACGGACATATATGCCTGGCTTGCGGCCGTGAACAGCTCTTCCCGGTTCTGCATCCTCTTTCTCTCCCTCAGGAGTTCCTCCAACTCCCCTTCCTTGGGGTTGACCTTCTCTATCTCGCGAACCTGGAAGTTGAGAAGGTCCATCTCCCTCAGGCGTTCCGCTTCATCCATGCAGGCCGCACGGTAAAGCTCTTCCGCCTCCTTCCAGCGCCGATAGGCCCGGCGGTAGTCCTGCAATAGGGAGACGTGTTCCGGTGGGCCGAAGGCGTCCAGGTATTCGATGTGGGTGGAAACGCGCAGAAGTCGCTGGTGCTCGTGCTGCCCGTGGATGTCCACCAAGTATTCCCCCAGCCTGGCCAGAGTCCCCACCGTGCACATCCTGCCGTTCACGTAACAGCGTCCTTTCCCGTCCCCGGAGATCACCCTGCGGATAATCAGCTCCTCCTCGACCTCCAGCCCCTCTTCCTCCAGCACGGCTCGCCACCGTTCGCCGGGCGGCAGGTCGAAGGCCGCTTCCAATTCCATCCTGTCGGCGCCCGGGCTGATCAATCCCGTATCGCCTCGACCTCCGAGTAAAAGGGTCAGGGCCTCCACCAGCACCGTTTTTCCCGCCCCCGTCTCCCCGGTGAGGACGTTGAGTCCGGGTCCGAACTCTAAACGCCCTTCCCGGATGAGGGCCAGGTTTCGTACCTGCATCTCCTTGAGCACGGTCCACCCCGCTGTGGAGACGACTCCCTACTTTTCTTCGGGGAAATCGAACTTGTCCCTCAACAGAGAGTAGAAGGAGTAACCGTAGGCCTTGATGATCTTTAGCCGTCGCGGCGCCCGCCTGATGAGCACCTTACCTCCATGGGTGAGCTCGATCTCCTCGCGACCGTCGATGGATATGGAGGGCATCACCTTCTCCCTCCTGGCTAGGACCTCTATCTCGCTGTCCGGCGAGACGATCACCGAGCGGTCCATCAAGGAGTGGCTGCATATAGGGGTCAGTATGATGCACTCCAGGTTGGGATCCACTATGGGTCCCCCGGCGGATAGAGAATAGGCCGTGGATCCGGTGGGGGTGGAGAAGATCACCCCGTCCCCGGCGTAAAAATGGAAGTAGCTGCCGTTGATGTCCACCTCCAGGCGGATCATCCTCTGCAGTTCCCTCTTTCCCACCGCAACTTCGTTGAGGGCGTAGTGAGGGATTCCGCCGCAGCCCTCCCTTATCCAGCATTCCAGCATCATCCTTTCCTGGAGAAGAAAATGTCCGGAGAGTATGTCCTCCATTCCCTGATACATGTGGTCCAGGTCCATGGCGGTCAAGAATCCCATCTTCCCCAGGTTAACCCCCACAACCGGAGCATCCGCCATATAGGCCAGAGAGGCAGCGCGGAGCATGGCCCCGTCCCCCCCCAGGGAAACGACGAGGTCGAGGTCGCGGAGAAATTCCTCCCGATCCATGCCCCCGGAGCGGCCCATGGCCAGGGCGTCATCGCTCAACACGCGGGTGGAGATCCCCCTTGCCTCCAGCCATCGGTTGAGATCCAGAGCGGCCCCGATGGTCTCCTCCTTGAAGATATTGGGCATTATACCTACGTTCTTGAACTCCATACCGGTTCCTCTCATCCGCCCGAATCCGGACGAGACCACCCTTCCTTAACCGCTTCTTCCACCATCACTTCACGAGATAAGGAGGGTTCGACTTCTCCCGTCCTCCCTCCGCCCAGCTTCCACCAGGCGAAGTACTCCAGATTCCCGTCCGCTCCCCTTACGGGTGAGGGGACCAGACCCCTAAGGCGGAAGCCGTGGCTTTCGGCCTCCTCCAGGACCTCCTTAAGGACCCGACGGTGGATATCCGGGTCGCGCACCACTCCTCCTTTGCCCACCAAGCCCTTTCCCGCTTCGAACTGGGGTTTTATGAGGGCCACCAGGTCACCGCCTTCATCGAGTATACTCGCCAACGCCGACAACACCTTTCGGAGGGATATGAAGGAAAGGTCCGCCACCACCAGCCCGGGGAGGAAGGGCAGGTCTTCCCGGCGTAGATAGCGGGCGTTGTATCCCTCCATGACGCACACCCGGGGATCCCGGCGGAGCTTCCAGTGAAGCTGCCCCTTCCCCACGTCCAGAGCGATCACCGCCGACGCGCCCCTTTCCAGGAGGCACTGGGTAAAACCGCCCGTGGAGGCGCCCACGTCCAAGGCCAATCTCCCTTCCACCGGGAGCCCCAGGCGATCCAGCGCCCCGTCCAGCTTTTCCCCTCCACGGGATACGAAACGGGACCTGGTGCGGACCACTATCCTGTCGCCCGGACCGACCATTGTCCCCGCCTTTTGAGCCCTTCCCCTTCCCACTATCTCCACCTCTCCGGCCATTACCGCGAGCCTCGCTTTCTCCCGGGAAGGGAAATAACCCATCTTCACCAGCCAGACGTCAAGGCGCTCCATCAAACCGCCTCACAAAACGGTCAGCATCTCATGCACGCGATCGGCGACCGTTTCGGCATCCATTCCCAAGGTCTGGAAAAGCTCGTCCACCTTTCCGTGTTCCACGTAACGGTCCGGAAGCCCTACCCGGAGCAGGCGGGTATTACATCCCCCTTCCTGGAGCACGGCGGCCACCGCCTCCCCGAACCCTCCCTGGAGGACGTTCTCCTCCAAGGTCACGAGCAGGCGGGCCCTTCGCGCCCTTTCCAAGACGACCTCGCGGTCCACGGGTTTCACGAATCGCGCGTTGATCACCTCGGCTTGAATTCCCCGCCCGGCTAGTATCTCCGCCGCCTCGCATGCCACCCCGACCATTCTCCCTACGGCCAGCAAGCTCAGGTCCCCGCCGCCTCCCCTGACCACCAGGCTCTTGCCCCTCTCTACGGGCCGCGGATCGGGTCCCACCCACTCGGAGCTTCCCTTGCCCCTCGGGTATCGTATGGCCACCGGGCCCTCAAACTCGAGGGCTGCCCACAGCATATCCCGGAGCTCCTCCTGATCTGCGGGGGCCATGACGGTCATGTTCGGAAGCAAGCGCAAATAGGATAGGTCGAAAGCTCCGTGATGGGTGGGTCCGTCGTCGCCGACCAGGCCGGAACGGTCCAAGGCCAGGATCACCGGGAGGTTCTGGAGACATATCTCCTGGGCCAGCTGGTCGAAAGCCCTTTGCAGAAAAGTGGAATAGATGGAGACCACCGGGCGGTACCCTCCCAGGGCCAGCCCGGCGGCAAGGGTGACCGCATGCTGCTCCGCTATTCCCACGTCGAAGAAGCGGCTGGGGTAAAGGGTGGAGAAATCGTCCAGTCCCGTGCCCAGCTTCATGGCCGCGGTTATGGCCACTAGGCGCGGTTCCTTACGGGCCATGTCGCACATCACCCTACCGAAGGTCTCGGTGAAGCTGGGCCCTCCGCCCTCGCTTTTAAGCTTGCCCGTCTGTGGCTCAAAGGGGCCCACTCCGTGGAAAAGGTCCGGGTCCCTCTCCGCGGGCGGAAAGCCCTTCCCCTTGCGGGTTATGACATGGATGAGAACGGGCCCCTCGACCTGCTTGGCCAGCTCCAAGTCCTTTTCCAAAGCCTGGATGTCGTGACCGTCCACCACCCCGACGTATTTTATCCCCAACTCCTCGAAGATGAACTCGGGGATGAGGAAGTTCTTCAGCCTTTCCTTGAAGGAATGGATGAGCCGGTCGGTGGGAGCACCGACTATGGGAACGCTTTCGATGACCTCCTTTACTCCCCCTTTGAACCGCGCATACTTGGGGCTCAGGCGCAGCTGGGTTAGGTAGGTGGATATGGCTCCCACGTTGCGGGAAATGGACATGCCGTTGTCGTTCAATACGATGATCAGTTTCTTCTGCAGGGCACCGACCTGATTCAGCGCCTCGAACGCCAGCCCTCCGGTCAGGGCGCCGTCTCCTATGACCGCCACCACGTTAAAATCCTCTCCCGCCAGATCGCGGGCCACGGCCAACCCTAAGGCATAGCTGATGGCCGTACTGGCATGACCGGCGTCCATGACGTCATGGGGACTTTCTTCCCGCCGCGGGAATCCGCTGCACCCTCCGCGCATCCTCAGCCTCCGAAAGGCCTCCCGACGCCCCGTGATCAGCTTATGGGCGTAGGTCTGATGCCCCACGTCCCAGACGATGCGGTCATGGGGACTCTCGAAGACGCGGTGTAGGGCCAGGGTCAGTTCCACAACCCCCAGGTTGGAGGCCAGGTGTCCTCCGCAGCGGGAGGTGGTCTCCACTATGATCCTTCGTATCTCCTCCGCCAGGCGGCTCAGCTGGCCGTAATCCAAGGAACGCAGGTCGGACGGATCGTGGATGGAATCCAGAAGAGGCGTGTCGGTCACCTTTTTTCCTCCAGCTCGGCCCCGAAGCGCTCCGCTTCTTCCACGGCCTTCTCCAGAAGTTCCACGGCCCGGTCCTCGTCCGCCTCTCCCTCGATGATTTCCAGCATCCTTTTCAACTCGCTCAGGCGCTCCGATCTGCCCTTGTCCTCCATGTCTCACCTTCCTTACCCGGAAAGGCGCGGCCTTTCATTTCCCAACAACGGCTTTCCCATCCGGAAATTCGTGCCTCCTTTCGCCAACTATTCTATTCTATTTTTCGCCCGGAAGTCTTAACCCTGCTCCGGCCCCCATTTGTGAAGCCCTTCCTCGAACCTAACCTCCTTCTTTGTGCAGCCCTCACTCCAACCGAAGGGCTCCCGGCAAATCAGGGAGTCATGCTCCCGGTAAAGGTGGAAGGCCCGGCGTCGTGGAAATGTTGTATGATTCATACAGCCCGTCTTCCGGAGCGCCGGGGGCGGGGGCTCCGGCGCAATTCGGCCCGTGGACGAGGGTCAATGAGGTGGACGACAGCGAGACCATCATTCGGCACACCATAACCGCGCACGGTGATGCAAATCACGGCCGTCGAGACAGGAGCATCGCCTGGCCCGCTCTCCACCTAGCCCGGGACATAGGCCCGCGCCCTGCGGGGAGCAGCGGGGAGAGAAAGGCCGCTCGTTTCGTGGAGCGGGAATTGCGGAAGCTCGGCCTGGACGTGGTGAACCAGCGTTTCCGGGTCCCTTCCACCACCGCCGGAAGCAAGGCCATTGCGCACTTTGTCCTGCTGGCCGGAGCGGCACTTTTCACCCTGCACCGCCACCTCTCCTATGCCTTGGTTCTGGTGGGGTTCTTCTCCCTCATGTTGGAGAACTACGGACGCAGCCCGTTCGCCTGGCTGTCCGCCCACCCGCAGTCGGAGAACGTCGTGGCCAGGATAAGGCCGGTCAAGGAACCCGAACTGAAGTTGGTGCTCGTCGCCCACCTGGACAGCCATCGAGCCGGCTCGCACGACCGCCCCGAGGCGACCGGGTTGTCTCGCGGCTTTTCCCTGCTCGACTTCCTCTGTCAGGCGACCGTGTTCACGGTCTTCACGCTGGCTTACGGTGGTTTTCTCCTGAGCATGGATGCTCAGAAACTCGACTTCCTGTGGAAGCTCGGTCTTTTTGCGTGTATACCCGTATTCGCCTCCCTTGTGGTCCAGGTCAAAAGAGCCCTTTCCGAAAAAGCCTCCCCCGGGGGGAATTTCAACGCCTCCGGCGTGGCCCTTCTCCTGGAGTTGGCGAACCACTTTTCCCGCCGCCAACCCCAGCGTGCTGAGTTATGGTTAGCTTTCACCGGCGCCTCGGAGATCAACGGAAGAGGGGTGCGGAATCTCGTGCGCCATCATCGGAAAGACCTCCGCGACGCCTATTTCCTCGTCCTTCAGGGCGTGGGAAGGGGATTTCCGACCTGCACCCGCCGCGAGGGGCGCCTTATCGGTTTCCGGGTCAATAGACGCCTGGAAAGGCTGGCCAGGCATATAATCGATTCTCACGCCCATTACAGCGCCGGCCTGACGAAAAACCGGAAATCCCTCGGGGAGGCTTTCCAGCTCCTTTCCAGAGGATACCGGGCCATCACCATATGCGGAGTTGAAAGGGGTCATACATCCCGTCACCGGGAGAAGAAAAAGGACGATCACATGAGCCTGGATCCCCGGAGTCTGCGGCTGGCCCTGGACTTCACCCGCTCCCTGGTGGAAGCCGCCGACCACGGAGGTCTGACGCGCAACCGACCCCGCGCCTTTCGCCGCTGACCGGAGAGGAAGACGGCGACGAGAACCTTTTCATATCGGCGATCGGCCCTTCCTCCTCGTCGCCTTCCTTCCTGTCCTTTTCATCCGGCGCGAGGAACTTCGACCTCCCAGGCGGGACGCCACCATAAACAGCAGGAAAAGAGCCAGGACGGAGACCGTCCTCTCCCCGGCTCCACTCCCCAGGGCAATACCGTACCAAGCCGACCAGCCGATTTCGCCCCAAAAAGAGAGCAATTCTCCTAAAACCAGGAATACACAGCAATATAGCATGAAGGACTCCAGGCCGCGGGACAAAGAGCGATGCTGGCTGGCGCGAGCCCAGAAATAGGGCGCCAGGAGGCACATAACCAGGTAAGCCAGCAAGGCGGTGGTCACCAGAAGGGTATCTTTCGCCCCCATCAACTGCTTTTCCAGATTCGAATCCAGATAGCCGTGGACCAAAAATCGGTAGACGGGGAAGATAAGCAGATAATACAGGAGAACCCGTGCCGTGACGGGCAACTTTCCCCATATACCCTTCCTTAAGGCCATGCGACCGTCTTTCCTGCCAGCTGCGCTTGCCAGGATCAGCTCGTCATTCCCCCATGACCTGGATTATAAGGACCCTGCGGCGGGGGCGGGAATCGAAGTCCACGAAGGCGATCTGCTGCCATGTTCCCAGGATCAGACGCCCGTCGCGGAAAGGGACGCTGAGCGACGGTCCCACCAGGGATGCCCTAACGTGACTGTGGCCGTTGCCGTCGTTCCAGGTTCGATCGTGGTGATAGGGACGGCCCTGGGGTGCGATCCTCTCGAAGGCCTCTTTCAGGTCCCGAACCAGTCCCGGTTCGTACTCCAAGGTAATCACTCCCCCGGTGGACCCCGGGACGAATACCGTCACCAGGCCCTCCCGGAGACGGGTTTCCGACAGCTTCTGCTGGACGTCACGGGTTATGTCCAATATCTCGGAATTGCCGGGGGTGGAGAACTCGATGCTCGAGGTGTGTACGGGCAATTGTCGTTCCCTCCTCGCCGTGCTCAGATGCGGTACACGTCTTCCTCGCGCATAACGGTGAATCCGCTTGATTGCAGGGCTTGTATGGCCCGGTCGATCTGTTCCACCCTGAAGACCACTATGGCGCTTTCCCCGCTCTTCTCCACGAAACAGTACAGGTACTCGATGTTGACGTTGGCCTCGTAGAGAGGCGCCAGGACACCGGCCAGCCCTCCCGGTCGGTCGGGAACCTCCACGGCGATGACCTCCGTCTCGCTTACCGTGAACTCGTTCTCGGTCATCGTCTTTACGGCGAGGTCGGGATCGTTGACGATCAGCCTCAGGACTCCGTAATCGGCGGTCTCGGCGATAGCCAGTGCCCGTATGTTCACATCGGCCTCCGCCAGGCACTTGCAGACCTCGTAAAGCCTTCCCGACTTGTTCTCCAGGAAAACGGAAACCTGTCTTACTCTCACCCCACGACCTCCTACAACTTCCTTCTGTCGATAACCCTTACGGCCTTGCCCTCGCTGCGCTGTATGGAACGGGGCTCCATGAGCCTCACCTTGACGCTCACCCCCAGATAGCTCTGGACTTCGTCCTGGATCTTCCTCTCCAACTCCTCCAGCTTCTTTATCTCGTCCGAGAAAACCTGGGGCGAGACCTCCACCTGTACCTCCAAAACGTCGAGGTTCTCCACCCGGTCCACAACCAGCTGGTAGTGGGGGCTAACGCCGGGTATCTGCATGAGCACCGCCTCCACCTGGGAGGGGAACACGTTGACTCCCCGGATGATGAGCATGTCGTCCGTGCGACCGGTTACCCTCATCATGCGCACGTGGGTCCTCCCGCAAGGGCAAGGGGAAACATCCAGGGCCGATATGTCCCTTGTGCGGTAGCGCAACAGGGCCAGTCCCTCCTTGTTGATGTTGGTGAACACCAGCTCTCCCCTCTGTCCCGGAGGAAGGGTCTCCCCGGTATCCGGGTCGATTATCTCCGGGATGAAGCAGTCCTCAAAGACGTGCAACCCTCTCTTCTCCACGCATTCTATGGAGACTCCGGGACCCACCACCTCGGAGAGACCGTAGATGTCATGGGCGGATATTCCCAATTCTTCCTCTATCTGAAGGCGCATCTCGTCCGTCCACGGTTCCGCTCCCAGGATTCCCGCCTTGAGCTTTATCTGGTCCCTGGTCACCCCCATCTCCCGCATGACCTCGGCGATGTTCAAAGCATAGGATGGAGTGCAACAGAGGATCGTGCTTCCAAAATCCACCATAAGGCGGATCTGTCGCTTGGTGTTCCCTCCGGACATGGGAAGGGCGGTGGCCCCCAGCATCTCCGCTCCGTAATGCAGGCCCAAGCCGCCGGTGAACAGACCGTAGCCGTAGGCCACGTGGACTATATCGTCCTGTGTGCCCCCCGCGGCAACTATGGTTCGAGCCACTAAATCGGCCCAGACCTTGATGTCGTTGGCCGTGTACCCCACCACGGTGGGTTTCCCGGTCGTTCCGGATGAGGCGTGCAACCTTACTATATCCCTCATGGGCACGGCGAAAAGCCCAAAGGGATAGTTGTCCCGGAGGTCGTCCTTGGTGGTGAAGGGGAGCTTCTTCAGGTCCTCCAGGCTCTTTATATCCCCCGGCCGAAAGCCGACTTCTTCCAGCTTTTTCCTGTAAAAGGGCACCTTTTGATAAAGGCGGTCCACCGTGTCCCGCAACCTCTGCAACTGCAGAGCCTCCAGCCTCTCCCTCTCCAAAACCTCAACCGGGTTGAAATAATCCATATCCACTCCCACCTTTCTCCGGCGCCGAACTCAGGGTCATTTTACCAGAAGGTTTCCTGCCTCCGGAACACGCTTTCTACGTCTTCCCCCTCTTGTCCAGCCTCCGGTGTCCCCCGGAACGATTCCGGCACCGTGGGTCTCCCTCGTCGCGGTCCTGCCGAAGTCCCGGACAGGGCGGGAACGATCCGTCCCGGTTTGGGAGGAGAGGCCGGCTTCGGCAAGACCTCCCTCACTGAGACTTCCTTCCGGAAAGAAGCGACCCGGCGAAAAGCAACGTCGCGCCGAAACCCAGAAGGACCATAATTTCCCAGAACACTCCCGCAAGACCTTCTCCCCTGAGCATGACCCCGGATAGGGCATCCAAGGCGTAAGTGGGGGGGGATGCGCGGGCAATCCCGCGCATGAAGGCCGGCATCTGCGTAAGGGGAAAGATCGCACCCGTGAGGAATATAAGGGGGAAGGTGACCAAAACGCTCATGATGACCGCGCCGGCCACCTGCCGGGCAAAAGCCGCCAACATCTGGCCGATACCTATAAAGGAAAGGGAGGAAACGGCGATAATCAAGAGGGAGATCCAGAGGCCGGAGGCGAAGGTCCGGAACACGGCCACGGCCAGAAGGAGCATCACCAGGGACTGCAATATCACCACGCCGGACGCCAATATGAGTTTCGCCGTCACCATGGCCAGGGGCCCCGCGGGGGTCAGCCGCAGACGTGCGCGCATTCCTTCCTCCTCCTCCAGGACCATGAGTACGGCCCCGCAGAGCACGCCCGTCCAGAGCATGGAGAGTACGATGAGGGCGGGCACCACGGCGTCCTTGGCCGCCAGCGGCCTTCCGGCCACGGAGGAGATCCGCAGGTCCACCGGGAGAGCCGTTCCGCGGAGGTAATCCGCCGCCTTCTCGATATCCTCTATGACCATGTCCGCCAAATCGATACCTTCCTGCACCTTAATTCCCAGTTCGGGTCGATCCGAAAGGGCCACGTACAGATCCGCGAGGTCCTCTCGAATCCTTTCCAGCCCGATTATGGGGGTACCGAAGAAATCGCCCCCGCTGACCAGGACGTACAGCCCGGCTACCACGGCGCGCATTTTTTCCTCCACCACCTCTTCCGTTACCCGGGAGAAAAAGCCGCGTATACCGGTCTCGGCAAATTCGGCCTTCACCAGGTTGGACTGGTCTAAGATGACGTTCACCTCGGCCACCTTTTCCAGCGTCTTCAGCCGGTGCACGAAGCCCGGGGGAAGGACGACCACGGCGTCCACCCGCCCTTCCCTCAGCGTTCCTCGGGCTTCCTCCAACCCGGGAAATATCTCAAGGTCCACCACGTCACCGGAGAACTCCCGTATCAGGCGCAGAGCATCGTAGCTCTCTCCCCCCACCCACAGGCTCTCCCCAAGTGAGGGGTGCAGGCGGTGCGGAAGGGCCAAAAGCACGCCGCCCTCCATTCCCGCCAAGGAATCCGCCGCCTCCCGGAAGGAGGTGTAGAAACGCGCCTCGGTCGCGGAGTCCTCCAGCTCCATGACCAGGCTCTGCAGGGATTCGGAGTCCATCAGCGCCCCGTAAAGTCGCCGGCCACCAACTCTTCCGTCCTCCCGGGCAATTACCAGGTTAAACTTGCCGGCCTCCAGATCGGCGAGGGCCTGCTCCTCGGAGGTACATTCCCCATAACCATAAGCGCGGCGCCTCACCTCTCCTTCCGTTCTCCCCGCATCCGGAGAATCCAGTACGACGCACAAGACACCCTCCCTCCCCGGGTCGTCCAGGTTGACCAGACCCACAGGGACCGGACGCCCGCTCTCCTGAAACGCGGCCCCTATCACCCCCATGATGAGGAACGGGTAAACTATCAGGACCGAAAGAAGGAGGCGATTGCGACGAATCAACTTCCAGTCTTTAGCGAGAAGCGTTCTCCAGCCCCTCAATTTTCCAACTCCTTCATGAAACGGAGGAAGGCGTCCTCCAGGGTCACTTCACGGTAATGGAGGTGGTAAAGCGATCCGGTCAGGCGGGAGACCAGCGAAGGCAGCTTTCCGGGAAGGTCGGGGCCGGTGATCACGAAGATCCTTCCTTCCTTCCTCCAGGAAAGTCCCAACCGGCCGCAGATTTCCGAAAGGTCCCCCAGCGCCCCTTCCGCCAGTCCGAGCTCCAAACGGTCCCTTCCCAGCAGGTTCTTGATCTGCTCCGGTGTTCCCTGCTCCCGGATCTCTCCCCGGAAGAGTATGGCCAGGCGGTCGCACAACCGGTCCGCCTCCTCCAGGTTGTGAGTGGCCAAAAATACCGTCTTCCCTTCCCCGGAGAGCTTCTCCACGAGATCCCAGACTCGGCTCCGAGCCTCCGGGTCGAGGCCCGAGGTCGGTTCGTCCAGAAAGACGATCTCCGGGTCATGGACCATGCCCATGGCCAGACTGAGCCTCTGCTGCATTCCCCGGGAGAGATAACGCGCCTCCCGGTCGGCGTGTTCTTCAAGTCCGGCCCATGCCAGGAGCTCTTTTGCCCGAAAAGCCGCCTTTCCCCTGTCCAGACCGTGGAGCCTGGCCAGAAGTACCAGGTTCTCTCCCGCCGTCAGGCGGCCGTAAAGGGCGGTCTCCTGGGGAACGAGACCTATGCGGCGGCGGTAGGCCCGGTGGCGGGGATCGAGTTTCTTCCCTTCCACCAGCATCTCCCCTTTCGTAGGCGATATCAGGCCCGTGAGGATGCGGATCAAGGTGGTTTTTCCGGCGCCGTTGGGGCCGATGAGCCCGAAGGTCTCTCCTCTGTCGACGTCGAGGTCGATGCCGCCGAGGGCCCGCAAGCCGTCAAAATCCCTGCTTAAGCCTCGCAGGGAGATCAAGCTGGATTTAGAAGACAACACGCCTCCCCGCTTTTTCCCAAGACCTTAAACGTAGTCCGCTCCTGCAGCCGGGTGCGGTACGCCCTTTCCCGGTCGTGCACGCTTCGAGGATAACGGACCGCACCTTTTCATAACAACGAGCGGGGAACGGCTCCCCGCAGCATTTTCCGCACGGCCATGCGCGTAGTCTCGTCAAGGAGCCTTCCACCTTCTCCCTTTTCGGTCTACCACTATATACACATTCATTGACAATAACAACAATATGATGATTTAATAACATTAACGTTAAATTTTAACAAGCACTGAAAAAACGGTCCATCGACATTGATATATGATTATGATCGTATATCATTTACGTGATGCGACCGGTCCGAGGAGCACGAGCTTTGATGGACGACAAGCGGGCGAGAGGCTTGAGGGGCCAGGAAGGTTGGGCATGATGGCACGAGGTTCTTCTCCCAAGATATGGAAAACCATTATTCCGGCCACGGCTTTTGTTTTCCTTTTCTGCACGTCCGCCGTATCCGTGCAGGCCACCACCCTTCAGGAAAAACAGGCCGAGGCGGAGCGGGTAAGACGCCAGATAGATTCCATGAAAGCCGAGTCGCAGCGCCTGGCTCAGGAATACAACGCCGCACTGGATGCTTACGAGGCCATCCGGTCCGAGGTGGAACGCAACCGTGAGGAACTGGAAAAGGCACAGCGCGATTACAAGCGTGCCCGGACCATCCTCAACCAACGGCTCCGCTCCATCTACATCTCCGGGGATATAAATTCCATGGAAGTCCTCCTGGAATCCACCAGCCTGGACGACTTTCTCACCCGCTATGATTACTTCTCCTTTATCGGCCGCCGTGATTTCATGATCTTCCAGGAGATGAAGCGCCTGCGAGAGGAGATAAGCGAGAAACAGCATCTCTTGGAGGAAAAGGAAGCCCAGCAGCGACAGGTCCTGGCCTCGGTCAACGCCAAGCGGCAGGCCATGGAGGCCAGCATTCAACAGCAGCAGCAGTACCTGGAGACGCTGAACAAGGAGATACTGGAGCTCCTGGCCCAGGTGGGATATTACGGTACCCCGCGATCAACCCCCATCGGGAACTTCGTCTTCCCGGTCCAGGGGCCGTGTACCTTCTCCAACGACTGGCACGCGCCCCGCACGGGTCATCTTCACCAAGGGAACGACATCTTCGCCGCCATGGGTACCCCTTGCGTAGCCTGCGTTTCCGGCACGGTGTACCAGGGAGAGGGTAAGAACGCCGGTCTCTACGTACGCCTGGTGGGAGACGACGGGAACGTCTACTACTACATGCATCTACAGAGATTCGGTGCCACCGGTCACGTTCCCGCCGGGACGGTAATCGGATACGTTGGCGATACCGGAAACGCCAAGGGTGGCTCCCCCCACCTTCACTTCGAGATCCATCCCGGAGGGGGGCCAGCCATTAACCCCTATCCCATACTCCTGGCTGCCTATCGGTGACCTTGACTCCGCCCGGCTCTGCTGCCATAATAGCTCCCAATATCTCGGGATTCATATCCGGTTTCCATGGCGTCCTTCCGCGGTCTTTGGGGTAATGAAAATGGGAGAAGCGACCCGCATAATACCGAGGTGCATGAGCACCCAACATCCGGACAACGTGCATCCTCCCTTCTTCGCCTCGGAGGCCGTCCTCGGGGGAGAGGACGAGATACAGGAGGCCTTTTACGTCTTCAGCCACCTGGGTTGCGACGAGCAGATGTGGGACTGTGAGGGAAAGGAAGTGGACAACTTCGTGGTCAAGAAGCTTCTCTCCAAATACGAGGACTTCTTCCGTCACAACGTACTAGGGCAGGACGTATTTCTAACCCTCCGCGTGCCTAATCCCACGGTGGAGAAGGCGGAGGCCAAAATCCTCCTGGAGACCTTGGAGAGCATCCCCCGCTCCTTCGACGCGGCAATGCATTTTTACGGCCGAGAGGTTCCCCCCATCTTCGAGGTCATCCTGCCCATGACCGCCTCAACCCGGTGCATCGACCGCATTTACCGTTATTACTCCGATTTCGTGGTGGGGAAGCAATCCCTGCCGTTCCAGGAGGGAGACATCACCATCGCCGAATGGATCGGGGATTTCAAACCGGAACGGATAAACGTCATCCCCCTCTTCGAGGACCTGGATCACATGCTGAACTCCGCCTCCATGGTCCGCGAGTACCTGCGGGATAAGGAAGTCGACTACCAGAGGGTTTTTCTGGCCCGCTCCGACCCAGCCATGAACTACGGGATGGTGAGCGCCGTCCTGGTCAACAAACTGGCCCTGGTCCGCCTGCACGACCTGTCCCTCGAGCTGGGGATACCCATACTTCCCATCATCGGGGTCGGATCGGCTCCCTTCCGCGGCAATCTGACTCCCCAGAACGTGGACAGGGTTTCCAGGGAATATCCCAGCGTGCATACCTTCACCCTGCAATCCTCGTTCAAATACGACCATCCCCCGGATATGGTGCGGGAAGCGGTCGGCAAACTGAGGGAGCGGGATACCGAGCCTCCTCCCCGCCTGGACGAGGAGCGGTGCCTGGAAATAGTTAGCAGGTATTCCCGTGCCTATCAGGAGCAGGTCATGCATCTGGCCTCCGTAATAAACCGCGTCGCCCGTTTCGTTCCCTCCCGCCGCCGACGCAAGCTGCACATAGGCCTATTCGGCTATTCCCGTAGCCTGGGGGGAGTGACCCTTCCCCGGGCCATATCCTTTACCGCCGCCCTCTATTCCCTGGGGCTCCCCCCCGAGATACTCGGCCTCAACTCCCTGAATGCGAGGGACCTGGAATTCCTGCGAGAGGCCTATCCCAGTCTGGAGAGCGACTTGGCCGACGCCCTACGCTTTTTCAATCCCCGCAGCCTCAAACTTCTGCCGAAGGACGTCTCCCATGAACTCGGGCACTTGGACCTGTTGGAGATGGTGGAGAGGGATCCCGATCACCTCAGCCTAAGCGACTACGTCCTGAAAAACTACGGTTCGAGCGATGAAAACGGCTTGAGGGAAGCGGTCCTTCGGGCGGCCAACCTCCGTCGTTTCCTCGGTTGACCCGCATCCGCGCTACTGCCACCAGTAACGGGAGGGCATCATCCTCAACTCTTCCCTCCTCCGTCTCAGCACGGGATAGAAAACGACGGTGATGATCACTCCCAGCTACTGC
>JACVJF010000001.1 GCA_015711855.1 Candidatus Solincola quzhuomuensis | reverse complement strand
CTTCGGCGCGTTCGGCGTAGAGGAGATAGACGAGGTGCATGTGATCGGCTGGGGGGAAGGGGAACCCCTCGATGCCGAACGTCATCGCATAAGCGGGGAGATAAAAGCGCCCACCTACCACATGCTCCAGCTCAAGGAGGAAAACGGTAGATGGGAAGCACAGGTAGTCTTCGACGTGTGAAGGCCCCACAACCTCAATACCCAAGAGCGGCATCGCGCGGATTGCAAGGAGGGCGTTGCTTGCGGGGCAGGAGGAGGCCAATCTTGGTCGCCCCCCGCCTCGTGCCTGGTCACCCGCTGGGCGGCAGAATGTGAACAAAGCCTGGAGAGCGCACAAGCCACGCCCATCGGTGGCGGAAGAAACAGAACTCGGGAGGTTGGCGACATGAGCCTGATCCGTTTCACGAAAGAGATTGACAAGTATACCTGGGAGATATCGACCGAGGCCCTGGAGGGGATGCGGGTACCCGGCATCGTATTCGGGGATAAAGAACTACTGGAAAAGGCGGATGCGGACAATGCCCTACAGCAAGTGGCCAACGTGGCCTGCCTACCGGGTATAGTGAAAGCCTCTCTGGCCATGCCCGACATTCATTGGGGTTACGGGTTTCCCATAGGGGGCGTAGCCGCCACTTTGGTGGAGGAGGGTGTAATTTCTCCAGGAGGGGTCGGGTACGACATATCCTGCGGGGTGAGGCTCATCAAGACCAACCTAACGCAGGAGGAGGCCGCCGATAAGCTACAGGAGCTGGTCGATGCCATCAACGCCAGCGTCCCTAAGGGACTGGGCACCAAGGGCAGACTGCATCTTGAAAGGAAAGAGATGGAGAAGATGATGGCCAAGGGCGCCGCAGAGCTGGTGGCGCGCGGGATGGGCTGGGAAGAAGACCTGGAGGCCATGGAGGAGCAAGGCTGTTACCCGGGAGCCGACCCCTCCAAAGTCAGCGAGAGGGCTTTCGCCAGAGGCAAGGATCAGGTGGGAACCCTAGGATCGGGAAATCACTTCTTGGAGATCCAGGTAATAGACGAAGTCGAACCGCTGGCGGAAAAATTGGGACTCTACGAGGGGCAGCTGGTGATCATGGTCCACTCCGGGTCAAGAGGGATGGGCCATCAGATATGCACCGATTACATCGAAATCATGGCTGCTAGCCTAAGCAAGTACGGGTACTCGCTGCCGGATCGGCAGCTGGTGTGCGCACCGGTTCAGTCTCGCGAGGGACAGGATTATCTGGCGGCCATGGCCTGCGCCGCCAACTTCGCCATGTGCAATCGGGAGGCCCTAACCCATTGGATAAGGGAATGTTTCGAGCGGGTCTTCAGGACTGCGGCGCGGAACCTGGGCATGGAGGTGCTCTACGACATATCCCATAACCTGGCCAAACAGGAAGATCACCTGGTGGACGGGAGGCGGCTCACCCTTATGGTCCACCGCAAGGGCGCCACACGCGCCTTTCCGGGCAGCCGGCCGGAGGTGGCCCACAGATACGCGGAGACCGGTCAGCCGGTTATCATCCCCGGAGACATGGGGAGCCATTCTTACGTGCTGGTAGGTACCGAGGAGGCCTTGGACAAGAGTTTCGGCTCGACCTGCCACGGGGCGGGCAGGACGATGAGCCGGAAGGCGGCCAAGAAGCAGGTTCGCGGGGATGAACTTAAGAGGCGGCTGGAAAATATGGGGATCATGGTCCGCGCAGCCCACCTGGCAGGGCTGGCGGAGGAGGCGCCGGAAGCCTACAAGGACGTCAAGGCGGTGGTGGAGATCTGTCAGGGCGCCGGACTCTCCAGGAAGGTCGCCCGCATGAGGCCCTTGGCCGTGCTCAAGGGGTGAGGGGACGGCGGTCGTCGGGCAGTTGACAAGCGATCAGCGCCGCCAAGAGGAGAGCGGAGCGGCATGAACCGAACGGGAGGCATGCCATGTCGGTGGCCGATGAGGGTCGCGGGCCTCGTTGCGTCGTGAGGCGAAAACCGGCCGCCGTCCACGCGGCCGTTTTCCTGGTGTTGCTGGCGGCGTTCGGGGGCTGCGGAGGGAATGCGGACGAGCCATGGAGGAAAGGAAGGCTTTATACCGAGGAGGGGAGTTACCAGGTAAAAGCCCGTGAGGGGGATCGAGTGACGGGGGTGGGGATTTATGACTGCGGTTCCTTTCGAGCTATTCTCGAAGGGACGCCCTACGTGATCATATACAACCGCGAGAACGGGGAGGCCTGGGAATTGAACATGCAGCGGAAATCCTTTCGCGTTCTCGCTTACGAGGAGGCCCTGCGCAAGGCCGGATTCCTACCGCATCTGGTCATGAAACCCTACTTTGATCTGGAGCGATTTTGGTCCGGGGCGGAATTCCGCATGCAAACGCCCGACGGGCGAGTCGTCAGGGCCTGCATGGATGGGCCGGAACACCTCCCATCCCTGTGGGAATCGAGCTCAAACGGAAGGACGCTCACCCGCATCCATTGGGAGTATCGCAGGGTGGGAAAGGTATCGGCGGATAACTTCCGCCCCCCGGAGGGCTTGACGCCTCAGCAGGGAGAGTGACAGGGGGGCCAGCCGAAAACGGGTTCCCCTGCATCGTAGGCCACGCGAGTAAGGCCATACCAATACAACATGTTGTAGGACAAAGCCTTTTTTTCAACAACATGTTGTGGAAATTGTGCATAATGTGGGCCGGACAGGGAAGCCCTCGAGGCGTGTCCGGGAAACACGGCCGTCTACCGCGGAAAACATCTCGGAGAGAAGAGGCGCCTCACGTGTGAAGCCGCCTCCGTGCGACAGTTCGTTTAAGATAGGCGGGTTAAGGAGGTATCCCCAGGATTTCTTGTCCTCCAGGCAGGCGGAGATTATAATTTATATCCGCGGGGGCCTATAGCTCAGCAGGTTAGAGCGCACCCCTGATAAGGGTGAGGTCACTGGTTCGAATCCAGTTAGGCCCACCATAAAAACGCCGGAAGAGAAAATCTTCCGGCTCACGTTTTTAACGACGTAACGAAGACCAGGGCAGCCATCGCCTCATCCGCTTGGACGCCACCGCAAGCAGTGCTATGGCCGTTAAAGCCGAAGAGCGGTCTCCCACGTTTCACGGAACCAGGTCGAACAAGACGATGGTCAGTGTGCCGACAAGCAAGCTGGTCTTTGAAAGGCGGTCCCACCTTCGCAGGCAGAGGAATGGGAACAGCCAAAAGAGGTACCAGGGGAGGAAGTAAATGCGGGTCAGGAGAAAGGAGAGAGCCACCAGCGACCAGGCGTGCGGCAAGTTCTTGACGGACCGGCAGTTCTTGGAGATGAGGTAGAGAACGACCACGAAAAGCAGGTTAAGGAGCAGGGAGCAGAGGACGTTGGCGGCGAACGAGGCGGCATCGGGCGGGAGGTTGAACACCGCCCTCAGGACAAGGCTCACGCACGCCAGTAACCACCCGGCGGGTAGGTACAGGTTTCTGAGGCCGAGGTTGCCGAGAAGGGGGGAAAAGGTTTTCGCGCCCGCCCAGAAGGGAAGATAGGCCGCGAAGAAGGTCAGGGTGAACATGGAGGCAAAAGCGCCCATATCCTTGAGCCACGCCTTTCGGGAAGTACGGCGGTAGAGGTAGATGGCATAGGAAATCATAAAGACGGCGGTGATGTATTTGACCAGAAAGGACAAACATAGAAAGAAGAAGCCCAAGTACCTTCTCTCCCTCATCATGAGGCTCAGCGCAGCCAGGGCCAGTGCAGCCATGAGCACGTCGTTATGAGCTCCCCCTGCGGAATGGACGAGGATAAGAGGATTCCAAGCATAGAGCATGGTTCCCAGAGCTTGACGGCGAGGAGCGAATCTACCCAGGATTTTCCAGATGAGCATCACGCAGGCCAGATTGCATAGTATCGCCGTGAGCTTGAAGACGTATATGTTCATGGCTATGCCGTTTCCCGCGAGGCGGGCGAGAAGACCGGATAGAAGAGTGAACAGAGGACCGTAGACGACGGCCGTGCTCTTCCAGTACAGGCTGGTCAAGGCAAAGAAGGGATCGGAGGCGAACTTCTGAGGCGTTGCGACGTAGGGATTCTGGTGGTATACGGAGGAGATCCGCCCGTAGAATACGTAGGAGAAAAGGTCCCGACTTCCCAAGGGAGGCACGAAGAACAGGATGAGGTTGAGGGCTAAAAAAACGGAAAGGAGGGAGAAGAGGCCTTTGCCGTGTCGGCGGGAAAAGAAGAATGCGGCCCATATATAGCAGAACACGATGCAGATGATGAGCAGGTAGAAGGCGATGCGCAATCGTAAAACGCTTGCGGTATTGAAGCCCAGGCCGTCAAGCACGCCTTTTAAAAAAGCGTTTCTCTGCACGGAAAGCTGGATGGTGGACATCTTGCCCACCACGCCGCTCGGCGAAAGGGAGAGAAGGGCCAATAGGCCGTAGAGCACGACGGTGATGGAAACCATCCCGAGGTAAGCGAGCTCCGAGCGAAGCGCCTTGGCGAAGGCCTCGCGGCTTCGACGCGGTCTGTTGAGCTCCGAGCAAGCGATCATGGTCTCCCCGAGATCGTCATTCTACAAGGTCTATCCCGGGGGCGGGATAAGCCCTTACGAAGCCATCCGTGGAAACGGCAAAGACCTGGCCTTGGCCCAGGCGGGGAGGGCGGGCGAAGTCGGATGGAAAGGCATAAGCGGCGGTTCTTTTGCCGGAGCGCGCGTCCAGCACGAAGAGAACGCCTCGCGGGAAGTAGGTATAAACTCGATTCGGGGAAGCGCAGGACGGGATCATCATGAGGCCGCCCGCGTCGAGGGTCCATCTGATTGACCCGTCCTCTGGGGAAAGGGCGGTCAGTCGGGTCTCATAATAATTGATGCACAGGGAATCGCCGGCGAGAAGGGGAGAGGAGGGGGTGAACTCTTCGACGTTCTGCTTCCATATGACGGCTCCGCTGCTCGCATCCATGGCGTAGAGCCAGCCGTCGATCGTGGATACGAACACCTTGCCGGCCCCCACTGGAAGAGACGAATATACGACGCCTTCGATTTCCCGGCTCCATAGCTGCTCCCCGGTTCGCTTTTCCAGCGCCATGACCGTGGAGGACGAACCGGCCGTGAAGACGCCCCATTCGTTGACGGTGGGGGGAGAAGGAGTCCAGCTCTTGCTGTCCACTTGCCAGAGAAGGGCGCCGCTGGCGGCATCCAGGGCGTATAAGAGGTTGGAGAAATCCGAGAGGGAGCTGTTGTCGGCCAAGAGGTATAGGATGCCGTCGCTTACCACGGGAGAGGAGAGGATTTCCCCATCGGCCGTAAAGGTCCAGAGAAGGGCGCCGCTCGCATGGTCCAAGGCAAAGAGGAGTCGGTTCGCAGTCCCCGCAAAGACTATCCCGTTCCACGCCGTCGGCTCTGCTGATATCCAGGCGCCGAGGTCTTGGCTCCATCGGACGGCGCCCGTCGACGCCTCCACGCAGATGATAGACCCCGTGCCCAGAGCCACGAGAAGCGTTTCGGCGCATAGGGCGAGGCGGGCGTTGCCGCCGACTTCCAGCTCCCATTGCGGGCGAAGGCGGTGTACGCGCAGGGACCCGAGCTCTTCGAGGATATCGGCCAGGTCGCGATGCAATTTGTTAGAAAGAGTGGGCTCACCGGGCGCGCTGGGCGTCAGGGGCTCCCGGAAGCCCTTGGCAGTCATCAGGGCGAAAAGGAGGGCAACTACCACGAAAAAGAGGACAACAAGCGGTTTTAAGAAGGCCTCCACACCTCTTCGCGTGCGAATCACCGCCCTTAAGCCCTCCTTCTCGGCGCGACCGCTTCGGGGAAAGTCCTTTGGGCCGGTGGGACATGAACCCGGCGCTTTCTTTATGCCCCGCCGGCTCCCGGCCAGCATCGCGGATTATAGGCCGCGCAGACCCACGGCCCCATGAGATATAATCTAAATCTTCGGTTGCCCCCTTTCAACGACTCCGCGGGGTATCAAAGGCGAATGCGACTAGGCCTCTGGTGGGAGACAAGACTTGAGCGCTCGCCCCCCGACTAACGATGCGGAGCATGACGGATAGACTTGCCGAGCCCCCCGCCCCAAGGCCTGCGATCGGCGACGCGCAAAACCGTCTGGGGCGCAATCCGCGTTATCGGCGTCGGCCCGCCGAGGGGCTATGCCAGCAAGGACAAAAGAGTGTGGCCTAAGCTTAGTAGGCCTACATTTATGAATGATCCGGCATATGGCCTTGGACGAGATTTCAGCCCCCCTGAATGGGTTAAATGTTTACTTCGACGCTTTCCCGGAAGAAGGGGAAGACATAGCCGCGCCATTTCCCTTGTGGATCCTAGGATTCGTGCGATTGTGAGCCAGACCCTGTTGGGCCGTTGATAAGAATCCGCACAGAGGAGCAAATCAGCCCACATTTTTCCAGGCGAAATTGACTGCGTTTTTCCGGAGGATGGCTATCCGGGCCTGCAGGCCCTCTCGAGTGCGGGCGAGCAGAGTTTTGTCGAGGTTAAGGTCGGAAATCTCTTCGCAGTACGGTTTGCACAAGTTGGCGGGAGGCATTGCAGGAGAGGCGAACCGGTTAGTAAAGCCCACGTTTTTCTGTAAATTTCCGCCCTCCAAGATAATGTCTTTTTCCTTCTGGCGGGAGGAGAGGACAAATCACCGTCATCTTCCTCCGGTATCGCAAACCAAGGGCAAAAGGACGTGACGGCACGTAGGCCATCAGCTCTTGTGGCTTGGGGATATTCCTTCTCGGGTTGTCAAGGGAGACGTTATGAGGCCATCCTCGCCGGCGCGGGATTGTCCTCCACCGCCTCTTCCTCAAGTGGGCTCATGTCGAGATAGCGCCTTCCCGTCTCCCATTCCTCCGACTGCTCCACGCAGAGGGCGGTGATGAGCCTGAGGGCCGCTTCCCGGTTGGGGAAGATTCTCACCACCCGGGTCCTGCGCCGGATCTCCTCGTTCAGCCTTTCTGCACAGTTGGTGGTCCTTATCCTCCTGCGGTGAGGGGCGGGGAAGTGGAAGCATGCCAGCACGTCGTCTTGCGCCTCCTCCAGCCTCTCCGCCACCTCCGGGCGCATGTTCTCCCACTTGGCAACCGTCTCAGCCAGGAAGCGCCTGGCCACCTTAAGATCTGGGGCGTCGAAGATGGCCCGCAGCTCGGCGTGCAGGTCCTGCTTCTGGCCCTTGGGGGCCAGGGAGAGGAGGTTGCGGACGAAGTGGCACTGGCATCTCTGCCACGAGGCACCCTGCAAGTGGCGGGAGGGCGCCGCTTTTATGCCCTCGTGGTCGTCGGAGACCGCCCTAACTCCGGAAAGGCCCCGTCTCCTCAGTTTCCGGAAGAGATCCGACCAGGTGGTCTGGGACTCGGAATCGGCGATCTCCACGGCCAGGATCTCCCGCTTGCCCTCAGCCGATACTCCCACGCAGACCAGGATGCCCTGGGAGATCACCTTGCCGCACACCCTGACCTTCTCGTAACGGGCGTCCACTATGAGGTAAGGGTACTCCCCTTCAAGTGGCCGCTCTCTCCAGGCGGCGAGCTTTTCGTCCAGCTCCCGGGCCAGTTTGGAGACCAGCTGGGAGGAGAAGGAGCGACCGCAGAGCCTCTCGGTTATGGCCGCCACCTTTCTTGTGGAGACCCCCTTGAGGTACATCTCCATCAAAGCGAGGACCAGGGCCTTGTCCGAGCGCTGGTATCGCTCGAAGAGGGAGGGGGAGAAGGTGCCCTCTCTTGCCTGTGGGACCAGGAGGTGGAGGTCCCCAACGGCGGTGATTAGAGTGCGCGGCTTTCAGCCGTTGCGGTAGCCCTTGCGCTCCTCTGTCCTCTCATAGGGTCCCGCCCCCACATGCTCGGTCATCTTTATCTTGCAGGAAGGCGGGTAGTCTAAAAGAGGGAATTCCAGGGCCACTTTGCGGAGGGGCGATATGCCTGCTCGATTCTCCGACGCCCCGGAGACGAAATTGGGTAAGCCGGCGGGAGTCGCCAGCCGCTTTCGTGCGGAGGGTAATCAGGGTCAATGAGCAGATCCAGCGTAACTCCACGCAAAAAGCGGCCCCAAGTGCCCCGGTTCTTTCCCGCACCTCACCGTGTGGCCGCTCATCCGAGAAGTCCGCTTAAACTCCTCAGTTTCTCGGCGATGACCAGGCGGCAATAAGGCTGGTCGGGATACCGTTCGAAATATCGGAAGTGGCAATCCTCCGCCGGGTAAAAGTCCTTGAGCAGCTCCACCTCGGTCATCAGCGGGCGGTCGAATCGTCGGGAGACTTCCCTGACGATAGCCTCCACCTCCTCTCGCTGCAAGTCGCTGGAACACAGGATTATAGATCGATATTGGGTGCCCACGTCATTGCCTTGCCGGTTGAGCGAAGTAGGGTCGTGGCAGGCGAAGAACACCTCCAGGATTTCCCGCAAAGACACCTGGCGAGGATCGAACTCGACCAGAACGACCTCGGCGTGTCCGGTGGAGCCCTCACAAACCTGGCTGTAGGTGGGATGGGGCACGAAACCCCCTGCATAACCGGGTGTTACGGAGATCACGCCGGGGACGCGTCTAAAGACCGCTTCGGTACACCAGAAGCAGCCGCCTCCCAGCACGATCCTTTCGGCGGCGGGCAGGAAGCGAAGCGAGATGGAGTTGACGCAATGTCTCACGTTCTTGGGGGTGAAACCCTCGCCGGTGAAGACGTGCCCAAGGTGGGCACCACATGAGGCGCAAGATATCTCCGTCCTCCTCCCGTCGGGATCCGGGCGGCGCTTAATCGCTCCCGGGATCTCGTCGTCGAAGGAAGGCCACCCGCATCCGGAGTGAAACTTGTCCTCCGAACGGTAGAGGGGTGCGCCGCATCTGCGACAGATGTAGGTGCCTTCTTCGAAGTGATCGGTGTATTCCCCGCTGAATGGAGGCTCCGTGCCTCCTCGGACTATTACGCGCTCTTCCTCCGGCGAAAGTTCCTTCCAAAACATCTTCTTCCTCCACGAACTTTTTCGCGATCACACAACCTTGTCCTAGGGCGCCGCAAAGACCTTTTCCCGTTTCAGACCGATTTACGGGGTCTTCGCGCCGCGGCTGTCGTAAAAGGACCTAGTGTTTACGCGCACACCCGTTTTTGCCATGCTTACGAAGTAAGTTTACTTTCCGGTCAGGCTTGATGCCTTGTCGTAGGTCAACCCCCTTCTCCCCAAGACACGCAGGACCTTTGTGGACAAAACTCGGAGGCGATTGCGTGACGAAGGGCGCCGTTGGGATCGCGCAGATTCGTGCCGGTGCAGCCTTGAAGCAGGTGGTATGCTAAAGATGATTTTGAGCGTGAGGGGAAAGCGCTCTCTTACAGCCTTACCGTGGTCGATTTGGGGACGGGAAGATCTCGGTTGGGGAGGGATGGCCATGCCGGGCAAAGAGATAGTTCGCATGACCGTAGTGCTGTCGAAAGCGATAGCGCCCTTCTGGGCTTCGGTTCCCGCTCACTGGGGGGACGTGTTCATCGCCGAGGACAGCCGGGTGCGGCAGCGCATGCTCAAGCTATATGCCCGTTTCGAGGTTCAGCTGCTGGCCTTCTTCTACTGGCTGCTCAACCGCGACTTCATGTCCAGACCGCCGGTGAGAAAATTCTTCTACTACGCCCTGGCCAAGTTCATGGCCGAGAGGGCCATAGTAAGCCAAGTGATGACCTTGGAGGAAATGGAGGAGTTCATCCGGGGGCTTCCCGAGGACGGGCGGATTGCCGTGGGCCCTTGCCGTTGCCGGCTGGCCACCAGAGCCTGCGACCACCCCCTGGAGACGGACATCGTCATCCTTACCGGCGCCCCCATCTGGCTGGAGCTCTTCCCGCGGGATTACCGACCCATCGACAAGGAGGAGGCCCTGCGTATCGTGCGAGAGAGCAACGAGAAGGGCTTGGTCCAGATGCTCGACCGCCACATGTATTTCCGCGGCAGCGCCAACTACTTCGTCATCTGCAATTGCTGCGCTTGTTCGTGCCTCCCCATAATCGGATACCGCACCTTTAAAGAAGATGGCTACCATTATATTCCATCCAGATACCGCTCTATAGTGGACCTCGAAAAATGCCAGGGATGCGGGACCTGTGTGGAAGTATGCGCCTTTGGGGAACGGAGCGTGGCGGGAGGAAAGGCGCGAGTCGCCAAGTGCCAGGGTTGCGGGCTGTGCGTCAGGTTCTGCCCCAACCAGGCCAACTCCATGGTGTCTCGCTGATGGATGTCGGCTTCTCGCCGGATAATGCGGACAAGCCGCTTTTATGAAGCCTTCGCTCTACCCAGCAAATCCAAGAACTTCACCTGACAGGTTAGGGGTTATGTGTATAGAATAAATTTTCGCCGGCACCTCCCGCAAGGAGGGTTCGAGCGGAGAAAAAAGGTGCGGAGCCCGCCGGTGGATCGAACGTCCCCCACGAGCGGAAGCCGCAGGGGAGTGCCGATTACCGAAGGACTCAAGGGAAAGAGAGGCGGCCAAGCTTGAAGAGAAGGATCCACCTTGAACTGCCGGATTCGGCGCAGGCAATCGTGGTGGGAGCTGGGATCATCGGGTGTGCCATCGCCCGCGAGATCACCCGTTACACCCCCGACGTGTTGGTCTTGGAAAAGGAGAACGATGTGGCCTGCGGGGCCAGCAAGGCCAACAACGCCGAGGTGCATTCGGGTATAGGCGAGGAGGCCGGAACCCTTAAGCAGAAGCTCAACGTGCGCGGCAACCGGATGTACGACGAATTCGTGAAAGGCCTAGGCGTGGACTTCAAGCGGCAGGGCTTGCTCATCGTGGTCACGCCCCGATCCATTCTCCCTCAGGTCGCGGAAAAGATGAGCCCTGAGGAACTTGACGATCTCCTGCGAGTGAACATCCCGCGGGGCATAGTTGCTTACGGCGAGGCCGCGGGGATCGAAGGACTACGCATCCTTACCCGCGAGGAGGTCCTGGAAAGGGAGCCCAACGTGACCCCGGAGGTGGTTTCCGGCGTTTTCGATCCCAATTACGGACTAGTCTGCCCCTACAAACTGACCATAGCCCTGGCGGAGCATGCGGTGATGAACGGAGCACGGATATTTTGCAACACCGAGGTAGTGGGCATAAGGGTCGTGGACGGCGCGGTGAAGGGAGTGATCACCAATCGAGGAGAGATATCCACCTCGCTGGTGGTCAATGCCGCCGGAGTTTTCGCCGACGAGGTGGCGGATATGGCCGGTGCGGGGGGCTTCCGCATCCACCCCCGCAAGGGAGCCACCCTGCTCTTCGACCGCCAGGTGACCAGTGAATACGTGCGTTCCAGTGTGGCCCTTTTCAGGATGCCGGGCATGAAGAAGGAGCGCTCCAAAGGGGGCGGGGCCATGCCCACCGTGGAGGGCAACCTACAGCTCGGGCCCACAGCAGTGGAGGTGGACGACAAATACGACACCTCCGTCTCGGCGGAGGAGATAGAGGAGATATTCGAGCGTTTCCATTACTTATTTCCGAATTTTCCCAAAGATGCGGTGATCTCCGCCTTCAGCGGTGTGCGCGCCCCCACCCACGAGGAGGATTTCATCATCGAACCCTCGGATAGGGTGAGGGGTTTCGTCAACGTGGCCGGCATCCAATCGCCGGGGTTGGCTTCCGCCCCGGCCATCGTGGAGATGGTGATGGGTTTCCTCCACGAGCTGGGCATTCCTCGAGAGCCGCGGCCTGACTTCAAGTCCTTACGGCCTGCCACCCCGCGCTTCGCCGAGCTGGACGACAAGGAACGCAACCGGTTGATCAAGATGGATCCGCGGTGGGGGAACATCGTCTGTCGATGCGAGTACGTGACCGAGGCGGAAGTTCTGGCGGCGATACATTCCCTCGTGCCCGCCAGGGATATGGACGGTGTCAAAAGGCGTACCAGAACGGGGATGGGACGCTGCCAAGGAGGCTTCTGCGGACACCGGGTTGCGGGCATCCTGGCGAGAGAGCTAGGAGTGCCGGTCACCGAGGTGACCAAGAGCGGAGAGGGGTCGCCCATTTACCTGGCGGAGACCAAGGGCTTTCTGCGAACGGAAAGGGCAAGGCATGGCCAAGGTTAGGAAGCCGGAACTGGTGGTCATAGGGGCCGGACCGGCGGGCCTGGGGGCCGCTTTGGCCGCCTGTGAAGCCGGATTGAAGGACGTGATGATCGTCGAGAGGGACGTCGAGCTGGGAGGCATCCTCCCCCAGTGCATCCACGACGGATTCGGATCCATGGTCTTCGGGGAGACCCTGACCGGTCCCCAATACGCGCAGCGTTATGTCGACCGGGTAGAGGGGTCGGACATCGAGGTCAAGCTGAACACCATGGTCCTGGATCTGCGGGCGGATCGGAGCCTGACCGCCGTCAACTCCCGGGACGGTGTTATGGAAATAAAACCCAAAGCGGTCGTGCTGGCCATGGGATGCCGCGAGAGGACGCGCCACCAGATACTCATACCCGGTTACCGCCCCGCCGGGGTCATCTGTGCCGGGGCCGCTCAGAGGGACATCAACATAGAAGGCCTCATGCCCGGTCGCCGGGTAGTTATCCTGGGCTCGGGGGACATCGGGTTGATCATGGCCCGGCGCTTCGCTCTCGAGGGAGCGGAGGTGGAAGGGGTCTATGAGATAATGGATCACCCTGGCGGTCTGACCCGCAATCTGGTCCAGTGCCTCTACGATTACGACATACCCCTACACCTCTCGCATACCGTTACCTTCATCCATGGGAGGAAGAGGGTGGAGGCGGTCACCGTATCTCGGGTGAACGACAACCTGAAGCCTGTGCCGGGAACGGAGAGGCTGGTGCTTTGCGACGCTCTGGTCCTTTCCGTGGGGTTAATACCGGAGAACGAGCTCTCCAAGAGAGCTGGAGTCCTGCTTGACCCGGCCACGGGTGGACCGGTGGTGGACGAGAACATGGAGACCTCCGTGGAGGGCATTTTCGCCTGCGGGAACGTTGTGAACGTCTTCGATCTAGTGGACTACGTGACTCACACTGCGGAGATCGCCGGGCGCGCTGCCGCTGAGTACGTCCTGGGGAGGAAGGAGAGGAAGGGGGAGGCCTTGCGCTTGCGTCCCGGACGTAACGTGAGATTCGTGGTGCCCCAGCTTTTAAGTGGAAGCGAAAAAGAGGTGTACTTTTACTTCAGGGTCAGCCGGCCGGAAAGGGCGGTACGGGCACAGTTGGTAACGGACGGCACCCCCCTGGCGGCGAGGAAGGTCAGGATGGTGCGCCCTCCCGAGATGGTGAGGCTAAGGGCGGATCCCGAGAGACTGAAAGAGGCCCTCTCGCGGGGTGATCTCACGGTGGAAGTATTGCCGGAGGATAAAGAATCGGAGCGGGGACCCGAGCAAAGGATGGGGAAAGGATGAGGAAGAAGCACGCCTTCACCTGCATCCACTGCCCGCTCAGCTGTTCCCTGGAGCTGGTGGAGGAGGGCGGGGTGGTCGTCCAAGTCTCCGGGAACGAATGCGAGGTGGGGAGGCGCTACGCCGAAGAGGAGTTCCGAGATCCCCGCCGCATGGTGACCACCACGGTCAGGGTGCGGAACGGCGTCATTCCCTTGCTCCCCGTGGTCTCCACCAAGCCCATACCCAAACCATTGGTCAGAGAGGCCGTAAGGACTCTGGCGGACGTGGAGGTCGAGGCGCCGATACGGGAAGGCCAGGTGATATACAGGGACATATTGGGCACCGGCGCGGACATGATCGCCTCGCGGCGCCTGGACTGCAACGATTGAGCGGGACAACTCTCTGTGCGGCCTCCAAGACCAAGGGGAGGGCGAGCGCGAAAGCCCGAGCGCAGAATCGAGGCCTATGAACCACCGCGCATTTACGCACTCTCGGGGGCGAAAAAAGAGGACATTTCGGTATGGAGCGGCAAAGGCCCCAAGGCCTCTTCATGGAGGGACCTTTGTCGCCGACGCTCCACCCTTGGACGCCCCTTTAACCGCTAAGATCGGCCTTAAAGCGCTCGTACTCCTCTCTGGCGATTTCGCCGGACGCATATCGTTTACGCACGATGTCCAGTGGCATTTGCCCGGCCTAGGCGCAGTTTCCGAGGGCGGAGCCGTGCGAGACGTACTTGAAGGCGGCGTAAAGAAAAACCGCCGTCAGCGCCGGTCCGAAAAACATCATCAATCCCATCCAGATCCAACCTCCATCGCTCCAGGGGGCCAATCCCCCAAAACAATCGGCAATAAACCCCATATATCTCGGCCTCCTTTCGTGTTCAATTTCGAGTCTTAAGTCAGGTTCTCTCGAAGGCGGTTAACGTTTCCTTTCCCGGCGCGCGCTCTATGATTAGATACACCTTGTCGTGGCGGGATGAACGCCGTACGCTTCTCTCGAGATTGATCTATATCAAGGATAAGGATTAGTTCAACATATTGACATTAATACTATATGTTAATAACATATAGATGTGTCAAACATTTTAGTCCGGGGGACCGTGACCCCCTCTCTTTGAGGCTGAAGCGGTCGCGAGACGGGAAAGAGCGAAAGGGCAGAAGATCTCAACGTAGGGGCTTGGAACAGGAGGTAGCCGGGATGTCTCTGACGGCTGTGGTTATAGATTCCCTGGTGGCGATATGCCTCTTGCTCTCCCTGATCAAGGACCGGGAGAAGACCAAGACCGCGTTGCGCATAGCCTGGAACGCGGTTAAGCGCATGGGACCAAGCGTCCTGGCGATCATAGCCGTGATAGGCCTTATCGTAGGGTTCATTCCCGCCCAGTGGATAGCTTCCACCATAGGGAGCGAAAAAGGTGTGCTGGGCCTACTGATTGCCGCCGCACTTGGATCGGTGCTCTTCATCCCCGCCCTCATCGCCTTTCCGCTGGCCAGCTCGCTTTTGAAAATGGGCGCGGGGACCATGGCCATGGCGGCATTTATCACCACCTTGACCATGATAGGTTTTGTCTTTCTCCCCCTGGAGATAAAGGAGCTCGGCAAGCGGTTCGCCCTATTGCGCAACGGATTGAGCTTTGTGGTCGCGCTGGTCATCGCGTTGATCATGGGGTTGATCCTGTGAATGAGATGGGGAGTGAGGCGAGATTGCAATAGGGCGAGCCGAAAGAAGAGCGCTAACTGCGAGGGGTTGGAAGGGAATGGGACTGCGATCGTGCAAAGTCAAGGTCGAGGCGGAGGAAAGGCGATGAACAAAGAGGTGGATTCACCGGAAAAACAGGAGAAAGCAGGTGTTCCTTGGAGGAAGAAGATCAGATGGGACCTCCTTTTCCTGGCCCTTTCCATCGTCGCCTTTGCCGGCCTAGGCATAGTGTACCGCGAAAAAGGCTCTCGGGCCCTTCACATATCCTGGGAATATTTCCAAGAATTGGTTTTTATACTACCCGCGGTGATGATTCTCATGGGGCTTTTCGCCGTATGGGTGAGGCGCGAAACGGTGGTGAAATACCTCGGCAAAGAATCGGGGTTGCCCGGCCTTATGATCTCCATTTTACTGGGGACCCTTCCCACCGGGCCTCTCTACGTGGCCTTTCCTCTGGCGGCGATGCTTCTCAAGAAGGGCGCGCGCTTGGCCAACGTGATGGTCTTTCTCTCCGCCTGGGCTTGCATTAAGCTGCCCCAGGAGCTCATGGAACTGCAGTTCTTGGGTTGGAAGTTCACCCTTCTCAGGCTCGGCCTAACCGTGGCCTTGGTAATGCCTATGGGGATAGTGGCGGAGACTTTGTATCACTCGGGAGGGGCCGGGGAAAGCGAGTCCCCAAAGGGCCACGCGGATGCGACGTGGGGTCGGGATCCGAAAAGGAGCTAGGGCCCGCCGCCTATGGCCTTGAGAACCTCCGGCCCCGGCGGCACCGCAAGGAGCCTTTCCAAGACGGGATTCGACTCCGCCACGATGCCGTGGTCGACCAGCGACCCCCTCAACCGGTAAAGGGCCCCTCGTCCTCAAGGTCGTAGGAGGCAGAGCCGTCCTCGCCGGGACAGACCACCAGGATGAGTTCTTCCCCCTGATCTTTCTCGCCCACGTATTGCATGACGGGCCCCAGGGGTAGAGCGGTTCCCTCGCGCACGAAAAGGGGGATGCGGTCCAAGGGGCAAAGGTAATCTTTCCAAGCTGGCTCCTCGTGAATCTTGCCGGTCCAGAAGTCGTACCATCTCCCGGCAGGGAAGTACACGGACCTACGATCCTCCTCGGTGAGGACGGGGGCCACCAAAAGGCAACGACCGAAGAGGAACTGGTGGTCGATGTGGTAAATTGCCGCGCACCTTCTCCGTTATCTCGAAGGCGGCACGGTGATAGAGGAGAGGGTATAGGTTGTGCATCTCCGTTCCGGAAAAGCGCGCGAAGGACATGTGGCGCTCGATGCCCTCCCCGAAATCCACCTTGACGGCTGCTGCTCCCATCTCTAAAAGGGGCTTCAGCTTTTCCTGGTACCAGGAGATGCCCTCCGGCCGGAAGAAGTCAATGGCGTGGGCTGGATAGATGAGGAAGAAAAAAGGCCCTCGGTTATCGGCCAAGGCGCCTCCCTCCCGGGCTTCCGCGGCGACGGGAAGGTCGTCCACCACATACGGAATCTGCCAGAGGCATACTTTGAAGCCCATCTCCTTCAGGCGGCGGAACATGGTGGGCGGATCGGGGAACCGCTCGCGGCTGACCTCCCAGTCGCAACGCCATTCCTCCTCGAACCAGCCGACGTCTATGTTTATGACATCGCAGGGGAAGCCCTCGGAGCGCAGCCTGGAGGCGACTTCCAAGACCTCCACCTGACTCCGGTAGGAAACCCGGCTCATCCAGGCTCCGAAGGACCGCTTAGGGAGTATGGGAGGCTTGCCGGTGAGGTCGGTGTGGGCCTCGAGTATCTCCTTTGGGGTGCCCGCGAAGAAATAGTAATCGATGAGGTCGGATTCTACGGCCATAACGTTCTTGCAGATCTCCCGCGTTCCTATCCCAGAATTGGATGGGCCTGCTCTCGTTGACGAATATCCCATAGCCGCGTGTACTCATGAAGAAGGGCACGTGTTTGTAAGCCCTCCAGGAGGTGTTTGCTATGCCTTCGCAGTTCCACAGCCCGATGTTCTGACCGACGCGGTCGAGGGAGCTGAATTTCTCGCCGAGGCCGTATACGGCCTCGGCCGGATAAAGGAGAAAGGACTCTACCCTATAGGTACGACGAGTTTTGTGGTCGTGGAGAAAGCCCAGGGGCCAGGAATCTATGGACAACCCCCATTCGCTCTTGGTCTTCCCGCCGGTCTCGGTGATGATGGAGCCGTCGGCCCTGCGGATCTCCATCCGGAAGTTTTTCCTGAACACGTCCAGGACAAGCCGGTTAGCGATGAGGCGGTACCTATCTTCCATATCCTGGTATCTAACCTCCATATCCCTGCCGATATCGCCCGCCGCCATCTCCGTACGATGCTCCGGCACCGAGGGCCCCTTCGCCAGGCGCAGGCGGTAGGCGGCCGGCCGGAGGAAGTCCAGGCGTAGGGTATATTCCCGGAATGGGGTGATCCTGGTGGCCTTGTACCTGTGGGCGCCGGCGGAAATGTTGGTGCCGCGAAGCAGGTAAACGTTGTAGGCTTTGGCCCTGAAGAAAAAGGAATTTCCCTCTCGCTTTTAAGCCCCATCTTCAGGACGCAGTCGGCCTTCCGGCGAAGAACTTGCCGAGGGCGGAAAAGGGGTCGGCAACAGGGCCTCCGCGGCGGTCAAGGGGATGGTCCATAAGACCGAACCATATCTGGGGTTCCCGCTCCAAAACACCTTCTTCAGGGTAAAAGGATGGCGGACGAGGTGCTTTAACATCCGGCCTACCAGCCTTGCCACGTCCGCGGGCCTCAAGGCGTTCTCTTCCATCGCTAAGCCCCCCTTGTCCTGCCGAATAACTCCTGCCGGTTCATCATCGGCGGGCGCGAGCTTTGGCCGGGCGGACGTCTGCTGCGGCAGCGAGGGCTTGGCTTCAACCGGCGAGGGAAGCGGCCAGGAGAGCAGCGCCTAGAGTTCCGCCGTCTTCTCCCAGGGTGCTGGTAAGGATCTTGGCGTGCCTGCGGCTGATGGGGATGGCCATGCCGTCCACCGTTAGGCGCATTTCCTCCTCCATGAAGGAGAAACAGCCTAGAAGACCTCCGCTCAGGGTCACCGCATCGGGGTTGAAGATATTGATGATGGAGGTTATCCCCACCCCCAGATGCTTGCCGGCGTCCCTCAGGATGGAGAGGGCCAGCTCGTCCCCCTCCGCGGCGTGTCGCCCCACGGCCTCGGCACGAAAGGAAAGGGGATTCGCGCGGAACTCGTCCAGCATAGGCGATCTCTTCTTGGTCCAGGAGAGTTCCTCTACTCGTTTGTAGATGGCTACCCCGGAGGCCAGTGCCTCTAGGCAGCCGCGGGCGCCGCAGTTGCAGATAGGACCGTTCTCGTCGATTATCATGTGTCCCAGCTCGGCGGCAGCCCCCTGGGCTCCCCGGTAAACCTCGCCGTCTATCACTATACCCCCGCCGATGCCCGTGCCCAGGGTGAGATGCACCAGGTAGCGCGAGCCCCTGCCGGCTCCCAGCCTGGCCTCGGCCAGGGCGGCCACGTTGGCGTCGTTGTCCACGATGACCGGCAACCCGAAGGCAGACTGGAGGATGTCCTTTACCGGCGTCTCATGGAGAGGATGGTTGGGGGCTTCGGTCACCACGCCTCGCTCGAAGTCGATGAAGCCGGCGATGCCCAAACCGATGGAATCCACCGTAATTCCCCGGGAGCGGGAGGATTCCAGCAGTCGCGAGCATGTGGACAGAATACCCTCGATGACCGTTTCTGAGGAGGTGATGTCCGTTGTGCTCCGGCATCTTTCCAATATCTCGCCCTGGTGGTAAAGAATGCCCGCCGTTTTGGTCCCGCCGAGGTCTATGCCCAGAACCGCCAAGGTCCACCTCCCTTTAACGGGCCTCAAGCCCCATCGCTACAGGTCTTGTGGGGGAGACAATCCCTTTATACCATCCTCTCGCGACGGCAACAACGTAGCAGGCGGGGAAAAATATCGCTCTCAAGTTGTGCGCGGAGCCCCGGGACTCTCGAGATCGTTTAAGGACGGGTTAGAATGTGCTTGCGCCTCCATGATGGAGCGCGCTTCAGGGATCGGTGTGCAACGGCTTCAGTCGGGTGGACTTCGAGGCAAGTGCGGAGGAGGCGATGCGCATGAATGAGGAGGCTTGCTCGTTCGCGGAGGAGGTTTACAGGAAGGCCAAGGAGTACGAGGCCACTTGCACGGGATGCGCCCAGTCCGTGGTGGCCGGACTCCTCGATGCGTTAAACATGGAGGAGGAGGGGGTGTTCAAGGCGGCCAGCGGGCTTGCCGACGGCATAGGCTTGACGGGGGACGGCTCCTGCGGGGCTTTGACCGGGGGGTGTATGGTCATCGGCCTGTTGTTCGGCAGGGAGCGGAAGGACCACCGAGACGTGATGAAGCCCATGCGGTCCTACCTCCTGTGCAAGGAGCTGCACGATTTCTTCGTGGAGAGCTACGGGAGCTGCCGGTGTCACGACATCCAGCGGAAGCTGATGGGAAGGACCTACGACCTTTACGATCCCGGAGAACTCAAGGAAGCCTTTCGGTCGGGAATGTTGGAGCACTGCTCAGAGGTGGTGGGGAGGGCAGCGAAAAGGGCGGCGGAACTCATCCTGGAGGAGCGAGAAAAGGAGGTCGCCAAGGAGTAAGGCCGGCGAGGACTGCGAAAAACCGCCGCGCCGCAAGGAGCCGGATCCGGCAGGAAATGCCTATTCCGCTGGAAAGCGGCGGAGCCCGTATCTATAATTATTTCTGTCGCCTGGATCGCAGGAGACACGGAATGGAGTCCGCGGAAGGGTGTCCGAGTCTGGCCTAAGGAGCACGACTGGAAATCGTGTGGGTGGCGAAAGCCGCCTCGAGGGTTCGAATCCCTCCCCTTCCGCCAGAAGAACCGCCAGGCCCTCCAAAAAGCCTGGGGCCTTTTTGAGGGGAACCGCCCGACCGGGGAATCGGGGTGGAGTGGCGAAAGCCGCCTCGAGGGTTCGAATCCCTCCCCTTCCGCCAGAAGAAGGCGGATCCTCGATGTTCGGAGGGAGTCCGATCTTCGACAGGGAGAGTCGCCCAATCGGGCAAACGGGAAAATGGTCAAGGCCGGTTCGGGGGGTCGTAAGTCACCGTTCAACCAGGCGGATTAGTCGGTACCGCAGGGGACGGGGCAAGGCCAGCATTAAGGAGACGAAGAGATGCTGCTTCTTTCCGGGAACGCAAACGACGGCGCCCCTCTCCAGGGCGGAAAGAGAGGCATCTACCACCTCCTCCGGGGTCAGCCAGAAAGGCTCGGGGATTTTTCTCTCCACGCCGATCGAGGCGTGAAAGCCCGTGTGCGTATATCCAGGGCAAAGAGCCTGCACCCTGACACCTGTTCCCCGCAATTCCTGGTGCAGCCCCTCGGAGAAAAGCACCAGAAAGGCCTTGGTGGCGTCGTATGCGGCGTTATAAGGAGCGGGAATAAGGCCGGCAACGGAGGAAACGTTGATGATGCTACCCCGGCCATGTGAGATCATCCCCCGCAGGGCGGCGTGGGTGAGCCAGATGGTGGCCAGGTTGTGCACGTAGATCATTCGCAGCTGACTCTGCAGGTCCGCCTCCATGAACTTCTCGGCGGTGGAGAAACCGGCGTTGTTCACCAATACGGCAAGGGGACCCACTTCCGCTATGCGTTGTGCCACCCTGGCGATATCGCTTTCCACGCTAAGGTCGGCGGGCTCAACCTCCACGGCGACGCCGCAGCTCCGGCAGAGCTCGCTGGCCAGTCTTTCCAGGAGTTCTACCCGCCTGGCTACGATGATGAGATCATAGCCTTCGAAGGCCAGTCTTCTGGCGAAAGCTTCCCCAATTCCGCTTGAGGCCCCGGTGACCAGCGCCCATCCTTTCTCTCCACGCGTCATCTTCCCCCTCCGTCTTGTTTACATATACTGCCCCCTTCATACTCGGCTCAGCGACGGGTCGTCGGAGATTCCCATGGAACCCGAACGTCACGATTCTACTACAGGCGTTTCTTCGGCGCATATGCGGAGAGGCACTCGACAAGATCCTCGGAATGGGTAAAACTGGGAACAAGGCTTTGGATCTAAGATGGCGAGTCGTGGAGGTGAGTGAGGTTGAGGAGGAGAGTCCCGCGTCTTGCTGAAGGTAAGCCCCTCAGATCGAGGATAACTTGGGCCATGGCAGCTCTTTTCGCACTGGCGTTGAGCCTTTCCCTACTCTGGGAGGGACCGCGGACGGTTTACGCCAACGCTGCTGTCGTCTGCCTGGACTGCATCGGCATTATCTAGACCATCTTTATCATGGGCGCGAGGAGGATAACCCAGGCCCTTGCTGCGCTGGCCATAAACCCGTATTTTTCCTATTTTTCTTCCCGAGCCATTTATCAAGGTGGCCTCAAGAAGGTTTGCATCCCGGGCTTGAACTGCTATGCTTGCCCGCTGACGGTCTTCTCCTGCCCGATCGGCAGCCTCCAACACTCGTTCCGATTGCTTTCCGGAAGACTAAGCGGGGCGAAGGAGCAGGTCGTCAAGGGCCTCAGCGCACTTATGTACGTGCTGGGATCGGTGGGCCTGGTAGGGACTGTCGTAGGAAGGATGCCTTGCGGCTGGATCTGTCCCTTCGGTCTTCTGCAGGACCTGCTGTACAAGATTCCCGTGCCCAAAATGGAGCTTCCCCGCCTGATTCGCCGCGGAAGATACCTGGTCCTCGTCGCCCTGGTGATCGTCGCTCCCCTATTCACGGGGGTTAGCTGGTTCTCCCGCTTATGCCCCGTGGGGTCACTGGAGGGCGGAGTGGTCCTGAAGCTGGCACCACCCACAGGAGGGCTCCCTACCGCCGGCTGGTTTTTTTGGTTTAAGGTGGCTATCCTGGTGGGCTTCCTGGTCTGGTTCATGTTCTCCAAGCGACCTTTCTGCCGGGCTGCGTGTCCCTTGGGGGCCGTGCTCGGCCTCTGCAATCCCCTCAGCTTTTATCGGCTGGAGGTCGACGAGGATAGATGCGATGCCTGCGGCAAGTGCCGCCGGGTTTGCCCCGTGGACATCGACATCTTCGCTGACCCCGATTCGCCGGAATGCATAAGGTGTTTGGAATGTCGTAGGGCTTGCCCTCGCGGCGCGATTTCGGCCGGCTTTGCGCGCGGCAGGCAGGAGAAGGCGGGGAGGTGGAGCGAAGGCTAAAGGGATTTTGCAACGATTTATCAGTTAGTTAACAATTTCTTAATCGGTGCGCCCGAAGATATAGGCGATGGCACACGGCCGGGAGGCCGCCCATGGGAAGGATGCGAGAAAGGAGAGCAGCTTTTTGGCTTACCGAGATGGTATGCGAATCGTGCTCTCCACGGCCGGCTTTTCCGATGCCGGCGGAAGTCCGAGGGGCCCGGCAAAGGAGGTTCGACGAAAGGAGGGGATGAAGATGAGGAGGGCTTTCATTTTGGTGGGCATGGTGGTCGCAGTGCTTGCCTTCTCCGCCGCGCCCGCCTTGGCCCAGGAGGGTCAGCCCGGTACGGAGACCCGCTTACAGGAGCGCTTACAGGAACGCTGGGAGTTGGTTCAAAAGCGCATAGAGCTCATCATCGCCCGCTTCAACAACAATCAGCAGAGGCACCAGGAGACGTATGAGCGAGTGAGGAGTACCGTAGAGGAATTATTGGAATGGGCGAGGGCCAAGGGGTACGACGTCTCCAAGTTGGAGCAGGACTTAAACACCTGGGGGAGTATGTTCGCTAAGTTCAGCCAGGATTACCAGGCTTTCATCCGGAAGCTCGAGGAGATCGCCGGACTTTCACCGGAGCAAGCTAAAGGCAGTTTTTACGCCATGCTCCGCGAGGCTCGCCGGCTCCTACAAGTAGTCCGCCAGGACGTGATGGACATACGGCTGTTCTATCAGCAGACCATACGCGCCGACATCCAGGACCTGAAAGAACAATTTCCCGAGTCAGCCTGACCGGCGAAAAGTCGATTTGAAGGGGGTGCGAAGTGATTGGCGGAAAGCTTAAGAGGTCCGCGGGCATGGGTCTGGTGACCCTCATTCTGCTGAGCTCTTCTCTCGCGGCCTCATCCTGCGGAAAGGAGGAGGGCGGGGAGGTTCCTATGCCGTCGGGTAACCGGGAGATGCAGATAGAGGTAGAGGACCGTTCGGACATGGATTCCCTGCTCCAAGAACTCGACCGGACCATGGAATCGGTGAGTCCGGAAGACTTCTCCGATTCCCAGCTCGGCGAAAGCGAGCTCGGTCTGTAGCCACAAGGCAATCCGGCATCCCCTGTAGCGGGTAGCTGCAGACACGTCATAACCTTCAAGGTCGCCGCGGCACGCCGGGTTGAGAAAGAGGAGGCCTTTGCGAACTTCGGAGGGCACGAGGCGGCGATGCCGCATCGATCCAGTGGCGCTTTGTGGTTTAAAAAGATCGAGAGACCACCCCATCATCCTGACGAGACAACCGGGTCGGAAAGGAAGAACGGGGTGATCTCAGTGTTCGATCTGGGGATCATGGCACAACGGGTGGTGGAGTATGCCGGGTGTATTGGCTTGGAGGCGGGAAGAAGGTAAAATATATATCGTCGTTTGACCAGAAAGACGAGTGTAAAGCGTGCGCCCGTAGCTCAACTGGATAGAGCGACGGACTACGGATCCGTAGGTTGGGGGTTCGACTCCCTCCGGGCGTGCCAGTAAAGAAACCAGGCTGAAGGCGAGGGGCCCGGCCTGGCTTTCTGTTTATGGGTCGACCGATATTGCAGAGTGGCCTGCGGACCACGAGCACTCGGAATGATCGGAGGCCCACCTATATAATGGACTCATGGAGCCAAGAGCGCATGATTTTCGCGGTGGTCGTCGCCCTGGCGTGGCCATTGTCCACTACAGCGCCCCGCCGGTGGTAGGCGGCGTGGAGACCATCCTGCGCAATCAGGCTTGTTTTCTGGCCGATCACGGGCTACGGGTGCGGGTCGTCGCCGGCACGGGAGGGGATTTCGCTCCGGAAGTCGAGGTATTGCTCATACCGGAGCTCTCCTCCAATTTCCCGGCGTTTCGAGGCATCTCCGTAGAGGAGATCCCAAAGGCGGCCGAAGCCCTGCGCGAGAAGCTGAAAGAGGCCATGGCGGATTTCCAGGCGGTTATCGTGCACAACATGCTGACCATGCCCTTCAATCTCGTGGCCACCGCCGCTTTACGCATGCTCCTGGAAAAAGGTTCCCTCAAGGCCATCGCCTGGTGCCACGACTCTCCCTATTTCGACCCCTCCTACTGCCTACCCCGCGACGAACCACTTTACGAGCTTATCACCACCCCGGTTCCCGGGGTCCGGTACGTGACCATCACCGAGCACCGGCGCTCTCAGTTCTCCCGACTCCTAAGCCTACCGGAAGAGGAAATAGAGGTTGTGAGAAACGGCATCGACCTTTCTCATTTTCTTTCCCTGGCCCCCCAGGCGGCGGCGCTGATTGAGGAATTCTCCCTTTATGAGAGGGACCTGAACGTCATATCTCCGGTGCGCATCACCCCGAGGAAAAATCTGGAAATGTCCGTAAGAATATGCCGAGCCCTCCGTTACTATTATCCTAACCTCCTCCTCATCATCACCGGTTACCTCGATCCGCACAATTCGGAAGCCGGGAGTTATTTCGAGCGCCTGAAGGCGCTGGTGAGGGACCTGGAGATGGATGAGCACGTGCTCTTTCTGGGAGAGCACCGCATGGCGGACGGCACCACGACCGTCGCCGATTGGAAATCGACCCGAGACATATACTCACTGGCCGACGTGTTGCTCCTAACCAGCCATACGGAAGGCTTCGGCCTGCCGCTTCTGGAGGCCGGCCTCCTGCGCATGCCCGTCGTGTGCACCAACATACCCACTTTGCGGGAAGTGCTGGGCGAAACAGGGAACGCCATTGTGGTGGAATTGGATGAAGACCCACGGGCCGTTGCCGGAAGGATCCACGAATTCCTGTCCTCCCACGCCACCTATCAGCATTTCAAGCACGTCTTCCGCGAGTATCACTGGAAGGCCATCGGAAAGAGCAAGCTGCTGCCGTTGTTGGGGCTGGAGGAGCGGCAGGGCCTAACCCCGGAGGAGCGGCAGTCCTCGTGAGCGCATGTCCGTTTTGCATTGTTAAGGAGTCAGCGCTTGCGTTTGCCCGTGGATTTTCCGTGCCCTCGCCAGCGGTCCCTCTCTCCCCTTTTCCAATCCGATATCAGGGCCTCCAGCCGGGGATCCTTAGCACGTCCGTGCCGGGGACCTTCGGCTGCCCGATCCGGGGACAGGCTCCTCTCTCCGGGGCCGACCGGAACCTTCTCTCCCATTAATTTCCTTCCTCTCCTCGCATAGGCCGCGACATTTCGTTCCCGGCCGACCGCGTTCCGAGCGTGGGACGCCGCTAGTCGAGCACGTCCTCGATGGTTACCTTGAAGCGCAAGACCTTGCCCGCCAGGGGATGGTTGAGGTCGATTTCCACGTTCTCCTCGTCCATGTCGGTGACGGTGAAATTGACCACGTTTCCCGCGTCCGTACGTCCCGTGTAGGACATGCCCACCTCGAGCTCGGCCCCGCCGGAGAACATTTCCCGAGGGACTCTCTGGATGAGGTTGGGATTCTTCGGACCGTAGGCGTCCTCCGGCTGCACCACGATTTCCTTGTTCTCGCCGGGCTCCATGCCTTCCAGCTCCCTTTCCAGCCCCGGTATGATGCTTCCCTCGCCAAAGACGAAGCTGAAAGGGTGTCCCTCGGGTGAGGAGTCGAGGAGCACGCCCTCCTCATCATAGAGTTGGTAGTGAAGCACCACCGTCTTGAAGGGGCCGACCTTCATTTGGCATCTCCTTTCTTTTCCCGTTCCTAAAGTGACAGGAGGCCCAGGCCGAAAGGCTTGGACCTCCGAACGATCTGCCTCACAAACCTATAAGACCTTTATATTCATAATATTACTTCAACCGTCGATTGGCAACGCGCACTCTCTTTTGGAACGCCTATCTCTTTCGCATACCACCATCGCCTTGCCTTATATAGGCATAAAAAGGATTTTTTCTGCTCGGTCGCCGCACCTCTATCGAGCCTCGGCTCTACGAGCAGATCCTTAGGTTTCATGGCGAAAATGTGGATGCATGTTTGACAGATGGCACGAATGACATTATTATGGAGATCGATGGATAGACGGGGGTTGAGGTGCTATCCTGTTCATGAATTCCCAGCCGCATGTCCGAAGGAGTAGCCCAGCGGGAATTGCCGTTCGGGGGGATTACCAAGGGGGTGACGATGAAAAGATATCTCAAAGCTGCCTTCGCTCTCTCCTTCGCCGTTCTCCTCGTTTGGCCTGGATGTTATCGACCGGGTGGGCCTTTGCCGGAGTATCCTCATCCGCCTGCGGGTAGGTCCTGGAGCGAGGCGGACGTGGACGCCGCGGTGGTGGTGGAGGAGCAGACGGTCTACTCCCCTGCGCCGCGGGACAATGGCGAGCCGCCACCGGAGTGCGACTACATACATTTTCTGCGCTTCAGGCCCGCCGACGGATCGACACTGGGCGCGAGCGATCCCGAGATAGTGAATCCGGAGACCACCGACGCCATGCTGGTCATGCTCCCGGGGATACTGGAAGGGGCCAACGGCTTCGAATACCTGGGGCGACAGCTCGTGTATATCGCCAAGCGATTCCGGGGGTTGAACCTGGAGGTATGGGCTGTGGAGAGGAGGCCCAACACCTTGGAGGACCTCTCGGTGGCCAACTACTTGGAGGGAGAAGTGGAGGCGGGCAGGATGACCGTGGAGCAGGCCGCCCGCGAGGCCATAGATTATTACTATCTCGGAAAGGAGGTCAACGGCCGGACCTTCCGGGGTTGGCTCCGCGATCCCGACGTGCCCTTCCTCTCCGAGTTCGGCCTCAAGCTGGCCACCGAGGACGTCTTCAAGGTCATCATGACCATGGTGCCGGACCCGGAGGTGCGCCGGGAAAAGGTCTTCGTAGGGGGTCATTCCCTGGGCGGAATAATGACCTCCATGTTCGCCGGGTGGGACCTGGACGGCGACCCGGAGACCCTGGAGGACGCGGGGTTCGCCAATTGTGCGGGCATATTCGGGCTGGATACCACGGTGACGCCGGTGAGCGAAATAGTGGAGCCCGTCATCAGACAGCTGCCTCAAGGTCTCCAGGACATGTTGCGGGACATCACTGCCGACAATTACGCAGCGCTGGTTCGTCAGCTGCGCGTCGACCCCAACTCCAATCGCATCCTACCCTTTCCCATGATCGACGCCGAGGCCATGGCCCTGCTGGAGGCGGTGGGGATGATGGCCTATTACGCACCCGATGAGGAGTGCACCGTGATGCGGGAAGTGCCCTTCTCCGGGTCCGCACAGATGCTACTGCGTTTCATGCACTCGCGAGACCTTAAGACCTTCATGGACGGGGTGCCGCAGATAACCGATTTCCGCTATACCAACGAGGCCATGCTGGGCGTGGTCTTCGACGATTCCTTAGCCCCCGTGGGGATGATCCAGAACAGCATGGGATTCCTGGGCGGGGGCACGGTGGTGAAGAAGGAGTTCCCCGCCTCGGAGCTCATCCGGGGCATTCCCGTGATCGGCGAGCTGGTGGGTGGGATGCTGGGCCAGGGCCCATATTACATCGCCAACGACGCGGGACCGGACGCCCTGCACCTAAGGCAAGGCCCCCTATACCGGTGGGTGAACTTCGACGAGGTGGGCGACGCATCGGATCCCAATTTCCAGGACACGGAGGGCAAAATCACTTATACCACTGCAGAGAACGAGGTCAGCGACATCCACGACGTGGCCAGGGTGATATTCAAAGGGCCGCTGAACTTGACCGAGTGGTATTTCTCCACCCGCCAGGTGGTGGACATCGTGGCGGCACTCTTCCCCTTTGCTCGGGAATACGGGATAAACTTCCTACACGGGGACCGCGTCGCGGAGTTGCCCAAGATAGAGTTCATCGCCGAACAGGGGGTGCTGAGCGGGGGCACCTTCATGTTCTTTCCCGTGCCGGGGGAGAGGAAGCTAATCAAGGGGTACAATCATATGGACGTGCTCACCGCTTGCGCCAACGCGCCTTCCCGCCGCCCCAACGAGGTCATAGAGCCCCTCATCGACTTCGTGGAGGAAAACCTCAGCGGCAAGGATTAAAGCCCACGGGCTGAATCGTCGAGGGCGGCGGAGATTAAAGGCGGCGCACGGGCGGATTGGCCGTAAGCGGTCCGCTCGTGCGCCGGCTATTTATATCCGAAAGGCTTCCCTTCGACGGCTCCGGTCTTTGGCCTATCCGTTAACGGTCCAGGGATTCGGGGAACAGGTCGACGTGGGATGGGCTTGAGAACTTCGTCCTGATCGCCAAAGCACATACTTGCATTGACAAGCGGCAAGGAGAAGACGAGAGGGGCTAGGGGTGGTGTTGCCCGGGAGAAGGGCCGGCTTCGGAGGAAAACCAACCGGCCACGGGAAAGAAAAGGAAAAGGCATAAGGAGTATGATGAATATAATGGTTAAGGCTTGCAACCGCAAAAAGAACTCCGGGGCAGAGGCGAAAAAGAGGAGGTCCCCTTTGGAAGGCGGGAGGCGGCCCGAGACAAGGAAAGGCGATGAGCAACGGAGAAGGGGAGGGCTTATGGAAGCAGGAATCGTGCTCCGCAGCGGGTGGACATATGTGTTAAGGGGTATCCTGGCCCTCGCCATGGGGGTCCTCTTCCTCGCCTATCCGGGAGCCACACTCAAGACCTTCATCGTCATCGCCGGCATTTTCCTCCTCGTGGATGGCGTTGTGAACCTGATCCGCTCCTTGGTCCTGGCCGCGAACCGGATCCCCTGGGGCTGGACGCTGGTTTGGGGGGTGGCGGGACTGCTGCTCGGCACGGTGCTCGTCCGCCACACGGAGTTCACCCTGGCCTTTGCGGCGGCTCTGGTGGGGATATGGGCGATCTTCGTGGGTATCGTTGAGATCGCCTTGGCCCTCGACCTACCCCCGCTCAGCGGGAGGGGCTTCCTGGCCGCGTTCGGCTCGATCAGCCTTGCTTTCGGCGTCGCCATGCTGGCCTTGACCGCGGAGACGGTCTACGCGTTCATGGTGGTGGTCGGTATATTTCTTCTGGCCAGGTCGACGATGAACTTCATCATCGGATTCTACGTCTTGCGACTACAACGCCAAGGGTAAGCGGCCGAATAACCGGAAACCCGCGTGTGACCCAGGGGAGGCCTGGGTTCGCTCGACTCCGTTTCCTGCCCTTTTTGCTCGTGACCAGGTTCCTTTGCGGCGGGCTTGTTGGGTGTGTACCTCGAAGGGAACCTCCATTGGCTGCTGGATGGCCGTATATATGGAGGATGGTAAGAAGCTGCTTGTACCTGAAGCCTAGGAAAGGGCGAACGGGGCATGTTTTCAACAGGATGGGCGTCCAAACGGTCAGTCGCCGCCCTCAAGCTCCTTGACCAAGGAACCGACAAGCCTCCTTATCTCATCCCTTACGCTTCGCATGAGCTCCATGTCACCCTTGCCGGGGTCCGGAAGGGCCCATTCCTCCAGGCGGTCCCGCGCGGGGAAGGCGGCTTTGGCGATGCAGCCGAAGGAGATGATGCGGTCGAAATCGCCCAGACGCCCCAGGTCGAGGACTTTGGGGGTGGCGGAGGAAATGTCCAGGCCGGTCTCCTGCATGGCCTGCACGGCCAAAGGGTTCACCTTTTCCGCCGGGAAGGTTCCCGCGCTTTCCGCCCGCCATTTCCGGGCCAAGCTGTTGAAGAAGGCCTCGGCCATCTGGCTACGCGCGGCGTTCTCGCCGCATACGAAAAGAACTTTCTTCCCGCCCATGCGTCCTCCCTCGCTCCCTCGCCCTCCATGCCTTAAATCAGCGGGGCACGCCTATCTGCCCTGGCGGACCTCCCGAGTCGAAGGTCCTCTGCAGGCCCGTGGGGCGTTCCGCGTCCTTCATGCGAGGTTTGAGTATCTTGTTGACGAACGCCAGGGCCTCGTCTCTGTCCTGGTCGGTGATGATCCGCTTCAGCCAGATCAGCTCGTCCTCATCCAGGCTCAACAACAGCCTTCTCACGCCGGACCTCCGGTCTCCGCTCGAGCGGTCTTTTACTAAGATAACATGCGCATCCTAAAAGTTGCGCAAAGCATCCTCGATTTATTTCAAAACCATAAACCGCCGGACGAAACGAAGGGGCATTTTCGCCGCCCTTATAGATCCTGTTCCACCCATCCCTTGTTGGCCGAAAATGGGGGGCGATGTGCGCACGGAGCATAGCACACCGAGTCCGGAAAAGCCACAGCGCGCTATCCGGATTATGTGTCGTCACAAAGTCACCAGGGTCTGGAGAAAAAAATACGAATGGCCATCTCCCTCTGAAGCGGCTCTTCGCGCACTCAACCTTCTACCGGCTTCAAGGTCGTTGCCCCTTATCCGGGAAGCTGCTTTCGGAAAGATTCCCGCAGTTCCTCGAGGAGGCGAGCCGCTTCGTCCGCGGGGGTTCCGGGCTGAGCCCCACACCGCAGAAGTAAGTGTCGTTCACTATAAAGATCATCATGGTCATCTTGGAGGATTCGACCATCAGCTTGTCGGGATTTCCTCCTTCCAGATTCTGCAGCGATTTTTCCAGGGTCTGAATGATGGCCGAACACTGCTGAGGGAAGTAGTTCACCTCGTCTTGAGGATCGGAATCCTCGTTCAAAGCGGAAACCCCCTTGCGGTAGTTTACCAGCCCATGGCAGATATACCCCGGCAGCGCCGAAAGGGAATCGATCACCTTTTGCATTTCCTCGCTAACCTACATTTCGTCCTCCCTCTCGCTTTACCATCGACAAAGAAACCTATGCTGAGATAATATTTGGCAAGAATTAAGAATTTTTATAATTTTTATAAAAAATCATATCATGTCAATTGTTTTTTTTCGGCGGGATCAACGTTGGTCCAATTTGGGGTGATGTCGTGCAACCCTCGACCATATCCTTCGCAGGATTCAAACAGGAGTGTACGGTTGCCGGGTTTTTTGGGTTGTCCCAACTCCCGTTGTTGTGTCGCCGCGAGGTCTAGCCAGGCCCGAGCCTTTCTTAAACGTGTAAACGGTGTCGCTGGGCTTCTCGCCACCTCAAGGCATGGAGGACGAAGCCGGCACAGAAAGCGTCTCGATGCTGTCTCTTTCTCTGGATCACGGGGTCGGCGTCTTGAGTCTTGACTAAGGCAGGCAGTAACGCAACGTGACAAACCGGCCGACAAAGAGGTGGCAATCCGGATAGGAAAAAATGGGGCGCTCCTCCAATGATGGTATTGGTCATTGACAAGGAGCCGTGGTTAGTTAAAATACAAATTGCAATTAGTACAAATAATAATTGGTGAAAGGTCGGAGAGATGGCCGAAGGGCAAACTCTGAAGTGCGTTGTGGACCCAGGAATAGTGGAACTCGCGGAGGGACTGAAGGTCCTGTCCGACCCCAACCGTCTGCGCATAATCTGCCTGCTGCTCAGGGGAGAGCATTGTGTGTGCGAGGTGGAAAGGGAGCTCGGCATCTCGCAGCAATTGGCCTCACACCACCTCAGCGTGCTCAAAGAGTCCGGTTTTCTTAGAGCGAGGAAGGAGAGGACGTCCTCGTATTATTCGGTAGCGGAAGCGAGACTCGGGAATCTCACCGAATTATTTCTGCGTTACCTCGGCAATCGGGGCCAACCTGGCGAAGGGCCGGATGCGGCGTGTTGCACGCCGGCGCCAACGGCACGAGCGAAGCGGGGGAGCGAAGCGAACGGGCGAGGAGGGAAAAGAGGATGAAGAAGATAGCCGTGTCCCTCGGCGAGGAGGAGCTCATCTGGATAAAGCGCATCCTGGCCGACGACGACCGCGAGGAAGCCTTGAAGTTCATCCGGGAGGTGTTGGAGAAAAAGGTCAAAGAGGCCGATCTTCCGCACTGCGTGCCGGTCTTCGAGGAGTCGTACCGACCAAACCAGGGAGAGATAGTGACCGGGAAGAGCAAGAGCGAGGGGTGAGCCGGCAGCGCAAGCAGATGCTTTAGGAGTGGAGAAGGATGTCCATGTTCATAAACCATTACGAGTTGGAGATGTTCTCGCCGCCCTGCGACCCGGGGTCGCCCATCTGGGTGGCTCGGTTGAAGACGGACGCCGATCTGGGACCTCTCATGCCCTACGTCAACGCCGTAGTGAAAAACGCCTTCTACGATTCCAAGGTCCCGACCATCGTCTGGAGGGAAGGCGCTCACAAGTACGCGTTGCGCGAGAACGTGATCAGCATCAACAACCTCAAGGACCGCGGCCACGCCGAGAGAACGGCCAGGAAGGTCGTGCAGCGGTTAAACGATATCTGGGAGCGACGGGCGGAGATAGAGCCCGACCACACCACGCGGGTTCCCCCCAAGCTCCTGGACATTTTGCGTTATCTTCCCCGCACCAACTGCGGGAAGTGCGGAGTGCCTTCCTGCATGGCCTTCGCTGCACAGCTGGTAGAAGGGGAGAGATGCGTGGAGGATTGCCCTCCCCTTCTGGAGGCGGGCATGGAGGAGAATTTGGAAAAGTTGAGGGAGCTGGGGCTCTGAGTCGTTGGGTCGCACGGAACGTGTTCGGTCGGCTTGGAAGCCCTGGATGTCGCGGGGGAAGTGTATATCGGTCGTGCGCCCATTACAGGCGGAACGAAAGACCTTCGATGACGGGGAAAGGAATATAGTTGAACGGAGGTGAGTCAGATGGAGATCAAGGTACTGGGACCCGGATGCAAGAAGTGCATCGCCACCAAGGAGGCCATCAAGGAGGTGGTTTCCGAGCTTGGCCTGGAGGCCGAGGTGGAGGAAGTGACCGACATGTCGGAGATTATGAAGTACAACGTCCTCGTCACCCCGGGGGTGGTGATCGACGGAAAGGTGGTCTCCAAGGGGAAGGTTCCTTCGAAGAAAGAGATAAGGAGCTGGTTCGAGTCTTGAGAGCTTTTAACAATTCCAGGAAAGGAAGCGATAACCCATGACTTTCGGCGGGTTGATGTTGGAGGGCCTCAAGACCCTCTACGAATACGTGGCCCAGCATACTCTCTTCTGTTTGGTCCCCGCCTTTTTCATCGCCGGGGCCATAGCCGCCTTCCTGAACACGGCGGCGGTGATGAAGTATTTCGGTCCGCGTACCAACAAGGTCCTGGCATATTCCGTGGCCTCGGTTTCCGGGGCGATTCTGGCCGTGTGCTCCTGCACCGTGCTTCCCCTCTTCACGGGGATAAGGGAGAAGGGGGCCGGGCTGGGGCCGGCGGTGGCCTTCCTCTATTCCTCGCCGGCCATAAACATCCTGGCCATGACCTATTCCATCCACCTCTTGGGGTACGACCTGGGGGTGGCCCGCATCATCGGAGCGGTGGGATTCGCCTTCGTCATCGGCCTGATCATGGCCGGCATCTTTCACAAGGAAGAGGAGCAACGGATGCTCGAGGCGGAGGCCGCCGGAGTTTTCGCCTACGACGACGGGAGTCGGGTACGACCAGGCCGCCAGAACCTGGCCTACTTCGGGGTGCTCATCGCCATCCTGGTCTACGGCACGGCCAAGATGGCCAACATCTACAAGTACGGAGGGGAAGTGCTGCTCGTGGCTTTACTCATCTACCTGGTGAAGAGGTGGTTCACCAGGGAGGAGATAAAGACCTGGTTCCTTGAGACCTGGCGCATGGTGAAGATGATCCTCCCTGTGCTGCTTTTAGGGGTCTTCTTGGTCGGCGTGATAAAGGAGCTAATCCCGCCCGAGGTGATCTCCAGGTACGTGGGAGGCAACACCATAGGGGGAAACGCCATCGCCTCCGTCTCCGGCGCCCTCATGTATTTCGCCACCCTCACCGAGGTGCCCATAGTGCGCGGTTTGTTGGACTTGGGAATGGGCAAGGGGCCGGCACTGGCCCTCATGCTGGCCGGTCCGGCGCTATCCCTGCCCAGCATGATAGTGCTTATCAGGATTTTAGGCCCTAAGAAAGCCTTGACCTACATCGCCCTGGTGTGTCTCTTCGCCATGGGCACCGGGTTCGTGTTCGGGATGTTCGCTTGATGACGCTGAGCGGAGGAGAAAGTGTTTGTGGCGTAAGACATAAGTATCCACAAATCGCGGAAGGCAGCGCCAGTATTTCTCGGAGTCATCGTACGCAAGCGTTTGCGGTCCCAGCGGGTACGATCCGGTTCGGATGATGTGCCGTAATACCTATGAGCCGAAACGCAAACGGCGAAGGATGGCTCTGGAACCGGCTTGAAGGCAGGCAAAGCAGCTGTATGCGTGCATCGAAGGAACAGAAGGAGGAAAATGGCCGAGCTCAAGGTTGTTATCGCTACATGTTACGGAGCCGCCAACACCGGACAGCTGGCAGGGGCGGTGGCCACGGAGCTGGTGAAGGAGAACGAGGATTACCACCTGGTATGCCTGCCCGCGGTGGCCATCGACAAGGACACGGGCCTCAACAAAATAGCCGGTGCGGAATTATTCGTGATCATCGAGGGCTGCCCGGTTATGTGCTGCTCCAAGATCGTGGAGGAGCACTCCGGCCGCAAGCCCGACCTACGGGTGGAGATGGTCGAGGATTTCGGGGTGAAGAAGGCCCCTGTGCTCGCCTATGACGAAGAGGAGAAGGAGAGGATCAAGGCGGAAGTCAAGCGACGCATCGAGGAGGCCTTGGCGACGAAGGGTTAAAGACCGTTGTTTTAAAAACGCCGGCCTAAGAGCGGCGATCCTCAACCCGCAAGAAGTGCAAGCCGCAAGCGCCGAAACCCGGGGGATAGAAACTCGTGTGGCAACAAAGGGGAAGGGAGTTCGGGCACCATGGGTCATGAGCGGGGTGACCCGGGTTGCAGGATGAAGCCCGTTTCCATAAGTGTCCGGGTGGGATCGGGGGAGGGAATGCATGGCCATAGTGTTTGTCAAAGGAGGGCAGTGCGGCAAGGAGACGGTGATCACGGCCAGGAAGAGCAGCCAGACAATCGTGTCCTTGCAGTTCGAGACCTCCTGCGAGCATATCGCGGAGCTGGCGGAGGAGCTCAAGGAGGTCAACCCCGGTAGCGAGATGACCCTGCCCATGCGGGACACGGCGGTATACCGCGCGGCCTCGGAGCACTGCTGCCGCAACTCCTGCATCGTGCCTGCGGCGACCCTCAAAGCCGTGGAAGTGGCCGCCAACCTCTTCGCTCCCGAGGACGCCTGCGTCAATTTCTTGGAGGACGCGCTGTGATGAGAATGCCCCAAGGGAAGAGGAAGAAGGGAGCGGCATGGACATAACCACCATCGTCATTCTCGCGCTGCGCTGACCGGCGTGCTGCTGCTGCTGAGTGTGGTCAAGGATCAGAGGAAGACGGCAGCTGCGCTTCGCGTGGCCTATAAAGGCTTTGTAAGGTTTCTGCCCAGTGTCCTGGCCATCATCCTGGTGGTGGGCCTGATAGTGGGTTTCGTCCCGCCCAAGGTAATCGCGCAGGCGATCGGAAAGAACAGCGGCGCGCAGGGGGTGGCTATCGCCTCGTTTTTAGGAGCGGTGCTCTTCATTCCGGTCATCATCGCCTTCCCCTTGGCCAGGTCCTTGCTGGACATGGGAGCCGGCTACATGGCCACCGCGGCCTTCATCACCACCCTGACCATGGTCGGTTTCGTGTTCCTGCCCCTGGAGATCAAGGAGCTGGGAAAGAAGTTCGCCATCGCCAGAAACGCTTTGAGCTTCGTCGCCGCCGTGGCCATCGCGGTGGTGGTGGGGGTGATCGTAGGATGAGGAAAAACGACGACATCGGGGCCGAGGGGAAAAAGGAGAGCCTTCGGAAGCGAATACGATGGGATTATGCCACCCTCTTCCTCATCGCACCCCTTTTCCTGGTCATGGTCATCACGCTTCCTGAGAAAGGCGCTCAAGCCCGACACGTTGCTTGGGAATATTTCAGGAGATGGCCGTGATCCTTCCCGCGGTGTTTATCCTCATGGGCCTGGTAAGCGTATGAGTGGAAAGGGAGTTCATCGTCCGGTTTCTGGGTGAGGAATCCGGGGTCAAGGGGGTCATCCTTTCCTTCATCCTGGGGAGTATACCCATGGGCCCGCTCTAAGTGGCCTTCCCGCTGACGTCGATGCTGCTGAGGAAGGGCGCCAAGGTGGAGAATATGATCATCTTCCTTTCGGCTTGGGCGTGCATAAAAATCCCCGCCGAGTTGATGGAGCTGCAGTTTCTGGGTTGGAAGTTCATGCTCGCTCGTTACTTGGCTACCCTGGTGGTGGTCATCTTGAGTGAGGTCATCGAGAGGGTCTTTTTCAAAGAAGGTTACGAGGCGCCGGACGAAACCCCTGGCGAGGCCCAGACGTGACATGACGTCCGCAGGGAAAGGCCCAATGCGGATATAGCCTCGTTCCTGGGAGCGGTATGACCTTGAGAGAGGCATGCCGGGCAGTTTTGGAGGCCGGCGTGATGACCTATGTTTTCCGATGGCACAAAAGCAGGAGGTAGAAAATGTCCGACTTTTCGATTAAAGCCTCCCAGATAGAGGAGATATTGGGCATGACCACCAGTCCGGTGGCGGTGAAGTTCCACGAGGAATTAGCCCCTCTGTCGGGGTGCGACCTACCGGACAAGCGGCGCTACTGTCAGGTGCTCATGGAGGCGAGGAGGGGCAGGCACGTGCTGCTGACCCCCGAGAACATATCCTGCCCGGCTGCCGCGTGGGCCCTGGGATTCGCCGATCCACCGCCTCGCCTCATAAGTGGGGAGATGCCGACGGCGATGGGGATTTTTGGCAACCAGGAGGCGGTGAAGCACACCTTCTCCACCATGCAACGCCTGGAGATGGGCAGGTACAAGATGGTGTCCTTATGCCCTTTGGGGGAGGCGGAGGAGGAGCCGGACGTGGTGGTGGTCGAGTCCATGGCCGAGCACCTGATGTGGATCGCATTGGCCCACGTGTTCAAGACCGGGGGAAGGTTGCATTTCGACACCGCAGTTCTTCAGGCCACATGCGTGGACGTGACCATCACCCCCTTCGTGCAGCAGCGCCTGAATATGTCCATAGGCTGCTACGGTTGTCGCGAGGCCACCGATCTGACGGAGGGGGAATGCGTGCTCGGTTTCCCGGCGAGATACCTTGACGATATCCTCGATTCTCTTAAATCCCTGCGGGAAAAGGCCATGCCCCGCGTGAGGGGCAAGAACGTGTATAAGGCACTGCTGGAGCGGAAGGAGGGATGATCGCCTCCAAACGAATGAGTGAAGACCGCGCCGGAAACGAGCGTTTCAAGAAACGTCCGTCATCGCAAGGCTGTAGGGCGATATATAGGATCTTTTCCTGCCGAGACGGCAAGCGGAAAGCGACGCAGGTGCGGACCCGTGACGAAGGGCGGCGATGCGATGATGAAGTTTTGAACAGATGCTGTTTATGCGTAGCCCGCCACCTGCATTCGTCGGAACAACCTTGTTGTATCAAAGGAGGGGTCATGTTCGAAAAGGTGCTCTTAGGCGTGGATTTCTCGCCGTACACCGAGAGGCTTCTGGGCTGTGTGGGCGAACTGGTTAGGGCGGGGATGAAGGAGTTGATCCTGCTCTATGCCGTCGATGCCAGGCACGCCGAAATGGCCAAGGATTTGATGGAGGCCTATGCCCGCCGGGAACTCGAAAGGATCGGCCGCCTGCCGGACATCGAAGGCTTGGAGGTTGTCCGAAGGATAGAGCCGGGCTCGCCTGCCAGGGAGATCCTCCGCGTGGCGGCTGAAGAGGATGTTTCCTTGATCTACCTCGGCGGACACGGCGCGGGGTTCTTTGAGCGGGTCCTCACCGGGAGCGTCAGCGGTAAGGTGCTCCGGTTGGCCGACCGCCCGGTGTTGGTGCATAAGTGTAGGATCCACGAAAAGGATGAGGGGTATGAGTGCGAGGCCGTATGCGACCTCCTCTTCGAGAAGGTGCTTGTGGCTACCGACTTCTCCGCCTACGCGGAGAGCCTCCGGCCTCTATTGGAGGAGATGGCCTCGTCCTGTTGCGAGGATATAACTCTTTTGCATGTGCAGCGTGACGAGGACGCGTATGTGGGCGCCATGAAGACATTAATGGAGTAGGAAAAGGCGGAGCACGGGATGGAGAAACTGCGCGAGCTCGCCTCTTGCCTGGGGGCACATTGCGGCAACGTACAAACCCGCCTGGAGGAAGGCGGTCCCGTCTCGACCATCCTGAGGGTGGCGAAGGAGATCGGTGCCTCGCTCATCGTGTTGGGAGCGCTTGGACATCGCCGCTTGCCTGAAAAATTGCTGGGCGGAGTGGCGGAGAGCGTGGTCAACCACAGCGAGATCCCGGTCCTAGTGCTGAGAGCAAGGCCTTGATGCGCCGGGCCTCGTAGTCCGATGTTATAGTGCGCTTCGTATAACGTTTTACGGTCCGGCAGGCTTTACAAGCCGATTTTCAGGAAGTAGTCGCCGAGAGCCCTCGCCGTATCGCTTAGGGAATACATGTTCCAGCGCCCCTTTTTTCTGGCTTTTATGAGGCCTGAATTCTGCAAGAGGAAGAGATGGTGCGAAACGGTGGATTGCGGCTTACCCAGGGCGTCGACGATATCGCAGACGCAGAGTTCACCCTCCCGCAGAAAAAGGAGTATCTTCAGCCGCGTTTCATCCGAGAGGACCTTGTGCAGCTTCGCCGTTTTTCTCAATGCTTCCTCGTCGACCTCGGGAAGAAATAGTCGCCCTTTGGCGGGACAAGCTTCTTCGTAAGCCGATGAGGTATGTGTTTCTGATGCGCTGCACTCTCTTGCTTTCATAGCCATGGTAGTGGACTATGGACCTCGACATCGATTTTCTTTAATAATTAATATATCGATAAATTTAGTTTGGTCAATAGATAGTTAATTATGATCAGCCGCCCCAAATAGGCACGACGGGAGTACTATATGGGTTCGGTAACCTGTTGTTCTCACAGGAAGGTCGATCCTATGGGCGCTGATTTCGCTAGACAAACCCGTTTCTCGTTGCCGAAAGGCCTCCGGTCGTTAGGGGGAAGGACCTCATCCCATTATTCGGCGGCTCCGTCGTCAGCGGAGAGGTCGAAACGGCCTTTTCTCGAATTCTTAGGCACGGAGAAGACATCTGAAAAACGTGGCGTGAGGGGGTTCCGTTATGGGGAGGGTTCCGTTTGATCCGGGTTTCGCGAACGACCCGGAATAGTTTGCATCGGGGACTCAGGGAAGAGAGCGATGTTGGCGGTTTTAAGAGAACGGAGAATGCCGGCCGGCCCTCTCGACGCGAATGTCGGGAATGCGGCTGATAGTGAGAGGCATGTTGTCTCTGCCGGGCGGGCACTCGCGGCGAACGGTTCCAGATAACCGGCGTAAGACGTAAATGAAGGAGGAGAAAATTGGTAGAGCAGCCTAAGGTGGCGCGTAGATTGGGCTTTTTCGAGAAATATCTGACTGTCTGGGTTTTGGTGTGCATCGGTATAGGCATCCTGCTGGGCAAAGCTTTCCCGGGCATGGGAGAGGCCTTGGACAAGATATCCGTGGCCCAAGTGTCCATCCCTATCGCCATATGCCTCTTCTTCATGATGTATCCCATCATGGTCAAGATCGACTTCGCCGAGGTCATTAAGGCGGGCAAAACGCCCAAGCCGGTGCTTCTCACCCTCTTCGTGAACTGGTGCATAAAGCCCTTCACCATGGTGGCCATCGCCACCTTCTTTTTGGGCTTCGTCTTCAAGAGATGGATTCCCGGCGCGGATCTCGGTACCCACTATGTACCCACCACCGGGGGTATCATGGTGGACGGGGTACTGAGGCCGGAGCTCTACCGTTCCTATATATCGGGGTGCATCCTTTTGGGCATCGCCCCCTGCACGGCTATGGTTCTGGTATGGGGTTATCTGGCCAAGGGGAACGACGGCCACACCCTGGTCATGGTGGCCATCAACTCCCTGACCATGCTCTTCCTTTACGCTCCCCTCGGCGGATGGCTCCTGGGCGTCAACAGCATGCCCGTTCCTTGGCTGACCATCGTGCTCTCCGTGGGCATATACGTGGCCCTCCCCCTGATAGCCGGATATTTTTCCAGGAAATGGATACTGAAGCGCAAGGGCATGGATTGGTTTCAGGAAAAGTTCATCCACTATCTCACGCCCATCACCATCATCGCCCTGCTGGTGACTTTGATCATCCTCTTCAGCCTGAAGGGTCAGCTGATCATCGACCAGCCCATGTCCATCCTCTATATAGCCATACCCTTGTTCATCCAGACCAACCTCATATTCTGGATAGGGTACGGATTGGCCAAACTGATAAGGCTCAATTATCGAGACGCAGCTCCTTCGGCCATGATCGGAGCCTCCAACCACTTTGAGGTGGCCATCGCCACGGCCACCGTGCTCTACGGCATCGCCTCGGGAGCCGCCCTGGCCACGGTGGTGGGGGTGCTCATCGAGGTGCCGGTGATGCTTCTTTTGGTTAAGATATGCTTACGCACCCAGCACTGGTTCCGTCCCGAGGAAGTACCGGCCGCCGTAGCCGCCAACGGAGGTTCGGCAAATGATGTGTGAGCTTGTTTCGCAAGCCGAACCTCGACGACTCGATAAGGGACTAATAGTGCTCTTATGGCGTCAATAACGGGAAGAAATCGAAAGACTATGAGCGCACCGGCCCTTTGATCAGTCCGCATACCAAGGCTAGACAGGACTCGGTTGGCAAGTATGGCTGAAAGGGATCACCAGGTGGAATTCTTCATACCCGCACCGGCGTGTACCTGTTCCGGGCCGGTATCCTTGAGGGACGCCGAGAAGCTGTCCCGGCTGGAGGTATTGATGTCCGAGGTGGAAGAGAGGTTTCCCTCGGCAGAGATTGTCCGGTACGCAATGAGCGACGACCGGGGCTATGCCGAGGGGCTAAAAAAACTCGCCGCTTACCTGCGCGATATAGGGGAGGAGGACTTCGCCTCCCGGGTGGCCTTCTCCCTGCGTTACGTGCTCCCGGCAGTTGCCGTGGACGGCAAGCTGGTAGCCTATGGGAGGGTACCCGATCTGGAGGACGTGAAATATACTCTGGAGACGGGAGAAGTGTTGCGGGGAGAATAAGTTGTGGCCCTTAGAAGCGAAGCCGTCCTCGTCTTTCCATCCACCCACCACATGCTGCGCGCCGAGGCTCTACTCAAGGAGAGGGGTTTCCGTGCAAGGCTGGTGCCCGCTCCTCCGCAGGCCGGGGAGCTGTGCACCACGGCCATAGCTTTGCCCGTCTCGGAGGGCGGGAAAGCGGTGGACCTGCTGGAAGGACATGCGGTTTTGGTCAAGGCGGTACTTTACCCGGAGCAGGTGGGCGCAAGGGCCGACGAGGGGCTTTCGGGAAAACTTGCTTCAGAGTTTGCGGATCACCCCAGGCTCGCCGCAGTTATGGAAAAACTATCCACAAATGAACCGCTGGAACGCGAGGACATCGTGTATCTCTTGGGAATGGAGGAGCAGGAAGAGGTTCTTTGTCGCGCCGCGGAAACCCTGACCGAAGCGCTGGCGGGTCGGGAGGTGGTTCCCGCCCTGGTCCTGGACCTATCCGGAGAAGGACTGATAGATGATTCGGAGTTGATGGCCAAAAGGCCAGGCGGGAGGGGGGATCTGAGGCGCTTAAGAGAGATTTCCGGGCAGATGGTCTCTCTGGGCCTGGTCTACCTCATTCTTTCCCTTGGGGATCGCGGTGAACTACCCTGGAGCCCCGAGGAGTTCAGGGAGGCGTTGGGGAAAAGCGTCGTGACTGTGATCCACGCCGAAAGACTGCCTCCACGGCCCGGTGAGTTGGTGAGGGATTACGGCGTCCGCCAGATATTGCTGCGGCGGGAGGACCTTTACCGCATGGACCCCGAGGAGCTGGTGGACGAGGCGATGTTCTTGCGGGATAATCGGCCGGGGCCGGTGGGAAGCGGGAATCTCCTCCCCCTCTTTTCCGGGGACATACCCGCCGAAGAAAGAGAAAGAAGGAAGGTCCGAGCGGTCTTGGCCGTCCTGCGCCTGGTATTGGGAGAGGCCTTTCTTCCGCTTCCGGAGGTCCTCTGGAGGCGGGGGGATATGTGCGGGGGAAATTTCCTGATACTGGAAGGCGCTGAGGGAGAGATCCGGGGAGTTTTATCGCAAGCCGAGGACGTCCTCGCCGCGAGGGGGTGGTCGGTCAGGAAAGCGAAAGGGGTCCTCTGAGGATCTGTGCGGGAATGAGGAGTCCGCTTTAACGACGCGGGCGATTCCGGATTGTGGAGCGCCCTGGGCTTTCTCTCCGCGAGCTGGGAGTTAAAACGGGCGCTTCTCGATGCGGTCCCCGGTGAGGCTTTTAGCGCAAAGAAACCAGGCTTGCGGACATGTGGGCCGATGTCCTCCTGCGGAGGAAGCGCCGATGGCCAAACCCGCGCGGACAAGTATGGCCGAGTTTAGGGGGCTAAAGCGCAGGGATGGGGCATATCGGCCGGGGCGAAAGCGGCTCGGGCGATTTTGAAGGGAGGAGAATGCTCATCGAGAGGATAGAGATAGAACAGGTGGAACCCTGCTTCGCCGACGAGACCAAGATAAGGCTCATTGCCCGTATCCCGGTGGATGTGAGCGATCTTTTGCCTTATCTGAACGCCGTTCTGGCCAACGCCACCTATGTGGGGCAGGGTGGCGCCGCAGTGGGACAAGAGGACGGGCAAACGGAGGGGAAGCCAGGGATGGCAACCTATGCCGCCGACCGTCCCGCTCTCACCTTCACCAAGGGTCCGCGGCTGGTCACGGTGTACCCCCGCAGAGTGACCATAGCCAAGGCCGACGACGTGGCCGACGCCGAAGAGGTATTGGCCTGGCTGGCGGAGCGATTGAACTACGTCCATGAACACCGAAAGGAGATAAAGCCGGTCTACGAGGGGAAGATAAAGATAAAACCCCTGGACATCTACGGACTTCTCCCCCAGACCAACTGCCGGGAGTGCGGGGAGCAGAGCTGTCTGGCCTTCGCCCTGCTCCTGCTGCAGGAGAAACATCGCCTCCGGGATTGCCCGGCCCTCTACCGGGAGGACAGGTGGAGGGGAAAACGGGAGAGGTTGGAAGAGGTCATGGAATCCCTGGGTTTGGCGGTCTAGCGGAAACCCAACATCCACAGCGGCCATCAACCCGGTCACCCATCAGGGAGAAGCGCAAATGGTGAGGAAAGCTTTGACCCGTTCCCTCTTCGGGATCCGACGTCGATGATCTTTCGCCTTAAAGGGTGGTATAGGGCGCGGGAAAACCCAGGAAGATAAGGTTCGTTCACGGATTTCCCCCGTTGCCTGAAGCTTTGTACTTGGTTTTCCCGGGCTTGAAGGAGATGCTTCCCAACCCTTGCGGTTATAATGATTTATCTTCCCGCGAGGCCGTTGCCGTGTATGAGGCCCGGGGGCAAATCCCCCGGGCCTGCTCCTCAAGCTCACACCTTTAAAGCTCTTATCTTCTCCGCTAGGGAACTCCCCACCTCTTTTCCGGAGAAGAAGGAGACCGATTTGTCGATCTTCTCCGCCAGCTCGGGAAGGTGAGCAGCGGTAAGGGTCTCCGGAGTGCAGCCGATAAGCTCGCAGTTCTTCTTTACCGTGGCCTTGGCGATGAACTCGCCCACCGCCTCGGAGAGAATCTTCTCTATTTCCTGAGCCAGCTTATTGGCCAATTATTCCTCCTTCCACTCTCTCCTCTCGGCGGACCGAGCGCACCTGCGGGCGGCTAATTCATAAAATATATCGTTGATCGACCCAGGAAACTTTATTCTTTTCCGTCGTAAAACCCCCTTTCTTCTTTGAAGCGTTCGTCGAGACCGCGCAGCACCCTCTGGCCGCTGCGGAGAAGCCCCTGCAGGGCGGCGAAAGCGCTGCCCTCTTCCACTTCCGCCTCGCCCTCGAAGGTGCCCTCCACGATCATCTAGGCCTGGCGGTTGAGTCTTTCGATGGGGCTGACCACGCACAATGCCCCTTGCCTACAGCCCGAGTACACTCAGGTCTACCGGGTTGTAAATGGAGATAAAAAAGCCTTCCCGTCCCCCCAGCCTGTTCAGTACCAGGTATCCTTCCTCGGGCGGCGTTGTCGGCATTCGGGAGGGATCTACGTTCCATCCCGCACGAGCGCCATAGGTCATTACCCGCCCGTCTTTTATGATGCTTGCGTATTCCACGGGATATAAGAGAAGAGCCACCTGTATCGCGAAGTCGTAAAGGCAGTCCAGGTCGCCTCCCCAAGACCCGCCGGACAAGTTCCTGGTTGAAGACCTTGAGGTAGGAGGGGTTGAACTCGCTTAAGACTAACATGTTTCTTGTGCCATCGAGGGTGCGGGTCGATTCCTGGACGGCCTTCTTCTTGTTGTCGGAGATACGGCGATTGGTTAAAAAATGATGTCCAAGAGAAAGTAAGCGACGATCGACAGGATTAGGATGAGAACCATAGCGAAACCGCGAGCGTTGAACGGCGCATTTTGTTTCCCGACCCGGCCATGGACAACCACCCCTTTGGGCGATGGATTGAAATAGAAGGTTTTCGGCAAAACCGAACGCATTCCTTGAGCTTGCTCGTCCTAAGATGACCAAGGTAGGCGAAGAATGTACAATGTCGACATCGGACGTAGATATCATGGGAGGAATGCTTTGATTCATCATCCCGAAAGGTGCACCGGATGCCGCACATGCCAGATGGTGTGCTCGCTCCTCCACGAAGGGGAATGCGGCCCTTCCGCTAGCCGGATAATCCTCACTTTCCCAGGCTGGGGGGCCGTCGCTGCTTTTAAGGAAGAATGTGATCGATGCGCGCGATGCGCCGCCCTGTGTCCCGCCGGAGCCTTGACGAAGGACGAGGGGTCGGAGAAATGATCGGGCTCGCCTCGCTAAGGTGGTGAGGACGATATAGGGCCCCGGGATGTGCGGTTATGAGGGGCTTCGGAGGGCGTTGCTGGTTTTTCTCGGGGTCGGATCTTGGCGATGCGGCGAGGGGAGAAGGGAATATGCGCGAAGGATACACGGGACGGATATTGGTGGTGGACCTGGAAAGAAAGGAGATAGAAGTCTCCAACCTACCCACTGATTACGCTGAGGGGTACCTGGGCGGCTTCGGGCTCAACAACCGCCTGTTCCTCGATCACTCCCAACCCGGGACGGATCCCCTTTCCCCCGGGAACCCGGTGATACTGGGAGCGGGACCTTTCGTGGGTACACCGATTCCAGGCGCCTCCCGGGTCATGGCCAACGCGCGTTTTCCCCTGACCGGGGCCGTCGCCTCCGCCTCTGGGAGCATGGGGGTGGGAGCCAATCTCAAGTGGGCGGGATGGGACCACCTGGTCATCTTGGGCAAGTCGCCCGAGCCGACGGTTCTGGCCGTGGAGGACGACAGGGTGGAGTTCATCCCAGCGAGCGGCCTATGGGGGAAAGGCATCCTGGAGACAACCCGGGTGCTGTGGGAAGGCTACCCGGGGTTCTCCGTCCTGGCCATTGGGCCCGCGGGGGAGAACTTGGTCCATTCCTCCCTGGCCATGGTCGACGCTTGCGCTACCCTGGGGAGGGGCGGACTTGGCGCCGTCTTGGGGTCTAAAAACCTGAAAGCTATCCTGGTGAAGGGGAGCGGCGCAGTGCGGATCGCCGATCCTGAAAGGCTGTATGCCCTGGTCAGGGAGCTCTACAGGAGATTGGAAAGATACGAGCTCAGGGAGGCCGCCGCCGAACTGGGCATGATCGGGGCCTGGCCCATGTACGCCGCGCAGCTCCTACCCTATGGGGCTACGGAGAAGGACCTCGAGGAGGCAACCCAACGGTTCGGCCCTCAAGCCTACCTGAAGCTGAAGAAAAGGCGTATATCCTGTCCCTCCTGTTTCCTTGCCGACAAGGACGAACTGCTGCTTCCCGGATCCGGGAAGACCGTGTATTCCACCTCCTTCCTCAACGCGGCCATCATCGGCTGCGCCCTGGGGATGAAGGATGCCGAGGAGGCGGCCTCCACCCTGGCCCTTCTGGACGACCTGGGTTTGGACTTCATGACCCTGAGCTGGCAGGCGGCCTACCTCCTGGAGCTCAGGGAGCACGGCATCTTGAGGGATGACCGGGTGGAAGGCGTGCCTCTGGTGAGAGGAGCGGAACTCCTGCGAGGACTGGCGGTATGCGTTACCGAGGGCAGAGGGGATTTGAGCAGGGCTCTGGCCGCGGGCTGGAGGGGAGCCCTGGCCTATTTCGGGGAGGACACCAGACGGTTCACCATGCTGGTGCGGAACCAGGACTGCCTATACGACCCGCGGGTGAGCGGACTGGGAACCATGGAGTTCGAACAGATCGTCTCTCCTCGTGGCCCGACCTCGGCCAGCGCCGGCTCGGCCACCTACTTGCCCGGGTTGACGGAGGAGAGGTTGCGTCGACTCACCGAGCGCATGGGTGTCGCGGAAGATGCTTTGGAGCGCATCTTCTCGCCCCCATGGGGAATGAACGTGGGAAGGCTCACCCGTTACTCCGAGGACTGGTTCAGCCTCTTCAGCTCCCTAGGCCTCTGCAACCGTTTCCAGATAAACCGATTCTACCATGCCCTCCTCGTAAGGGACCTACTGGCCGCGGTCACCGGTTTGGAACTCACCGTGGAGGAGATGATGGGGAAAGCCGCCGCCTCCTGGGAACTCTACCGGGAGCTCAACGTTCGCGAGGGATTGGGGCCGGAGGAGGACCGTCCCCCAGAGGCCTGGTTCGACGAAAAGCCGCTCTGGGGCCGGGGCGGACGCCTTCACGACTACTTCGGCAACCTGCTCACCCGGGAAGACGTGGGGCGACTTCTCGACGACTATTACGATGAAAGGGGTCGGCTCTGATTGCGGAACTGAGTATTGAAAACCTTCACGCATGGTCGGAGGAGCACGGGAGTCGCTGAGGCTCGACCGTATAAGCCGCAGGAGGGAAACGGCGGCGTGTCGAGTTCCGGAATATGAACGGATCATGCCCGCGAGGGAAACACCGGGAAGGGATTGCCGGGTAACGACCGTCGGTCGTTACCCGGCCGGGTGATCTTCTAAAGCAGGGCTTTGTCCGTGGATACGTCCTCCCGGAGGACCAAGGAGAGTGCGAGACGACGTGAACGACAGGGATTTCATGCGGATGGCGCTTGAGGAGGCGCGCCTAGCCGCCGAGGAGGGCGAGGTGCCCGTGGGGGCGGTGCTGGTGAAGGACGGCGAGGTGCTGGCGAGGGCCCACAACCGGCGCGAGGCCACCGGCAACCCCTTGGACCATGCGGAGATGTTGGCATTGGAGGAAGGGGCACGGAGACTGGGAGGGTGGCGTCTGGAGAAAACGACCATGTACGTGACCCTGGAGCCTTGTCCCATGTGCGCCGGAGCCCTGGTCCAGGCTCGCGTGGCGCGTCTGGTGTTCGGGGCTCGGGACACGAAGCTAGGAGCGGCCGGGAGTCGCTATAACCTGGTGAGCGACGAGACCATCCACCACCGCCTGGAGGTCGTCGAGGGCATCCTGGAGGAGGAATGCCTTTCCCTTCTGAAGGGGTTTTTCGAGGAACGGCGTGCCCGCCCCTGAACCCGTCCCGTCGTCGCTCCCGGCCCGGCCGTTTTGGATCCTTTTATAGGAATGCGCCTTCTATTAGGAGTCAGGAAGGACTTCTTGAAACTTCGCTATCCTTAGGGGAGGATCCCGCGCGGCACGGCTAAATAGCGGTCAACCTTCATCCTCGCTGGTTTCAGGCGGCCTTGAGCGCACGAAGAAGGGATGCGCCTTCTCCTCGCGGGCCAATATCCAAGAGGAAAAAGCCCAAAGAAGCGTCAAAAAAAGGGCTCGGCATCCCCCTCCGCTGGAGTTCCGAACCGCCGGCCAGACCCCGCCGTCCAAAAGCCCGCCTCGGAATCCTTGTAACGAAAAGGCCTCAGATCCATGTCGCCGAGGGAGCGTTCTTTCGGGAGTGTTTTGCCCTTTGTCCTTGGCTGGTTGGGGGAATCGACTAGGATCCGGTGATGGAGTTCAACATTTCCCCCGCAATCTCCATATTCTTTATCTCGGCCCAGTAGGCCAGGTAAGCCAAAGCGGCCTTTGCCTTCTCTCCCTTCGGGAAAGAGCCGGTCTGTTCCCCGCCACTCTGTTCTCCGGCGCTTCCGCATCCCCATATCAGCAAGGCGAAGATTAAAAGACCGCGAGCAATGGGAATATCGCTTTAGTTTTCGTCTCCGCCCCTTTCACTTTTTCGTCCTTTACGAGGTTTGGATGGTACGAAAGCCGTTATTCCATTTGGGGGGATAAAAACGATCAAGCATTTGGGCGTTGGCCATACCGACGCCTATGAGCAGGTGTACATGTCGACTCGATCAAAGATCGTTCCACCACGCCATCAGTGAGCGAGAAAGGACGCCCGCGGCGACTATAGACCTTTCCTCCGGTGACAAGGGTGTATGCGGTGGAGACCGGGATGGGTGGCGGGAAGGGGTGACAGGAATTTATTAAGGCGTGAGGCGAAAGAACTTCGCAATGTTGGTGACCTTAGGTGTGGGTCCCGAATGCGGATCCGGTCCGATGGGATTTGGAGTCGATTTCGGTGATGGAAAGGACCTACAAAGCCAACGAGACCCTCGAGAGAGGCGAGCAGTTCCCTGGGGGTCAGGCAAGCGCTCCGAGCAAGAAAAGTGCTCACTCCTCGCCCGGCGTTAGATGTTGGCGCGAGATGTAAATATAATAGGAGTGCAGCGGAGAGGTGCCAGAGCGGACGAATGGGGCGGTCTCGAAAACCGTTGAGCCTTTCGCGGGGCTCCGTGGGTTCGAATCCCACCCTCTCCGCCAGCCTTTTTCCCGGGCATGCCCGCCCGGGCTTCCGTCGGCGGACATAGGCAACCTCTCCCGCCACCATTTTCCGCTTGCGGCGATTTATCGTGCGTGGGCGAGTTCCACGGCCCCTCGCCAACCCGAACCCTGAGCGATCTTTGCATTTGTTATAATGTCCTTGGTCGCTTTATGGGGCTGACATGGAAAATTCGGCGGACGACAGGCCTTACCGCCGTCCCCTGTTGACGTCAGGTGGTGTTCCGGCAGCCGGGAAGTTATGGCATTTTATGCCAACTTTCCGACAGGAAAAAGGAGGGGTATGGCTCATGAAGGGCGGTAACTGGGGCAAGGTCTTGAAGGTCGACCTCACCACCGGGAAGATCGAAACAGAGGAGCTTCCCGAGCAACACTACCGGGATTTCCTGGGCGGCAGCGGGCTAGCCGCCAAGTGGTTCTTCGACCACCGGGGATGGGAGGCGGATCCCCTCTCCCCGGAGAATCCTCTGATGATCATGAACGGCCCTCTCTCGGGGACCAGCTATCCGGGCGTTTCCCGCTTGGAGATATGCGCCCGCTCCCCTCTTACCGGCATATGGGGGGAAGCCTCCATGGGAGGACACTTCTCCCCCCAGCTAAAGCGGACGGGCTACGACGGGATAATCGTCCTGGGGGCTTCGGAAAAGCCGGTCTATCTCTACGTGACCGACGAGGGGGCGGAGATACGCGACGCTTCCCACCTGTGGGGCAAGGACACTTACGAGACGGAGGAGCTCCTCAAGGAGGAGGTGGGCGATAAGCGCGCCCAGGTTATATGTATCGGGCCGGCCGGTGAGAACCTGGTGAAGTACGCCAACGTGATGAACGACCGGGGGTCGACCGCGGGGAGATGCGGCATGGGGGCGGTGATGGGATATAAGCGCCTCAAGGCGGTGGTCGCCAGGGGGAACAAGAAATATCCCGTGGCCGACGAGGCCGGCTTCAAGGCGGCGCGAGAGAAGATGTCGGAAACCCTCAAGTTCAGCATGGTGGCCGAGGGGCTGCACGCCTTCGGGTCCAACGTCCACATGGAATACGGGATGGCCATCGGGGACACCCCGGTCAAGAACTGGAGGGAGGCCTACTGGGCCGAGGGCCCGGAGAAGCTGGGGGGGACCACGGTGGCCGAGAAGATACTCACCCGCACCCATTCCTGCTTCGCCTGCCCCATCGCCTGCAAGCGCATCGTGGAGATAAAGGAAGGCCCCTACCGCATGGAGGAAGGTCCGGGTTCGGAGTACGAAGCGGCCGCCGCGCTGGGGACCCTGCAGAGGATGGACAGTCTGGAGGCCAACCACAAGGCTAACGAGCTCTGCAACCGCTACGGGATGGACGTTATATCCTGCGGCGGAGTCATCGCCTACGCCACGGAGGCCTTCGAGGAGGGCCTCATAAAGGAAGAGGACACCGGGGGTTTGAGGTTGGGCTGGAATCGGCCGGATGTCCTGCTCGAGCTCATCCGCAGGATAGCCTTCCGCGAGGGGATCGGCGACGACATGGCCGAGGGAGTGCGGTCCATGGCGGAGAAATACGGCGGCCAGGAGTTCGCCATCCACGTCAAGGGCCTGGAGTGCCCCATGCACGACCCGCGCGCCCTGTGGGGCATGGCCCTCACCTATGCCACTTCCATCCGGGGGGCCTGCCACTGTGCGGATTCCAATCTCTACGTGGACCTCGGCTTGCTCAACCACAACGAACTGGGCGTGAAGCGCTCCTGGCCCTACCGGGCCAAGGGAAAGGCGGCGCAGACCATCGCCTCCCAAAAGAAGGGGGTCATCGCCAACTCCGCGGTGATCTGCCAGTATGCCTGGAACGCATCCGGCGGGTCGCTCGCGGACATGGCGGAGGCGCTTCGCACCCTCACCGGATTCGGTTATACGGTGGAAGAGCTGGCCAAGGTGGGAGACCGCATCTGGTACCTTAAACGGGCCATCGGCAATCTCTGCGGGGCCACTCGCGAGGACGACCGCCTGCCGCGCCGTATCCTGGAACCGCATCCCGAGGGGGTGACCTCCAGCCTGCACCTGGCCCTGTATCCCCAGTTCATGTCCATGGTCCCCATGGGTAAGATGAGAGTGGAAAAGGTCAAGGACACCACGGTAAATCTCATGAAGAAATACCTTTTCCCCAACATGGATAAGATACTGACCTCCCTCAACAAGCTGCCCATGTTTTCCTTGAGCAGGAAGAAGCTACAACAAGGCGATCCGGCGGAGCGGCAGCGCAGGACGGTGGCCTTCGACGAGATGCTCGAGGAGTATTATCGTCTCCGGGACATCGACGAGAAGGGCCGCCCCAGCCGGCGGCGCTTGGAGGAGCTGGGCCTGCAGGACGTCGCCGAAGTCCTGCACGGTTGAAGGGGATGAGCCTCAAGCTTTTAGGGAGGAAGGACGTGCCCACGGTCAAGCTCTTCGCCACCTTGAGAAAGGCGGCCGGGGAGAAGGATTTTCGGAGCGACGCCCGCAACGTGGCCGAGGTGCTCGAGGAAGTCGAGAAGAGGTACGGGGACAAGGTCTCACGCTATCTTCGCAACTGCATAATCCTGGTCAACGGGCAGAACGCGGGATACCTCAAGGGCAAGCGCACCAAGCTTGAGGAGGAAGACGAAGTCTCCATCTTCCCGCCCCTGGCCGGAGGATAGGATCCGGATTCCTATATCGGGGTTATGGTCACTCCTCCCGTTCCGCCGGTAGTCCCCCCTACCTGGAGGGCGGCCAGTTGATGCACGCACCAGGAGACTGCCTCCTCGCTGTTGTTGACCTGGTCCAAGGCCTGAGCGATACGCCCGGAGACCTCCGCCAAATTGGCGTTGGAGGCGAGCGCGGACCATTGTCTTAGGTGGTCCGCTTCCTGTCGGAGGCGTTCCGCACAGTGCTTTAAGGCCACTTTCAGGGTGACCAGATCGATCCCTTCCCGGCACATTAGGTTCACCTCCTTTTCGCGCGTTCTCCCGCATTCTCCAGTATGGAAGAAGGAAAAGGGGTAAGCAACCGGATTACCGGCGAGCGGAACAAGCGCGATGAGGGCCTCAGGGAGCCGTCCTTAAACGCAGGCTTCGGGGGTTGCTTTTCCCAGTTCCACCATGGCCCGACGAAGGGTTTCCTTCCCCTTTTCGGTCATGCCCACCAGGGGCAGTCTAACCCCTCCCACTTTCACCCCCATCCAGTTCAGGGCCTGCTTGATGGCCGTGGGATTGGGCTCGCAGAACAGCGCCCGCACCAGGGGAAGAACCTGATAGTGTAGGTCGCGGGCTTCCTCCAATTTCCCCTCCCATACCAGCTGGCACATGCGGCCGAATTCCTTGCCCAGGATGTGGCCCACGGCGGCGATGCACCCAGCTCCTCCAAGGCAGAGGATCATGAAGGTGACCGCGTCCTCTCCGGAATAGACGTGAAAATCGATTCCCGCCCGGCGCGTCTCCTCGATTATAGAACTCGCCTGGAGGATGTCTCCGGAGGCCTCCTTGATGCCCACGATGTTATCTATCTCCGCCAGCCGCAGGACGGTTTCCACCTCCACGTTGCGGCCGGTCCGGAAGGGTATGTTGTAGAGGATGATGGGAAGAGAGGTGTTCTCGGCGATGGCCTTGAAGTGTCGGTATATCCCTTCCTGACTGGGGCGGTTGTAATAGGGGCTGACCTGCAGACTGCCGTCGACCCCCAACTTCTCGGCGGCTGAGGTCATCTTTATAGCCTCTTCCGTGCAGTTGCTGCCCGTCCCGGCGATTACCGGCACCCTGCCTGCCGTCTCCTCCTGGACCACTTCGATCACCCTGATGTGCTCTTGGTGGCTCAAAGTGGGGGATTCGCCCGTGGTCCCGCACGGGATGAGGGCAGCGGCAGCCTGATCCTCGATGCAGTAGTTGACTAGGCGGCGCAGGGCCTTCTCGTCCACGCGGCCCCTATCGTCGAAGGGTGTTACCAGGGGGATCAAGCACCCCTTGACCTTCCAGTCCACCTTGCCGACCTCCTTTTCCTCTCCGACGCTTTGCCTCGCCGCTCTCGCGCCGAGGTTCGCTAAGACAGGAACAGGTCACACCGAGGAGACCGTAACCTTGAGAAATGACCGTGTCCACGATCCCGCCGGTTTGGTTGTTGGACATATCATACCAGAAGGGTCGCGGGGGAAGAACTGGAAAGGCTCCGGCGGGACCCGTCACGCCCGCTCGCCCTTCCATTTTGCCGGCTGGATCTTGCTCGCGGTCCCTTGGGCAAGCCCTGTTCTTGGGCGGGTGTGGACACCCCAGCGAGATGGAGGCACGCTCGAGGTCGCCGTAATCACGAGAAGGAGAGGCCAGGCGGAACCAGTCCGAAACCCTGCGGCCTCACAAGTTACTGACGATAGGTCATAATTGGTATATTATGGTATTTTCAAAAATGGTACCCCAAAATTACCCCCCACCCTATTGACACCCGCAAGGGCGATGATATTATAAACTCGTTCCAACTGGCTGGCGAGAAAATCTGTTTCCAAGCGCATTTATACTTGCGCGTCCGGAACGTAGGTAGGAACCCAGGATGCCGAGTAGAAAACGTCGAGACCGGTTCTCGACGGTCCCAAAGGTATCTTGGGTTTCTACTATTTAATGGGCGGGGAGGTCTCTCGCCGGCGCGGCTCCGGTCCGGTTTGCTAAGCGAGCAGGGGGGAAAGAGGCGAGATCCAGGAGGTATAAAGTGACGGGAGGGTTGTCCGGCAAGAAGGTGGTGGTCATAGGGACGGGCATCGGGGGGTCCGGGGTCTCGGCCCTTTTGGCCAGGGAAGGAGCGCAGGTTCTGGTCCTGGAAAAGAACTCCTTCCCGGGAGGTAAGGCAGCCAGCTTCGAGCGCCAGGGCTTCGTATACGACACCGGAGTACATTGGCTTTCCCGGGGAGACAAGGGGCCGCTGGGCGAGATAGCAACACTGGTGGGAGCGGAGATAAGCTATCGCTCGCTGGAGCCCGGCATGCAGCTCACCACGGGGGGGCGCACGGCCGTTTTATACCAAAATATGGAAGATGATGATGTATTGGAGCGGCTCTTCGAGGAGATAGGTGTTCTTCCCGAGAACCGCGAGGGAGCCAGGGCGCTATTCAAGGATCTGGCCAGAGAGAGATCGCCCCGGGAGCTCGAGGAACTGGACGAGATGTCCTTCGCCGAATACTGCGAGAGGTTCGTGAACGACGAGCAGCTGAACCGGTTGCTGGACGCCTTTACCGGTATGTACATGTGCATATCGAGGCGTGCGGCGTCCGCCGGGGAATTCATCCTGTGCTTCTCCCGGCAAGCTAGGGAGAAGAACCTATGCTATCCCATAGGGGGCATGCGGGCAGTGCCCTGCGGATATCTCAAAGCTCTGGAGGAGATGGGCGGGGAGGTCCGCTACTCCACACCCGTGGAGCGCATAGTGGTGGAGGGAGGGAAGGTGCGCGGAGTGGAGGCGGGGGGCTTCATACCCGCCGATATCGTCATAAGCAACACGGGCATCAAGGAAACGGTGGCTCTGGCCGGGAGGCACAACTTCCCCGACGATTACCTGGGCTGGGTGGACAACCTTCGGCTGTCTTTCGGCGCGGTCAGCGTGAAATACGCGCTGGACGCGGAAGTGGTCAAGCCTCACCTGTTCTGTTATTTCCCGGATTTCCACCGCCCCGAGTTGGTGGAAAGGCAGGCAGCCATTTTCGTCCCTGTGCCTACCGCTGCCGATCCATCTCTGGCGCCGCCCGGATGCCAGCTGGTGTTGGCCGGCTCTTTAGCTCCTCAAGGTCTCGAGGATCGCGAACAGGCCGCTGCGTTATGCGAGGAGATACTCGACCGCATCGAGAACACCATGCGGGACCTTTTCCCGGATATCGAGAAGCACATCGTCTGGAAAATCAGGACGGACACCCGTTATATAGCGGAAATATCGGGACGTTCCACGGGGGAGGTCATAGGCTTGGCCCAGAACCGGCACCAAGTTGGAAAGAACCGTCCTTCCCACACCACTCCCGTGGAAGGGCTTTACCTCGTGGGCGCGGATGCCGGGGGGCGGGGAGTGGGCACGGAGATGGCCGCCGACAGCGCCCTGAACCTGTGGAGGCTACTGCTGCACGGCTGAGCGGAGGTGGTGCCGATCGTCAGCCTGCCTCGGCCAGGGAGCAGGACCAATCCCCTTGAATTATTCCGTATTCCGCCCAGATGATGAGCACCTGGCGAAGGAAGGATTCCGCGTCCGGCGCAAGTTCGTATGCTGCCTCCAGCTTTTTCCGTATCTCCTCGTAATCCATGTAATCCATGCTCATCACCTCGACCAAATGGTAACGGGGGGCACCGACAATTTTCGGCACGGCTCGACACCTCCGAACAAGGGATCCAGTCGGTGCGGCACGGGTTCTCGGGACGGAAGTTCATGCGGAATAGGTGGTTGCGGGAAGGAGAAAACCAAGTAGAAAACGGCGCCTTTTTCCTCCGGGGTGCATCCGGAAAAGTTCGACCTTTACGGGATACCAACTGTTTGACTCCCCCAGTTGGGTCTTCACGGACTCGGGAAGGCGTGCGGCTCTTTTCTCATGCCGGCGTGAACCACCCCACGCCGCTCTACGGTCGATACCGGACGCAGTTCCTGCCCTCTTCCTTGGCCTCGTAGAGTGCGGCGTCGGCCTTGGCCACCATGTCCGAACGGTCCTCCACGCCGGGGGCGGGGTAGGAGGTCACTCCTTGGCTCACGGTCACCCGCACGGGTTTTCCTTCGGGGTCGGCGAAGTCGTGGTTCTCCACGGCCAAGCGGATGCGCTCCGCCGTCTGGACCGCGCTCTCCAGGTCCGTTTCTGGAAGCAAGATGGCAAACTCCTCTCCGCCGTAGCGGGCCAGGATGTCCATGGCGCGGAGACAACCCTTGATGATCATGGCGATGTCCTTGAGTATCTCGTCTCCGAAGAGGTGCCCGTAAGTGTCGTTTATCTTCTTGAAGTAATCGATGTCCAGCATGATGAGGGAAAAGGTGGTGTTGTAGCGGAGCGATCGCCTGAACTCCTTCTCGAACAGTTCCTGGAAGAAGCGATGATTGTAGATCTTGGTGAGCCCGTCGGTTATGGCCATGCGCTTGGCGTCCTCGTAGAGGCGGGCGTTGTCCACGATCATCACCAGCTCGTTGCAGACCAGGTTGAGGATGCTGGGGGTGTCGCGCCTGAAAGCGGGGGTGGGAGGCCCGGCCAAAAACAGGAGGCCGATGGGGACCCTGTGGGCCACAAGAGGGAGGTGGACGTCGATCAGCTCCGGAGGTTTCTCCGCGCCCGTTCCCACCAAGTTCTCTTCCCCCAGGATGGTCCTGGCTACGGAGGGGTTTTCTTTGCTGGGCCAGGCGTAACCCGAGGCGACCTCCAGGACGCGGGAGGCCACGTTCTCCAGCATCTGAGGCGTTGTGGGCCGGTTCAGGTAGAGATAGAGCTCCTTCTCCTCGAAGAGGAGTAGCGACCCCAGGTGATAGCTGAAGAGTTTCCCTAATATCTGGAATATGGAACTTACCGTTTCCGAGAAATCTTGCAGCGAGCCGGCCAAGGAGGCGATGTCGTTGAGGATGGTGGTCTCGAAGAGCTTGCGGTCCAGAAGATCGGTTATCTTGTTGATCACATAGTCCTCGCTCACCTGCTTCCTGCGCCGGCGGGAGAGCTCCTTGGCCTCCCGGTGCCTCTCCGTGTCGGAAAGGAGTTCCTCCACCTTCTCCAGGAGGTGTTCCGGCTTGAAGCCCTTGGTTATATAGGCATCGGCTCCGGCCTTGAGGCCCCAGAACATGTCGGTTTGGTGCTCCCTGCCGGTGAGCATGATAATGGGCATCCAAGAAGTGAGGCGGTCCTCCTTAAGGAGCCTGCAGACCTGATAGCCCTTTATCTTGGGCATCTCTATGTCCAGGATGAGGAGGTCGGGCAGCAGGGAAAAGGCTTTCACGGCCGCCTCTATCCCGTCCCAGGCGACGTCGACCCGGTAGCCCGCTTCCTCCAGGATGGAACCGGTCACTTTGACTACCAGCTTATTGTCATCGGCCAGGAGGATGTGTCCCTGCTCGCTCATATTCCAGACCTCCGGCTCTTTCGTTATTGATTTATCGGCCTGCGGGCCTCGCATATTAACCGTATACGTGCATGCTGCTTTCAGCGATGCGGGTTCGGCGACGGCGGCGTGCCCCGACATACGACGGCGGTGAAGAAGTCCCTTCCTTTGCCCTGAGCCGATCATGCTGCGGGAAGGCCGGAGTTTGCCCGCCGAAACGCTCGCTTCCTATCTAGGGTTCCCTGAGGGGACGCAGCAATATCTCCACCCTTCCGCCCTCGATTGCGGCGGCCAGCAGACAGGCCTCTTCAGGGGTGATCTCCAGGAGGAAACACCCCCCAGCGGACCAGGTGCTCCCGGCAAGGGCCCCGCTTTCGGGAGGAAGAGAGGTCGTCTCCAACACCTCGACGTTCTCCACGGCTAGGCGCGCCGTTGAGCCCTCCACGATGATGACGTCCACCCTGCAGCCCGGTGCCAGCTTCTCTGGAGGAAAGGCAACCGAGTTGGCGGACAGGGGAAAGGCTCGAAACCCGGGGTCCAGGGCAGCGGCGACCTCTCCGCCGGCGGACGAGCTGACGAGGGCACTGTCCAGGACGGGTTCCCCCCGGCGGAGGGGACGGGAGAGGGTCTGTCCGATCAAGGAGCTCGTATCCGTGTGACATCCGGCGAGGAGACACCGTTCCGGAAAGGGCACTAGGGTGAGGGAAGACGAATCGAGGACCTCTCCAGCCGAGAGGTCCCTCTCCGCCACGACCAGTTTGACCAGCTCGCCTACGGCAGCGGCACGGGAACTCACACTTCTTAAGTAAGCGAAGATCATGAACGCGGCCAACGCAGAGGCGGCGACGGCTCCGGCAAGATAAACCCGCGAAGAACGGACGGCGGATAGTCTCATGCGTCCTCCTTTCCCCGTTTGTTCAGAAAGCGGTTGCGGAGTGAGCGGCCTCACGAAGGACGGTCGGCCGAGGGTTCGGCCTAATCGATTCGCGTCAGGCCTCCCGCAGGGGGATGAATTGGAATATATTGGAAGAAGTGTCCAGGAAAAGGAAGCCGTGACGGATGGTCTCTCCCCCGCAGATAATCTTCACCACCTCCTGGACCTGAAGGGCTGCTATCAGGGCGGGCAAGGCGGAGGGGTTCCCTTCCACCACTTCCACCCCTCGTTCCTCCCCAGCAAGGTAGAGAGCTTTCAGGCCGGGGTCGCCGGGGTATACGGTCATCACCTGCCCGGCATTTCCGGCTATGGCTCCATGGACCATGGGTATACCCAGTTCGGCGCAGCCTTCCTGCAGTGCCAGTCGGGAAGGGACGTTGTCCAGGGCGTCCACCACCGCTTGGGCTTCGGCAAAGATCTCCGGGACTTCCTCCGCGCTCAGGAATCGCTGGTGAGCGGTCACCTTTAAAGATGAATTGACGGCCAACACCCTTTCCCTGGCCCTTTCCGCCTTGGAACGGCCGAGGTCTATCTCCCGGCAAAGGGCTTGGCGGTTGAGATTGCTTTCCACGAAGCGGTCGCCATCCGCGAGGACGAGGTGGCCCACCCCCATGCGAGCCAGGAATTCCACCGCATGACCTCCCAGCCCCCCCAGTCCGCAGACGCCGACGCAAGCGCGCAACAGCTTCAGTTGACCCTCGATGCCGACCGTCCCCATATTGCGGTGGTAGCGGGCGGGCACGATTCCCGCCTCCAGGGAGGACACTTCCACATCAAGTGGAGAAAGATCGTGCTTGGCGGCCAGTCTGCGAACGTCCTCGAGATGGATAACCCTCAGGCCACCCTCCTCCGTGGAGACTTTTTCCAGTTCAAGTATCAACTCCTCGGTCATGTAAATATTATATAACATGGTTAACTTGTACACAAGACCGGTTTGAGTCCGCGACGGGGTTGAACGGTGGAAGCCGACCCCTCCGGTTCGCCACGGGAGAAGAAGAGTGCTCCAGAGCGCAAAGGATTACCGTAAGCCCTACCACCTGCGGAGAGAGGGCCTCCACGGCGAGCGAGGAAGGTGGGACTTTTTTCCCGCCGATGTTTCTCGACCGGCTCAGCCCACCTTCTTCCCCAGCTCCCGGATGATCTCTTCGGCCTCGCGGACGGTGCGCTCGATGACCTCCTGCACGGTGGGGATGTCGTGCAGGAGCCCGGTCACCTGCCCCACAGGGAGAACTCCGTTGACCGTGTCGCCGTCCTCGGTGGCGATGCGGATGAGCTTGAAGGCATTGGCCATGTAGGCCAGCTGCTTGGCGTTCTTCCAGCCCGAGGCGAGAACCCCCACGAAGAGCTTCCAATAGGGGAGCTTGAGCATTTGGGCGATGGCCCGGGAGTTGGGTATGGCCTTGAGCATCTGTATGGGATTGAGGCCGCGCTTTATGGCCTTGCGCGCCCCCTCCGTATCCAGCACGCGACACCAAAGGCCGTCGAAGCGTTTGGAATAGAGGGTGTCGTAGACGTCCTTTTCCAGGGACAGACGCTTGTAGTTCTCGTGAAGGGGACTTTCCACGGTGGTCATGAAACGCGTGCCCATGGCCACGCCTTCCGCCCCCAGGGCCAGGGCGGCGGCCAGCCCCCGGCCGTCACCCACTCCCCCGGCGGCAATCACCGGGATGTCCAGGCCGGAAGCCAGGCTGGGCACCAGGCAGAAGGTGGTCACCTGCTCCCCATGCGCCGCGGCCTCGTTGCCGGTGGCGATGACCGCGTCACATCCGTATTCTTGAGCCCTACGCGCGTGGCGGAGGTTGGTCACCGTGGCCAGGACCTTTCCTCCGTACTCGTGGGCCGCCTGCACGATCCAATCCCCTTTGCCCAGGGAGAAGTTGATGACCGGCACCTTCTCCTCCAGCAGCACCTGGGCGTTCTGAGCCGCTCCCGGGAAGAGAAGCGAAACGTTGGCGCCGAAAGGCTTGTCGGTGAGCTCGCGTATCTCCCGTACCGCCTTCCTGGTCTCCTCGGTATCCAGGACGCCGGTGGCCAGAAGACCCAGGCCTCCGGCGTTGGATACGGCGGCCACCATCTTGGGCACGCTTATCCAGCTCATGCCGGAGAGCAGGATAGGATGCTCGATGCCCAAAAGCTCGGTTATGCGTGTTTTCATGGGACTGCTCCTTCCTCGAATCCGGAAAGCCTCTGCCTTTCCTCCCTGCTCTTGTGAACCGCCGGGAGCCCTTGCGGTTTTCCGCAACCTGCTCCGGCCAACTAATCTATTATACTTCACCGGGTCCGTTGGCCTCGGATAGGGCGCGGCGACCCGGCCGCCCTTCTTTCCGGGACAAGATGGTTTTCCCCCGACGAAGCGCTTCGGTGGCCATCCTGCGGACATCCTCGGCCAGGATCACCCCCAGGAGGCGCCCTTCATCCACCACCCAAAGGAAGCCCCTTCCGGTTTTTTCCAGAAGGTGCAGGGCCTCGAAGAGGGGTTGGCCGGGCGTCGTTACCTGCCCGGATTTCAGCGGCCTGGCCACGGTGCCCACCGAGGTGTCCTCCCAGAGGGAACGCCTGATCTTCTTCAGGTCCTGCAGGCCCAGCTCCCCGGCCAGCCTGCCTTGATGGAGCACGGCCAGCATGGATTGCGGGGACCTCTCCAAGTGGACACGGTAGGCCTCTTCAAGGGTGGTGGAGAAATCCACGGCGGGGATTCCGGTCCGGAGGAGATCGGCGACCCTGACGTCCGCCAGGTACTTGCGCAGGCGCACCTGGCGAAAGCCGTTGGCCGCCGCCTGGACGAGGAAAGTGCCTATGAGTATTAACCAGGTTCCGGCGAAGACCAGGTCGTACTGATCCAGGAAGAGATCCACAAAGATCATGGCCAGGCCCATCAGGGCCAGTGCGGCGCCCACGGCCTCGCCCAGGCGGCTGGCCGCGTGGGTACTCCTTTCCATGTCTCCCCAGTGGTGCCAGAGCAGGGCACGCAGTATCCTCCCCCCGTCCAGGGGAAAGCCGGGCACGAGGTTGAACGTGCCCAAGCCGAAGTTGACCGCCGCCAGTAGCACGAAGCCGAAGGAGATTACCTCCGCCTCCAGGACAAAGGCCAGGTAGGCCGCACCGCCGAAAGTCAGGGCGAGCAGGTAGGAACAGAGCGGTCCGGCCACCGCCATCTTGAACTCCACGCCCGGGGAGGTGACCTCCCTTCCCATCTGGGCCACTCCCCCGAAGACGAAGAGGGTGATCCGATGGATGGGGACACCGTTGCGGTTGGCTACCAGCGAGTGGGAGATCTCGTGGGACAGAACGGAGGCGAAGAAGAGAAAGGTGGTCACCAGGGCCATCGGCACGTAGGCGGCTGGCGACGCGGAGACGTTGTCCCGAAAGAACTGCAACACCACCCAGAGCAGGATGGTGAAGACTATGAACCAGCTCCAGTGGAGGAAGACGTCTATGCCGCGAAACGTGGCAATACGCAGTCCTTTTCGGGGAATCACGAGCCTTCTCTTTTCACACCCTTTCCTGGATCTCCAAAGGACTTATGGTGGCCTCGTCGAGAACGTCGGCACACTGGCAGGTACGCCCCTTGGAGAGCTCGGGGATGAGCTTTTCCAGGAGGACGAGGAGCCTCTCGTTGTTCTCGCGGAACACCCGGCCCACCTCCTCGGCGGTAACCGTCTTCATGCCCTCCTCGTCGGCGACCCAGACGTCCCAGTCGGTTACCAGGGATATGTTGAGGTAGCACATGCCCAACTCCCGTACCAGCACCACCTCCGGGTATTGGGTCATGTTGATCACGTCCCATCCCTGGGAATGATACCACTTGCTCTCCGCCTTGGTGCTGAACCGGGGCCCATTGATTATCACCGCCGTCCCTCCGTTGCGGCAGGGGATTCCCAGCTCGCTTGCAAGCCTGTGGCATACTTCCCTCATCTGGGGGCAGTAAGGTTCAGCACAGCTTATGTGCACCGCCGCCGGACCGTCGTAAAAGGTGCATTCCTGCCTTCCGGTACGGTCCACGAACTGGTCGCAGAGGACGAAGGTGCCCGGCGGTATCTCCCTTTGCAGGGACCCGCAGGCGCCCGGAGAGACGATGCGCTCCACCCCGAACTCGCGCATCCCGTAGACGTTGGCGCGGTAGTTTATGCGGTGGGGCGGAAACTGGTGATAGCGACCGTGCCGGGGGAGGAAGACCACGGTGACCCCGCCCAGCTCTCCCACAGTGAAGCGGTCGCTCGGCGGTCCGTATGGCGTGTGCACGGCGTAACTCTTGGCGCCTTTGAGCAGCGAATAGAAACCGGAACCGCCGAAAATGCCGATCTTGGCCTCCGGAAGCCTCATGATCACCCCTTTCCCGCGGGTCCCCGCCGTTCGTTAAAGGTCTTCCTTGCCGGTGGATTCCGCCTTCTTATCTCCGACCTTACTTTCTCCCACCCTCTCCAGCTCTTTCTCCATTTTCTCGGGGCTGAACCCCTCCTTGCCGTTGTCGGACGCGGAGCGGGAGTCGGTCTTGTAGAAGCCGGATCCCTTGAAGATGATCCCCACGGGATGGAAGAGGCGGCGCACCCTTCCCCCGCACTTGGGGCAGGCTTCCACCGTCTCGTTCATCCCGTGTATGGTCTCGAACACGTCGCTGCATTCGATGCACTTGTACTCGTAAGTGGGCATGTCCGATCACCTCTCGTCGCGTTTTTGCAGTTGAAAATATACCTATTATGCACCGGCAATTCAACTTTAACCGGAGAGCGAAAGCTTTTCCCTGAGCCGGCTCATAGAGGCCGGCCTCGGATTCCGGGGTCGTTACCGTCGGCGCCATCTCGTTTTCTTCCTACCGAGACTTACCCATCCACGGGCGCGCCTGCTCGTTAGATCAAGCGATGCCGGGAATGATCTTGGGCGCCTTCAACCGGGAGAACCTGGGATCGAGGCTCAAGGGCATACCCACGTTTCTTGGCGAAGACGATCTCCGCAGCCTACGCGTCCTGTTTTCGGGATGTGACCTTGATCTTTGTGACGGGCCTCCCGCTCGGTATTCTCGGCGGAGGCCTCGCCGAACTTACAAACCGGGTTCACCTGAACACGGCGCTTCGATCGCGTCTTCCCCCCCCGAAGGGTGGAAGAGGCGGGGAGGCGGGCCAATGAGAGGCACGGAGATTCGCGGGCCGTTTTCTCTTCGCGACGCGAAGTCGTCCGCCTGATTTTTCCGCTCGACCGGTTTCGGCTACCCGACACGGCCTGCCTATTTCCGGTCTTCCCGGCCAGCGGCCACCCCGTCAGCCCAAGTCTCCTTATGGCGAGGCATGCTGTCCCGTCGGACGCGAGGGAGCCTGCCCCTGATGCCCCCGTGCCAGGGGGTATTGGTGGCGAGCCGGGGGCCCAGCTCCGATATTCGGTCATCCAAGGAGGTGATACCCGCCGCCGTCCCGCTCTATCGGTTTTTCGATTTCCGGCTGTGCGCCTTGGCCGGCGGTGCCTGGAGCCTGGCTTTGCGGCTGGAACGCCGCAGAGATGGAACGCATGTTAAGCTAAGAACATTGGGAAGCGCATGTTTTAGGAGGTGAGGATGAGCATCCTGGTGGTGGGGTCGGTAGCCCTGGACACGATACGCACCCCCTTCGGAGAGGCGGAGGAGGTATTGGGTGGATCGGCCACCTATTTCAGCGTGGCCGCCTCCTTTTTCGGCCAGGTGAGGATGGTGGCGGTGGTGGGCGAGGACTTCCCGGACGAACACCTGGAATTCCTGAGCTCACGAGGCGTGGACCTGCGGGGCTTGAGGAAGTTGCCCGGAAGGACGTTCCGCTGGCGAGGCTATTACGACTACGATCTCAACGAGGCCCATACCCTGGAGACCCAGCTTAATGTCTTTCAGGATTTCCGACCGGAGATCCCGGAGGAGTACCGGGATTCCGAGTTCGTCTTCCTGGCCAACATCGATCCCGAGCTGCAGTCCTACGTGCTGGACCAGGTCCGCTCTCCCCAGCTGACGCTTTGCGACACCATGAACTACTGGATAGAGAAAAAGCGCCCGGAACTCTTGGAGACCATAAGCAGGGTGGACTATCTGCTTCTGAACGATTCCGAGGCCCGCCAGCTGGCCGACGAGCCGAATCTGATAGCCGCGGGCAGGAAGCTGCGGGCCATGGGCCCCAGCAGGGTAATCATCAAGAAAGGAGAGCACGGGGTGGTCATGCTGGGAGACGACACCTTTTTCTCCCTTCCCGCATATCCGCTGGAGACGGTATTCGATCCTACGGGAGCCGGGGATTCCTTCGGGGGCGGGTTCTTGGGAGCTATTTCCAGGGAGACGGCGCTCGACGAGGACGCCGTCCGGCGGGCGGTGGTCTACGGGAGCGTCATCGCCTCCTTCGCCGTGGAAGACTTTTCCTGCCGGCGGCTTAGGAGCCTGACCCTGGAGGAGATCGAGGATCGCTATCGGGAGTTCACCAGGATCACCTGCTTCTGAACGACCGAAAGCTTGGGAGGGGACTTCCGCCTTTGTGAACAGCGGGATGGTTGCGGTGGGAAGACAACGCCGGGCTAACCAAGTCGCCTGGAAATAACTTTGCGAGGATCTCGCCGGCCCGTTCGAGCCGCGCCCGGCAGGTTGACGAGGGAAGGGTGGAAACGCCTACGATGCCGTATCGATCATCGAGGAAAGGGGAGAGATGGAGGGGACGGCGGCGGGGATGTTGGAATCGGGCGAGGAGCTGATCTTCATCAAGAGGCATTCCCTGTAGGAGATAGGATGGAACTTGCTGATCGGTGTTGTAGCCGTGGTGGTCCTGGTGCTTGTTCTAGCCAGGTTCAAGCCGGGCCCATCCTCCAGGACCGGTTGGGGGTACGTTTTCTGATAAGCGTGCTCGCGGCGTGTTTGCTGATGCGCTACGGGCTATGGTCCTTCCTGAAGAGGCAAGCTTAAGGAGAGAGATCTCCTGTTGCCCGTGGACCTCGCGACCCTGATCGCCGCCGGATGGGTCGCCCTGTTCTGGTTCCGCAACAGCCGGGACTTTAGCAGGATATGGACGGCTGCGGCATGGGCGGCTTTCGCCGTGGTGGTCGCGGGATGGCTGATTTATCCCCTTCTTCGGCGGTAGTTCACCCACACCATCCTCACCGATTGCAAGCTGATTCTGGTTTCCGGGGTATTGAACAAGAGCTTCAAGGCCATTCCGTTGGACCAGGTGAACGACATAAGCGGGACGCAGAACGTCTGGGAGCGCATTTTCAACTACGGAGACCTTATCATCGAGTCCGCGGACGAGTTCGGCCAGCAACCCTTCACCAATATCGGCGATCCCAATACGGTACGGACCCTCATCCTGGAAAGGAAACGCATCTTCCTGGAGGAGAGAGAGGGTAAACGTTTGGCGAGCGTCTCCGGCTTGGGAGAGGAAGGGCTGCAGATGGAGGCGGCCGGCGGAGGGACGAGCGGAAGCGTAAAGGTTCGAGAGCTGGAACTGGTGGAGGGGATACGCAGGCTGGACGAACTTGGGAGTTCGGGCGCCTTGACGGAGGAGGAGTTTCGGAGGGCCAAGCGAGCGCTTTTGGCCATGTTGGGAGAAGAAAGATAGATGCGATACGTTTTCTGCCGTATAAAAATCTCCGCCGCGACGGCGGAGAGGGCAAGCGATATTTACCTCTTGAAGGTCGGGTCAGCCTTCCACTTTCTTGGCCAGCTTGTCCGCTTTTTTCCTCAGTTTCTCGCGCGCCTTTTCCAACTTGGACAGCTTCTTCTCCAGGCTCCCCTTCTGCTTCTCGATCTTGGCCAGCTTCTTTTCGGTTTTGGTCAATTTTTTAGCCTTACCCATGGCGGAATCCTCCTTTCCCTGCACCACTCATTTTGAATCGAAATACGAAAAGAGTATAACACCAAGATAGATTCTCGACCACTTTACGGCACACCTTGGGGCCCCCGTTCTACTTCGCTCGGGAGGAGTGATCGGGGAATCGGCATTTGTCTCGCGCGGAAGGATCGTGTGCGCCTGCGACCCATCTGGTATCCTCGTAGGCATGAGAGCCAGGGGACTCGTGGATTACCATCTACATACCAGGCGCTGCGGTCACGCTGCCGGTGAACTCGAGGATTATGTGCGACGGGCACGACGCCTCGGCTTGTCCGAGATCGGTTTCTCCGACCATTTCCCTCTCCTGCATATCCAGGACCCTTCCCTCAGCATGGCCCTGGACGAACTGCCGGATTACGTTCGCGAGGTGAAGGATCTGGCTGCCAGGGTCTCCCGGCCGAGGATCCGGCTGGGCATCGAGGTGGATTATGTGGCGGAGCGCATCCGGGAGCTGACGGAAATTTTGGATGACTATCCCTTCGACTACGTGACGGGTTCCGTTCACTTCCTGGAGGGATGGGGGTTCGACGATCCCCGCAACCTGGACGGTTATCGCGGGCGGGACCTCTTTTCCCTTTGGGAACTATATTTCCAGGTTCTGGGAGATGCGGCGGAGTGCGGGCTCTTCGACCTGTTAGCCCATCCCGACCTCATCAAGAAGTTCGGATTTCGGCCGCGTGGGAGCATGCGACGGATCTACGAGGAATGTCTGGACCGCGTGGCCGCGGCCGATGTGGTGGTGGAGGTTAGCACGGCCGGGCTGAGGAAGCCGGCCGGGGAGATATATCCTGGAGAGGAATTCCTCCGGCTCTGTCGGGAGAGGGATATACCGGTTACCCTGGGGTCGGATGCGCACGATCCCCGGGAAGTGGGCCAGGATTTTCACCTGGCGGTGGAGGTCCTGGAGAGGGTGGGATACAGGGAGATCGTGAGCTTCGAGCGCCGCCAACGCTCGTTTCTCCCCTTGCGAAACGCCGGAGCGAAAAGGGATTAAGGTCCGTTCCTGCGCTTGAACAAAGAGAACTATTTCCTGGAAATGATCTCCAGGGCCATTTTTTCCACCTGGTCACGGGTAAACGGCTTTTCCAGGTAATCGTCCACGCCCTCACGTCGCGCCTGGGCTATGGTCTGGGGAGAGGAATAGGCGGTCATCAGTATCACCTTGATCTGCGGGAACTCCTCCTTGACGATGCGTGCCAGCTCGATGCCGTCGAGCTTGGGCATACGTATGTCGGCCAGGATGACGTCAGGAGGGTTTTTTCTCACCAGCTCCACGGCTTCCGCCCCGTCGCTGGCTTCCTCCACGCGGAAACCGGCCCGTTCTAGCCAGCGTGAGACCAGGTGGCGTACGCCCTCGTTGTCGTCGACGATGAGTAGCTTGACGTTACGACCGTCGTCCATAGCTCACCCCTCGTGTCGGAAGCCTGATGGTGAAAACCGTTCCCCTTTCCTGTTGCGAGCGTACCTCTATCTTTCCGCCGCTGTCCAGCAGGATCTTCTGGACGATGGACAACCCCAGGCCGGTGCCTCCCTCCTTGGTGGTGAAGAAGGGGTCAAAGATGGAAGGCAGGATCTCCTCCGGGATGCCTTCTCCCGTGTCCTCCACCGTGAGTTCCACGAAGCCGTTGCCGGATTCGCGGGCGCTGACGGTGATAGTCCCGCCTCTGGGCATGGCGTGGATGGCGTTTTCCAGCAGGTTGAACAGCACGTGGCGCAGGTTGTCACGGTTGAGGAGAACGGGCGGAAGATCGGCGGGCAGGTCTCGGACGATCCGCACGTCCTCCCTCTCATTGGTGAGGAGGAAGTCCTCGATGAGGGAGGAGACGGCCTCCCCCAAGGGCAGCGGAGTCTCCTCGCCGGCGGGGGACGGGGCCCGGCTGAAGGTTAGCATGCCCGAAATCCATTGGTTGCCGAGCAACGCCTCCTTACGGATCATCTCCAGGAGCCTCTTCCGCTCCGGGTCGGTTTCCCCCTCCTCCAGCTCATCCGCCAAGCCTATTATGGCGAACAGGGGATTCTTCACCTCATGGGCAATCTTTGCCGCCATCTGCCCCAGGATGGAGAGGTGATCCTGTTGCCGGAGTCGTCTTTCCATGTCCTTCATGGCCGTGACGTCCATAAAGACCACCGCTGCTCCCAGAAGCCCGCCTTTTGCCCGGTGCATGGGGAAGGCGTTGAAGCTTATGGTCATGCGGCCACCCTCCGGCCCTTCGATGACCATTTCGTGCCGGCGGAACGCGCGGTCCTCCTCCAAGCAGATGCGTAGTATGGACCGGAAATAGGAGAGGGACCGGAACTTTTCCCGATCCTCCACCATATCTTGGTAGTTTATACCAATGACCTCTTTAGGCTCGATGCCCAGCATCTCCGCGGCCTCGCGGTTGAAGTAAATGACCTCGCCCTCGGCGTTGACCACCATGACGCCGGCCAGCATTTCCTGGATGAAGTGTTCCGTGTATTCCTGGGTTTCCGCCAGCCATTCCAGGGTCTGCTGGCTCTTCCTGTAGAGTTCCACGTTGATCATGGCCACGGCCAGTTCGTGGCTCAGGCTGGATAGCAGGGAGATCTCCTCCGGCTTATATTCGTGCTCCTCGCAGGTGGCGGTCACCGCCACGCCCACCACCTCCCCCTTGGCCTTGAGGGGCATGATCACTTGGGAGAGAGGGCTTTTACCCTCCGTGTAAGTGTCCCGAGCACGAGGATCTGGAGGAAGATCGTCGCGGATGAGCATCCGACCCGTCAGGAAAGCGCTTCCCACCGCTCCCTTTCCCACCTTTATCTTAAGTCCACGCACCGCTTCCTCCCGGAAGCCGCGGTGGGATAGAACCTGCAGGTACTTTCCCTCCTCGTCCGGAACCAGCACGACCCCTATACTGGAACTGGTTAGGGTTAGCATCACCCCTAATATGTTCTCCACGAGTTCCTTGAGGTCCAGGGTGGAGCTCACCGCGCTGACCGCGTCGGCCAGGATGCCGAAGCGCAGGTTGAGATCCGTTATCTCGTCTATGTATTCCTTGTTCTGCTCCCGATACCGCCACCATTCCCAGGTGAGAAAGAGGGTCAGAACCAAAACGCAGGCTCCCAGAAAGCCGCTAACCACGAAGCGGAAGGGAGAGCCCATGACCGCCATAACGGACATCATGCCGCCCGCCAGGACGGCGATCACCACCACCAGGAGGCCCATGAGGTACCTCTGTGGCTTGCGCCTTTTCCGGGCGGCTTGCTTGCTCTCTGTTTCTCCTTTGCCCATCATCATGCCCCCCGAATCTTCAACCCTCTATATCGGCAGGAGGTGCTCGATACTTTGGGGTTAAACCGCATTAACCGAGGAAGGGTGCGCTCTTTGTCTCGAGAAACCGTTCGCCTCTCGCCCTCGACGTCCTCGGCTCGTGATGAGACCTCATGCCGAGAGGTGGTTTTCGATCCTCTCCAGCATCTCTTGGGGCTGCAGTGAAGACAGGTGGTAATACGCGGCGCCCATGGCCTCGGCTATGCGTCGCGCTTGGGTGGAGGCTCGGCGTCCCAGCCGGAAAGAAGGATTGGAGGTGTCGAAGACCACGCCCTGTAATCCCTCGGCACGGATCTTCCCCGCGATCTCCAGGCTTTCCTTCCATGGATCCCCGGAAGCCAGCCCCACATTTCCATGACCGTCGGTGATCAGGACCAGGAGAGGAAAGAGGTCCGGATCACGCCTTAGTTCCCGTTTGGCCACCAGAAGGCCCATGGCCAGGCCGTGGTTCAGGGGAGTGGCTCCCCCGGTGGTCAAGTCACGGATGCGCAGGTCGGCAAGCTGTATGCTGTTGGTGGGGTTGAGGATGAGTTGAGCGTTCTGGTCGCGGAAGGTGATCAGGCCCACGCGGTCCCTTTTCTGGTAGGCGTCTTCCAATAGTTGCCGTACCGCTTTCTTGGTGGATTCGATTCGTTCCTGGCATCCCATGGAGGCGCTGGCGTCCAATATGAAAAGGATCAGGTTGCCCGCCTTGCGCTTCTTTATCGCCGCCCTCAGGTCTTCCTTGCGTATCTGGAAGGGCTGTTCGGTGCCCGCCGTTCTCCCCGCCGCGGCGCGGAGAGTGGCATCCAAGGCCAGGTTTCCGGAACCGAGGGTCTCGTCGGGCTTGGGCATACGGTGGCCGACACGTCTTCCGTTCCCGGAATCGGCCACCACGGCGGAGCGCTTTCCGCTTGCCGTCCTCACCGAGCCCGGGACGAGCGCTTGAAGGGAGGGGAGGTCCAAGTCCGCATTAAAGGCACCGGAAAGCCTTTCTGCCTGCGGGATGCAGGCAGAACGCTCCTGTGCGTCGTCCGCTGCCCTCCCGGTGCCGGTGTTCTCCGTGACGGCGGCGTCCTGCAGGGGAAGTTCGACGGATCTTCCTCCCCGCTGGATAATGCGCTCCAGGCGGTCCAAGTCCTTGAATTGGTCGTCGAAAGGGGTGCGCCTCAGTCGGTGCATGAGGGCCATTTCCGCCGCTTCACGGACGTCCCCCTCTTGGACGAGCCTTCTTCCCTCAAGGGCGGCAAGGGCTCGTGCAGCCTGATAGGTGGCCAGATCCGCGCGGTGTCCACACACACCCAGTTGCAGCGAGATACGGCCGATGAGTTCCAAGATGTCCTCGGAGACCTCCACTTCGGGCAGTATCTCCCGCGCCCTCTTGATCCTCCGGCGCAGCTCCTCCTGCTGGGATTGAAACTGAGCGCGGAGCAAGTGGGGGTTTTCCAGATATAAGTGCCTGCGGCGCATAACCTCCACGCGGTCCGCCACGTCCTTTTCCCCTTCCACCTGGACACAGAGTCCGAAGCGGTCCTCCAATTGGGGGCGCAGTTCCCCCTCCTCCGGGTTCATGGTCCCCACCATGATGAAACGGGAGGGATGGGCGAAAGAGACCCCTTCCCGCTCCACCACGTTCATGCCCATGGCCGCGGCATCGAGCAACAGGTCCACCAGGTGATCCTCGAGAAGATTCACCTCGTCCACGTAGAGGATGGCCCGGTTGGCCCTGGCCAGCAGCCCGGGCTCGAATTCCTTGACGCCTTCCCGCATGGCTTTTTCCAGGTCAAGGGTTCCCACCAGGCGGTCCTCGCTGGCGTTTAAGGGGAGGGTGACGAAGCGCATGGGGCGGACGGCGACGGGAAGGGGCTCCCCCGCGTTCCAGCGCGACCGGCAATTGGTGCACATCTCCTCCTCGACTTGCGGGTTGCAGGAGAAGGGGCAATCGGCGACTACCTCGATTTCCGGAAGGAGCTCGGCCAGGGCTCGGGCGGCGGTCGACTTGCCCGTGCCCCGCTCTCCCTTGATGAGCAGACCTCCGATGCGGGGATCTACGGCATTGACCAGAAGGGCGCGCTTAAGCCTCTCCTGCCCCACGATGGCCGTGAAGGGATATAGGGTCAGGTCTTCTTTCATCCCACCATCCTTCCCATGTATACAATATATAGAAAATAAGATGCTTTATCAATACTAAATGTTGTGTAATGCGCTATTCGTCCGCCTTGCTCCGGTAGAGGGAAGGGTTGACAAGTCCCCCTCTCGCGTCTCCCCGGCGGATTTACGGCTGGCGCCCATCAAGGGCAAGGGCTGCGGGTTAAATAGCTCTCCCCATATGCCGATATCTTCACTGGTGCAATGCAGGGTTCTGAAGAGGAGGTCGGGCATGGAGATCTCGGTGTCCCGCGCGGGAGATATGGAAGAAATTACCGTGATAAAGGTGTCGGGGGTGATAGATTCCGAGACCGTGGACAGTTTCGCGGAAACCTTGGACAGGGTCTTCGCCGAGGGGTGCTACAACATCCTTTTGGACATAGAGGGTCTGACCTACGTGAACACGGCGGGGCTGTCCACCATAGCCGATGCCTTTAAGAAATGCACCCAGAACCGCGGCAGGCTGAAGATCCTCAAGGCGGGCGATCCTATCAGGGAGCTTCTGGACGTGGTCCGCTTCACCAAGATCATCGACCTGTACGAGGATGAAGAGGAGGCGCTGGCCAGCTTCAAGTGAGCGCGATGATGCCCGACAACGTCGCCGGCCGGGAAACGGAGCCGGATATGCGAGGATCACCCGGAGGGGATCTCCTGCGTCTGGGAAAATTCCTGGTATCCACCCTGGACCTCAACGACCGCCTGGATCGCGTCCTGGATCAGGCCATGGAGCTGCTCGGGGCGGAACGGGGGAGCATCATGCTCCTGGAGGAGAACGGGGATCTGGTGATCAGGGCTTCGCGCGGGCTCGGCGACGGGTGTAGGTTTCGCGTATCCCTCGGAGAAGGCATATCCGGTTGGGTGGCCCAGAACGGAGAGCCTCTTATCCTGCAGGACGTGGTGGCCGACAGCCGTTTTCGGGGTTCCGACCCCTCGGTGAAGAGCGCTCTGGCCGTCCCCCTGAGGGTGGGGGAAAGGATAATAGGGGTCCTCAACGTCTCCACCTGCACCCGCACGCGCCGCTTTCAACGCCCGGACCTGGAGCACCTGATATCTTTCGCGGACATGGCAGCGGCCGCCATCGAGAACGCCCGTCTCTACCAGGCCTTGAAAGAGGACCAGGACCGCACGGAAAAAGAACTGCGTCTGGCCAGCCGTATCCAGCGTTCCATCATCTCCACCCACGTGCCCTGCGCCTCCGTGCGCATGGTCTCCCGGCTGATGCCCGCATCAGCGGTGGGCGGGGATTTTTTCAGCGTCATTCCTCTGGACAGGGATTCCCGCTTCTGTTTCTACTGCCGGGCGGAGACCCAGGACAGGTGCCAGAAACTGAGGACCGATTTCTGTCCTCAGAAGTTCGGGCTGATGATAGGGGACGTGGCCAACAAGGGCATGCCGGCCGCGCTGATCATGTCCGTCCTCACCACCATCCTGTACGAGCTGGGACGGCGGCACATATCGCCGCGCACCATACTCGACGAGGCCAACGCCGCCTTCCGCCGCTTCTTCTCCGAGTCTCAGTACGGTTTCGCCACCCTTTTCTACGGTTTTTACGACAACAACGACAACACCCTTACCTATGTGCGGGCGGGGCACGAACCCCCTCTTCTGTTGAGGAGGAAGGGGGGGTCCGTGGAATTCCTGGAGGGGGAGGGATTCCCGGTAGGGCTAATGGAGGACGGCGAGTTCCAGGAGAGGACGGTCCGACTGGAGAAGGGAGACAGGTTGTTGTTCTATACCGACGGCCTTACCGGGTCCCTTAACCTCAAGGGGCAGATCCTGGGCAGGAAAAGGCTCGCCGAGCTGGCCGTCGAACACCGTGAAGAGGATATCGAGTCTTTTCTGGACGTCCTGGCCGACGAGATAATGCTCTTTTCCGGCGACGCGCCCCAGCCGGACGACATAGCGGTCATGGTCTTGGAGCTGGAGGACCTCTACGACCTGACCATGACCGTAGGCACCGACGTGCGCCAGATAAGGTACGTGATCGACAGCGTCCTGGAAACCCTGCAGGGCTTCCAGGGATTGAGCGATCCCGTGACCCTCCGCCTATGCCTGGAGGAGTTACTGCACAACGCCATGGAGCACGGCAACCGCTGCGACCGCTCCAAGAAGGTGTACATCACGGTGAAGGCGGAGCCAACGAAGGCCATCATCAGGGTACGGGACGAAGGTGAGGGCTTCGACCACCGAAGGGTCATCGCCGAGGGCGAAGGCCGTCAGGACATCCTGTCGGAGAGGGGCAGGGGCCTGCTCATAGTGAGACATTACGCCGATGACCTGAGGTTCAACCGAGAGGGCAACGAGGCCACGCTGGTCTTCACGGCCGATCGGCGGCGGGGGAATTGAGGCACGTCCCTATCCACATCGGGGCCGATAGAGGGAAATGCACGGGAGGATTTTCCATCCGGGTCGGATCACACACGCCCCTTGCTTTACGTGGCGAGTGAAAGAGGGTTTCTCCGGGCCGTGCTTAACCCTGTGGGCGGGAAGGGAAACCCCATAAATTACTGGAAGATTCTTGTAAGGGACTGGCAAATGCAGCCATGGGGCGGTTATTGAACTGCACTCGGTTTTCGGCCGCGACACAGGTTGTGATATCATTGACCAGTGGTCGCGATCGATGAGGAAGAACGCGACTCGCACTTGTAGGCGCTGTGTTTGAGCGAGAGGACGGGGTGTTCGTGTCGAGGTTGGAAGCGACGATGAGGAGGACGACCATAATCCTACTATGCCTAGGCCTGGTCGCGGCCTTGTCGATAGTTCCCCCCCGGGGGGCGCTCGGCGATCCCGTGCAGGAGAAGAAAGCCGAGCTGGAACGGATCAAGGAAGAGGTGCAGAGGATCGACGCCAGGCTGGAGACCATAACCGAGCAGTACAACCTCACCAGATACCGGATTGAGCGGGCTAAGGAGGTCATCTCCGAGAAGGAGAGAGAGCTGGCCGCCCTCACCGCAGAGATGGAGAAGAGGAAGGATATCCTGGGCCAGAGGATTCGTGAGCTGTACAAGTCGGGGAACGCTGACATACTCGAGGTGCTGACCGAAAGCCGCACCGTGGACGACCTGTATACCAACCTGGACCGTGCCCGCCGCATAAGCGGTAACGACGTGGACATGATTGCCTCCATCATAGCTTCACGCCAGGAGGTGGAAGCGGCGAAATCGGAACTGGAAAACCGCCGCGCCGCCCTCGACGCCGAGCTGGCCAAGCTCGACGCCCAGAGGAGCCAGATCGAGGCCGAGCTGCGGAGGAGAAAAGAGCTCATGGCCGGCGTGGAGGCGGAGGTGAACAACCTCATCGCCCAGGAGGAGGCGCGCCGTGCCGCGACGGTGAGCCCTCGACCCACTCCCGTGAGCCGGCCGAGGACACCTCCTCCTCCACCTCCCCCCTATGCGCCCGAGGTGATCAAGGTGGCCTATGCCCAGCTGGGGAAGCCTTACCGATACGGCGCCGCGGGCCCTGACGCTTTCGACTGTTCGGGGCTGGTCATGTACTGTTATGCCCAGGTGGGCGTGAGGCTTCCGCACAGCTCCTACATGCAGTCCAGGTGCGGGGTACCCGTTTCCTATTCCGAGCTTCAACCCGGGGACCTGGTTTTCTTCCACGGATTCGGTCACGTGGGCCTGTATATAGGGAACGGGCAGTATATCCACGCTCCGCGGACCGGAGACGTGGTGCGCATCGCCGATCTGGGGAGGAGGCGCGATTTTTGCGGAGCCGTCCGCGTGAGGTAAGGCCGGAAGGACGATAAGCGTTTCGGTGAGTCGGAGGCGGGGGGAAATGAGCAGGACCGCGGTCTTCTACGATCCTATTTACCTGGAGCACGACACCGGGTTCGGCCACCCGGAGCGAGCGGAGAGGCTGGAGGTGACCCTTCAGACCATGGAGAGCACGGGGCTTTCCGAGAAGATCAGCATAGTTTCCCCGCGGGATGCCACTCCGGAGGAGATAGAGCTGGTCCACCCCAAGACCTATATCCAGAAGATAAAGCAGGTGGCCGAATCGGGCGGCGGGTGGCTGGACGCCGATACCCACGTAAGCCCCCGTTCCTACGAGGCCGCCCTGCGATCGACGGGAGCGGCCCTGGAAGGCCTGGAGCGCATATTCGCCGGTGAACTGGACAACGCCTTCTGCCTGGCACGACCCCCGGGACATCACGCCACCGCTACCCGCGGCATGGGTTTTTGTCTCTTCAACAACAACGCCGTTGCTGCACGCTTCGCCATGGAGAAGTTCGGCGTGAAGAGGGTCTTTATCCTGGATTGGGACGCCCACCACGGCAACGGGATCCAGGACATCTTCTACGACGACGACCGAGTGCTCTACGTTTCCCTGCACCAGTATCCACATTACCCCGGGTCGGGCAGCTACCACGAGGTGGGAAGGGGTAAAGGCGAGGGTTACACGGTGAACTTTCCCCTGCCGGCGCGCACCGGAGAGGACGTCTACCTGGCCGCTTTCGACCAGGTCATCGTACCCCTGGCCCTCAAGTACCAGCCGGAGCTGGTCTTGATATCCGCGGGCTACGACGCTCACTTCAGCGACCCCCTTTGTTCCATGCTCCTCAAATCCACCTCCTACGCCGAGATGGCCACGCGGCTGAAGAAGCTGGCCGAGGAGGTCTGCGGAGGCAAGGTCATGGCCTGCCTGGAGGGCGGCTACAACCTTTCTGCCGTCGCTCGCTCCATCGTCAATACGGTGGCCGTTCTGGCCGGTGAGGACCTGCGGGTGGAGGACGAGGATGTCTACGGAGGCGGTCTTCCCACCTCCGGAAGGGGCATGGAGATAGTGGAGGCCACGCGGGGAGCCATACGTCCCTACTGGAATATCTGATGCCGGAACTGAAGCCGGCAAATGCAGGCGCTTTCCCCGACTGTGTTATCATTAATTCGAAAATGAAGACCTTTTAGGGGCCTGAATCGGTTTTGGAAGTGGCGAGGGGATGACATGGATATCCAGGAACTCCTGCAATACATGGTGCAAAAGCAGGCTTCGGACCTACACATTAAAGCCGGCAGCCCTCCTTATTTCCGCATAGACGGGCAGCTGATGAGATCGGACTTTCCTCGCCTCTCCCCCACGGATACCGTAGAGGCGGCCTACGCCCTTATGAACGAGAAACAGGCCAAAAAGTTCGCCGAGCGAAACGAGGTGGACTTCGCCTACAGCATCGCCGGGCTGGGAAGGTTCCGAGCCAATATCTTCAAGCAGCGGGGCACGGTAGGCATAGCCATAAGGCGCGTGCTGACCACCTCCGTTCCTTCCTTCGAGGAGCTGGGCCTGCCTCCCGTCTTGCGCCGCCTGGCCATGGAGCGGAGAGGCCTGATCCTGGTCACCGGGCCCGCCGGAGCCGGTAAGACCACCACGCTGGCGGCCATAATCGATTACATCAACACCAACGACCAGCTGAACATCATCACCATAGAGGACCCCATCGAGGTCCTGCACGTGGACAAGAAGAGCATCATCCACCAGAGGGAGATCGGGACGGACACGGAGAGTTATGCGGATGCCCTCAAGTACGTCACCCGCCAGGATCCGGACGTCATTCTCATCGGGGAGATGCGGGATCCGGAAACGGTGATGGCGGCCATGAACGCGGCCATGACCGGTCACCTGGTGCTCTCTACTTTCCACACCATCGATACCACGGAGACGGTTAACCGCATAATCGACTTCTTCCCCCCGCAGCAGCAGAAACAGATCCGCCTGACGCTGGCCAGCGTGCTCAAGGGAGTCATATCACAAAGGCTGCTTCCCCTAAAGGACCACAGCGGGAGGGTCCCGGCGGTGGAGGTGCTGGTGATGACCGGTCGTATGGCCGAGGCGCTGATCAACGAGGAACCGACCACGGTGATGAGGGAGATCATCGCCGAGGGCGAGTACTATGGGATGCAGACCTTCGACCAGTCCTTGGTGGACTTGTACCGGTACGGTCTGGTGGATTTCAAGACCGCCGTCTCGGCGGCTACCAGCCCCCACGACTTCGCCCTGGCCGTGAAGCAACTTGGCCTGGAGGTGGAGGAAGATCTCCTCAGCAAGTAGCGTCGTGGACCTCCTTCCCCGTCTACTTAGCGGTAGGGAGGCCGGGATATCCCAAAAGCCATTAAGGGGATGAGGCTTCTCCGGGCACACATGGCCTGTGGCGACCCGAGTCGCCGTTGGCTCTCGGGGCTTTTTGTGCGAAGAAACGTTGAGATGGTCGAAGCAAGGCGAAAGAACCGTGAAAGCGATCGGCGTTAACCGGCGGGGACGCGAAAACGGCCTCGCTAGGGCCCCCTTTCGATTCCGCTTTACCCTGGCCCTGGCCCTGCTTGCGGCCTTCCTGGCCTGGAGGAACATTTCCGGAAGGGAGGGGGAGGTATCGCCGGAGCTCGCCTGGAGGGAGATCGATCCCCTAAGACTCTTCAACGACTCGGCATGAGAGCGTTAATCCTCGGAGCTGCGGGGAAAACGGGCAGAGCGGTGCTGGCCGCTCTTTCCCGCCTGCCGGGAATAGAGGTTGTATATCTCGCGGATGCGGACGCCGAGTCCTTATGCAGGATGGTTAATTATCCAGCTCCTTTTTCCGTGCACCTACGCTATCTGGAGGCAGGCGAGGAGAGAAGCCTGCGCGAGCGGATTTCTGAAGCGGACCTGGTGGTGGGCTGCCTGGGCCCCTTTCACCTGCACGAGCTACAGGTAATCCGAGTGGTCGTGGAGACGGGACGCGATTATCTCTCCCTCTGCGATGACGCCGCCACGACTCGGGAGGCCCTTTTCCTGCAGGAGGAGGCGCAGCGGACGGGTTCTCGTGTCCTTTTGGGGTGCGGCATGACCCCAGGGCTATCCAATCTCCTGGCCCTTCGAGCCGCTTCCCGGTTGGAGGAGGTGCGAAACCTAACCTTTTACTGGCGGCCCGGTCCCGTCTCCTCTCTGGGCGAAGGGGCAATCCGTCACCTAATACGCTCCTTCTCCGGCAAGGCGGTTCTTTTAAAGGGGGGTAGGGAAGAAGCTGTCCGGGCCGGGAGCTGGCCCGAGCCCGTGGAGTTTCCACCTCCGTCAGGACGGATGTTCTCGCATTACTTTAACCACCCGGAATGCTTGACCGTTCCCCGTTTCCTTCCGCAGGTGCAGGACGTTTGCTTCCGAGCGGGCTCGGGGAGCCTGGGCGTGGACATCCTCCTTCAGTGCCTATCCAGGGTGGGGGATGAGGGGTATTTGGACGTTTTCCTTGGTGCCCTCCAACTGGCTAGAGGACGGAAGCGCTCGCAGGATGACCACTGCCCCTCCTTGATAAGGGTAACCGCCGAGGGGGTCAGGCAAGGACGAAGGATGAAGATCAGCGTGGCGGCGGCCGGCGATTATTATAGGGCAAGCGCCTGCTTGACGGCCTCGGCGGTGGAATGGGTGCGCTCGGAACCGCCCGCCGGATTATACGCCCCAGAGGAAGCCCTGAACCACCCGTGGACCTTTGAGCGCCTGCGGACATCCGGCCTCCGCTTCTACCTGGCGGAGGAGGGAAACGGGTCTATCTAAGGACTTGCGGGTTGCGGTAATCTTTACCTGAGTTTGCCTGCAAGAAAGGAGAAGAGGAAAGGGAGAGAGGATATTGAAGATCCTGGTAACGGGTGGAGCGGGGTTTATCGGCTCTCACCTGTGCGCGAAACTGCTCGATTTGGGGCATGTCGTCTACTGCCTGGACAACCTGTGTACGGGCAGCGTGGAGAACCTGGAGGATATGCGGGATAATCCGCGGTTCAGGTTCATCCTGGCCGATGCCACCGCCCCGATCACGCTGGAAGTGGATGCCGTGGCCCACCTGGCAAGCCCCGCCAGCCCCGTCGACTACCAGCGCATGCCCGTCCAGACCATGCTCGTCAACTCGCTGGGTACTTACCAGAGCCTGGAAGTGGCCCGCAAGAACAGCGCTCGCTACCTCCTGGCCTCCACCTCGGAGGTCTACGGGGACCCCTTAAAGGTGCCCCAGGACGAGGACTACCCGGGGAACGTCAACCCGGTGGGCCCGCGTGCCTGCTACGACGAGTCCAAGCGTTTCGCTGAGGCGCTCACGGCCACCTATCGTCGTCTCTACGGGTTGGAGACGGTGATCCTGCGCATCTTCAACACTTACGGACCACGCATGCGGCGGGAGGACGGCAGGGTTGTTCCCAATTTCATCCAGCAAGCCCTGGCCGGAATTCCCCTTACCGTCTACGGGGACGGCACCCAGACCCGGAGCTTCTGCTATGTGGACGACCTTGTGGAGGGGATCTGTTTGGCCCTGGAGAGCGAGAAAGCCGTGGGGCAGGTCATCAACTTGGGGAACGACCGCGAGATGACCGTGCTTGAACTGGCCCGGCTCGTGAAGGAGATGCTGGACTCCCCCTCGGATATAACCTTCCTGCCCTTGCCCGAGGACGATCCCCGCAGGCGAAAGCCCGACCTTACCCGGGCACGGGAGATCCTGGGCTGGGAACCGGTCACCGGTCTGGAGGAAGGGTTGCGACGAACGATGGAATGGTTCCGTGGGTGAGAATCGCGGAGGTTAAGGTTGGAGAACGAGAAGTCGCGTTACGAGAGGATCATACGTTCCCGATCCGACCCCTCCACATTTTACATGCTCCTGGGAATGCGGGTGGAGGGTTTGGAGGAGGGGAAATCCCGCCTGGTGCTGCCGGTGGAGAGGAAGCTCTTGAACGCCGGCGGGGTTGTGCATGGCGGGGCCTTGGCTTCCTTGGCCGACGCCGCCATCGCCGCCGCCCTGGCCACTCTCATGGACCTGGAGCGGGAGACGATGATCACCGTGGAGATGAAGATAAACTATCTGGCGCCGGTGCGCGACGGCTGGGTGAGCGCGGAGGGCAAGGTCATCCAAAAGGGGAAGTCCATCGCCGTGGGCGAGGCTTGCCTTTACGATTCCGGGGGGAGGATGGTGGCCAAGGCCACGGCCACTTTCATGATCCGGGAACGCGCTTGAAAATCCTATGCGGCGGTCAGCTCGTCGCGTGATGTTGTCCGGTGGGGAGCGGCCGTATCCTTAAGGATGATCCCCTCTCGAGTGATTTGGGCTCGGAGCAAGGGCACAGGGCTGTCAGGACAGGCCACCCAGCCTGATGACCCGGCGCAGCATCCAGGAATCTTCGTCGGGATGATAGCTGAGGAGGTACAGGTCTCCGTCGTCGGCCCTCACCCGGAAACAGGACCTCCGTTCCCGACCGCTCTCGTCCTCCTCGAACCAGCTTCCCTCGATGTCCATGACGGAGAACTCGCGGCCGCTCAGGGTGAAACTCAGGGGTCGCTCGTTGGCCTTGAATCCGGAGTAGCATTTGACCTGTACGGGGAGGTTGGCTTCTTCGGTAAGGGGGTTACAGTGATATGAATGCGTTCCGTCCAACACCCTTTCCTCCTGGATAAGATCCCTGCCCTACGTTCATGGCGGTAATATAACACAACATGAAGAAAGGTCAACCCACGCCGCAGAAGTGGGAACGGTCGCGTCTGTAGGGGTAAAAACCGTCCACCCGGAGGGCGGCGAGCGCCACCGATCTCCCCATCAGTCCTCCCCAGGGTTGCCCTGGGTAGAGAGGAGACCTTCCGATCTTTCCAAGTCCATGCCGTTGCCGAAGTCCGCGGTGGTGAGCATGCCCTCCGGCTTGCCGGCGATGAAGTCCTCCACCATCTGGCGGGCTACGTCGTCCGAGTACTGGACCGGGGGTGATTTCATGAAGTAGGCGGAGGGTCCGATGAGGGCCCCGCAGAGCCCACGGTCCATGGCCAGTTTGCAGCAGCGCACGGCGTCTATGACGATCCCCGCCGAGTTGGGGGAGTCCCACACCTCCAGCTTGAACTCCAGCGATACGGGGACGTCCCCGAACTCCCGTCCCTCCAGCCGGATGTAGGCCCACTTGCGGTCGTTGAGCCAGGCCACGTAATCGCTGGGGCCGATGTGCACGTCGTCCTTGTCTATGTTGTGGGTAAGCTGGGAGACCACGGCGTCGGTCTTGGATATTTTCTTGGATTCCAGGCGCTCACGCTCCAGCATGTTCATGAAGTCCATGTTCCCGCCTATGTTGAGCTGGGCGGTTCGGTCCAGGACCACGCCGCGGTCGTTGAAGAGCTTGGCCAGCACCCGATGGACTATCGTCGCACCCACCTGAGATTTAATGTCGTCCCCTACGATGGGCAGCCCGTGGCGCCGGAAACGGCCCTGCCAGATCTCCTCCTTGGCCACGAAGACGGGGATGCAGTTAACCACTCCGCAGCCCGCCTTCAAGGCCTCCTCCACGTAGAAGAGGGTGGCCTTCTCGCTACCCACCGGCAGATAGTTGATGACTACGTCCACCTCATGGCGGGCCAGCACCTCGGCCACGTTCACCGGTTCCGAGGGGTGCTCTCGGGCGACCATCCGGTAGTACTTACCGAACCCGTCCAGGGTGGGACCGCGGTAAACCGGGGCGTTCAGCCGAGGGACATCGCTAATCTTTATGGTGTTGTTCCTCCCGCTGAAGATGGCCTCGGAGACGTCCTTGCCCACCTTGTCGGCGTCCACGTCGAACGCGCAGACGATCTCGATGTCCCGGATGTGATAAGGTCCGACGAAAACGTGCATGAGTCCGGGTACCAGGTCTCCCTCCTTGGCCTCCCGGTAGTATTGGATGCCCTGGACCAGGGAGGAAGCGCAGTTTCCCACGCCGATTATGGCCGTCCTGATCTTTCCCATATATCTTCAACCTCCCTCGATCTCGCTATATTCACATCCCCTTTGGGGATGGTCCTCTCCTTTTTCAGGCCCCGTTTCTATCAGGCCTGTATGGGCGTGATCTTCTCCAGCGCCTCACCCTCCAAGAGCAGTTTCTCACCCCCCTTCTCCACCTTCCTCGGGGACCCCCGGCTTCGATCCTTTTTCAGGACGTGCTTTTTCTCCTGCTCGATGAGCTCGTCCAGCCATCTGATATCGCTACGGAGCATCTCCTGCCTGTGGCGATATAGGCCCAAGCGGTAGCTGTCCGATTCCTTGTACCGGGACTTTCCCGTCCCGCCCATCTCCTTGAGCCTCTCCAGCAGGTAGCTGCGCCGCTTTTCCAAAAGCCACAGCCTCGTCTCCGGTTCCATATACTGGAAAAAGGCCAGACGCAGGCTGAACTTGTCGGAATCGGTAATCTCCGATGCTCTCTGGGTATCCTCCAGGAGTTTTTGGAAGATCTCCTCCCCTTTGGGGGTTATGCGGTACACGTAGCGGTTGCGGGTCTTCTCCTTCACCGTGTAGGCCCTTTCCACGGCGTTCTTGGCCTCAAGGCGCTTGAGGGCAGGGTAAAGCGACCCGAAACTTATCTTCCACAGGTGGCCCAGAAGGTAAGAAAGCCTCTTCTTCAGCTCGTAACCGTGCATGGGCTTTTCCTTCAGCGCACCCAGTATGGCGAGCTCGAGCAACTTTACACCCTCTCCTTCTTTCCTTAGAATTGCTTGCGAGCCTGGATCCTGGGAATACGTAATAATATATCATTTCGATATATCATTTCGATATATTATACGAGTTGCGGCAAGAACGCAATACCCCTCTCCGCGCAAGGGTGCGACGTCGCCGACCTTTGGGGGTGCGTGCGGTCGGGTTGGCCATCCCCTACCCGTCTTCCCTCGCCCGGACCGGGTCAACCCCGGCCGTAGTTGCGTAGGTAATCTTGGATATACCTCCGTACTTCGGAAGCGGGGCGGATGATGCCGAAGTGTCCCTCGCAGAGGACGTCCGCCTGGAGATCCATAAGGCGGTGCATGGATTCCGCCCAGGCATCGAGGTCCGAACCGAAGGAAGCGTAGAAGGGGCCGTGTATGTCCTGGCCGAAAAGCACCGTGAACAGCCCGTTATGGCAGTAGAGCGAGATGGAACCGGGGGTGTGTCCCGGGGTATGTATCCAGCGCAGAGGGGAGACTCCCCCGGGGAACTCGCCCTTCTCTCCGCGCAGCACGTTCTTGACCTGCATGGGCTTCAGATCCACTCCATACCAGTTGGCGGCGGTGCGGCGGGCATCTCCCTTCTCCAGCGGGGACGCGTCGAGTTCATGGGCGGCGAGAGGGATACCGTATTTCTCGTTCAGGTAGGGAGCTCCTCCAACGTGGTCTATGTGGCAGTGGGTGAGCACCAAGAGGGCTATATCCCTCGGCGAATACCCCATCCCTTCCAGGTTGTCCACCAGTCGGCGCACGGAATTGCCCGCTCCGGCGTCGATGAGGATGGGCCGGCCGAGATCCACCAAGTACACGCAGCAGTCGTCCGGCCCGGTGATCTCCGGTCCACCCACCATGAAGACGCCCTCGGTGACCTTGAAGGGCTCCACGTACTCGCTTCTCCTTTCTCCTTATACCTCCCAGCCAAGGGGCCCGAACGTCGCACCCGAGACGGTTTGCCCAACTCCTTATTCTGTCAGAAAAGCGACGTTTTATAAATCTGCGTTCGAAAGGTTGTTCCGAGCCCCGACATCGGGATTGGCGTTACCGTGAAATCGGCAGGGGGAAACGGTCGACGTGCTCGACGGTTAAACCGGACCTCATATCCGTCCGGCTAAGGGGATCCTTAGGGGCGGGGAGAGGTGGGAGGAAGAAGGACGCGATCCTTTCGCGGAACGTCGGTCTCCGCGGCCGGGACGGAGCGATGTCTTTCGCCAACGTGCCGGCGCATCGGAAAGAGCTCGGCGAAAGGTGAGGGAGCCGTCGCCTGTGCGTTTGGACCGTTATAGAATGGAATTTAGGAGAGACCGAAGGGAGGCGGGATGCGCTTCGGGTGCCATATCCAGATAAGCGGCGGGCTCCGGAAAGCGGTGGAGAGGGCCGTGGAGCGAGGCTGTCAGACCATGCAGGTCTTCGTGTCCAACCCCAGGGGCTGGAAGCAGTCCGATATGCTTCCCGCGGACATCGACGACTTCCGGGAGGGCTGCCGCCGTGCGGGCATAGCGCCCGTGTTCGTGCATACCATATACCTGATCAACTTGGCGGCGCCGGACGAGGAGGTTTGGGAGAAGTCGCTCCATGCGCTGCTCATGAACATGGAAGCGGCGGCGAGGCTGGGCTCCTCCGCCGTGGTCACCCACCTGGGCAGCCATGGAGGAGAGGGGGAGGAAGCGGGTATCCAGAGGGTAGTGGAGGCCGTGAAAGAGGCACTTCGCCGGGGACCTGACGGCGTGCCCCTCCTCCTGGAGACCACCGCCGGTTCGGGGAACAGCGTGGGCCACCGCTTCGGCCAATTGGGAGCCATCCTCCGGGCTTTCCCCGGAGAGAGCAGGCTGGGCGTGTGTCTGGATACCTGCCACGTCTTCGCCGCCGGCTACGAGGTGCGCACCAAGGCCGGACTGAAGGCCACCCTGGAGGAGCTTGACCGCGAGGTGGGGCTGGCGCGGCTGCGCCTGGTGCATGCCAACGACAGCCGAGGTGACCTGGGTTCTCGAGTGGACCGGCACGAGCACATCGGGCAAGGCAGGATAGGCATGGAAGGGTTTTCCATCATGGTCCGGCACCCCGTACTGCGACGTCTGCCCTGGATATTGGAAACCCCCGAGATGACCGTGGAAAAGGACCGGGAAAACATGGAAAAGTTGCGCCTCCTGGCGGGGAAAAAGCGTCCTGGGTGATATCATGTTCGGGAGGCCGCGCTCCGGCGGGTTCAAGGCCGGGGACCTTTGCAGCGAATATAATCGAAATAGGAAGGGAAAAAGAAATGGCCGTCATGCACAGGCGCTTGGAGTTCGAGACCGAGGGTAACGCACATATCGTCGAGATCACCGAGGAGGTCGCGGAGCTACTGGCGGAGACGGGCTTGAGGACGGGCATACTCAACGTGTTCGTGCCGGGGGCCACGGGTGCGGTGACCACCCTGGAGCACGAACCGGGGGTGTGCCGGGATTTCCAGGAGCTCTTCGATTTCCTGGCCCCTGCGGAAAGGGATTACCACCACAACCGCCGGGGGGTGGATTCCAACGGCCACTCCCATGTCAGAGCCGGACTCCTGGGTCCCTCGGTCACCGTTCCCTTCGAGGACGGCAGGCCCCTTTTGGGAAGGTGGCAACAACTGGTATTCGTGGACTTCGACGAGATACCCCGGTCGCGCACCATAGTCGTAACCTTCATCGGGGAGTAGGACGGGAGACTTTCCACATGCACGCTTTTCGGTACAAGGATAACGTGCTTTGCGGCGAGGAAGTCCCCCTCGACCGCGTGGCGGAGGAGGTGGGGACCCCGGTTTACGTTTACAGCAGGCGGACCATCCGCGATCACTACCGGCGACTCGACGACGCCTTTTCCGATATCCCCCACCTCATCTGCTACTCGGTGAAGGCCAACTCCAACCTGGCCGTGATCTCCGTACTTGCCGGGGAGGGAGCCGGCGCGGACATCGTGTCCGGGGGCGAACTCTACCGAGCGCTCAAGGCCGGCGTCCCTCCGAAGAAGATAGTCTTCGCCGGCATCGGCAAGACCGCGGAGGAGATGGTCTATGCCCTCCGTTCCGGGATCCTCATGTTCAACGTGGAATCGGAGACGGAACTCCTCCTCCTCGACCGCGTGGCCGGGGAGTTGGGGATGCGGGCGGACATCGCCCTGCGGGTCAACCCGGACGTGGACCCCGCCACCCATCCCTATGTGGCCACCGGCCTCAAGGAAGCCAAGTTCGGCATAGGCATGGGAGAAGCCCTGGCAGTGTACCGGCGAGCGGCTGCCCTTCCCCACATCCAGGTGGTGGGGGTCCATCAGCATATAGGTTCCCAGATAACCTCCGTGGAGCCCTTCCGGGAAGCCCTGGAGAGAACCGGGGAGCTGGTGCGGTCGCTGCGAAACATGGGGTTGGAGATAAGGTATATAAACATAGGAGGCGGATTCGGTATCCCCTACGGGGAGGAGGAGGTCCCCTATCCCGTGGATTACGCTCGGGCCTTGGCTCCCGTTTTGAGGGAGCACGGCTGCACGGTGATCCTGGAGATCGGGCGTATGATCGTGGGTAACGCCGGCGTGCTCCTCACCAGGGTGCTCTACCGCAAGCAGAGCGGGGAGAAGCGTTTCCTGGTGGTGGATGCGGCCATGAACGATCTCATCCGCCCCAGCCTTTACGGTGCCTTCCACCGCATCCTTCCCGTTGTGGACCACGGGAGGGAGGAAGAGACGGTGGACGTGGTCGGCCCGGTTTGCGAGTCGGGAGATTTCCTGGCCCGCGACCGGGTTCTGCCCCGGTCTGAACCCGGTGACCTGCTGGCGGTGATGAGCGCCGGCGCCTACGGGTTCGTCATGTCCTCCAATTACAACTCCCGGCGCCGCGCTGCGGAGGTGATGGTGGACGGGGAGGATTTTCTGGTGGTGCGCCAGAGGGAATCCCTGGAAGACCTGGTGAGGGGGGAAAGGACCTTAACCTGATTCTCAGCGGCAGGGTATAAACCGGAAGGTGGTGGAAGAATTTGGCGGATGAAGGCCCGGCACTGGGGATAGTCAACACCGGGACTCGCCATACCCCGCCGGATGCTCCCTACTTCGCTTTGGAACTCGCACCGAGCGGGCCGGGCAGGCTGGTCTTCGCCGCCGCCGTCTGTTCGGAGGGGGACAGAGAGGACGACCTGGAGGTCAGGCGTTACGCCATGACCCTCCTCCACGAGTTTTTTCGAAAGAAGGGGAACGCCATCCGGGTTTCCGATTACCGGTTGGTGCTTCTCAATACCTTCCGTCACATCCACCGCCACATTAGGGATAGGTGGGGGGAGAAGGACCTGAGGCTGGACATGCTTCTGGTACTGGTCTCTCCGGACCGACTTTATGCCGCCCGATGCGGCCGGGACGCCCTTTATCTATTCCGGGAGGACCAGGCCACGGAGTTGTTCCCCGACCGAGGAAGCGACGACGCGCTGCTGGGCAGTCCCGGGGGGGAAAGGGTGGAGGTGCGGGAAACTCCCGTCCGGCCGGGGGACGTGGCCGTCCTGTGCGGTCCTTCCGTGGCCCGGGTGATGGGAGCCCGGGACATTGCGGTCATACTCCGACGGGCGCGGGAACCGCGAAAGGCGGCCGTCTTCTTGTCCGCCATCGCCGAGAGGAAAGGGGCGGAGGGCGTTCTCACCGCCTTGGTCTGGCAAGTCCCCAATTATCGGGGGGCGGCCATGCTCACCGAGGAACCCGTCGCCGGGAAGGATTCCGCCGTTCCCGGAGCCGCCGTCGTCGAGGCGGCGAAACCCAAGGAGGCGGAAAGCGCAGCGGAGGAGAAGGGGATGGAGGAGAAGGTCGTTCCGGAAGAAGAGCGAGCCGAGAAAGCCAAAAGGCAATGGTTGAGCAAGTGGCGCCGGCACAGGGAAAAGACCGAGGGTCAAAGCGATTAGGCGGGGCTCACTTCCTCTTTTCCCACTTCTCCAGGTAAGCCACCTGGGAAAGCGTGGAACCCGCCTCGATCTCGCCGCGCAGGCGGTTCTCCTTCTCCAGTACGTCCATGGCCCGATTGGCCATCTCCACGACCTTGTCCCGAGGTATGACCACCACCCCGTCGTCGTCCCCCACCAGCCAATCTCCGGGAAAGACCTTCCTTCCACCCACGGTGACCGGCACGTTAATCTCCCCGAAACCCTTGGGCTCTCCGGCCGTGGGGGTGATGAGGCGGGCGAAGGAGGGGAATTTCAGCCGGCGTATCTCCACCGTGTCCCGAATGGCACCGTCGATAACCACCCCAGCCAAATTCCTCTGGATGGCGCTGTGAGTAGCCAGCTCCCCCCATAAGGCCGGTCCGACCCCGCCGGCGTCGATGACGATGACGTCCCCCTCCTCGGCCACGTCGATGGCCTCCACCGGCTTGGCCCAGTCCCCGGGGTAGGCCCTAACGGTCACCGCCGGACCGGCCATCTTCATGCCCGGACTTATGGGGAGGATCCCTTCCAGCTCGCCGGAGCGGTGCATGGCGTCGGATATGTTGGGCGTGGACACCTTAAGGAGGATCTCCCGCACGTTCTCCAGGTTGACCCTCTTGTAGAGCTCGGTCTTAACCGCCTGTCCGGTGAGCATGGCCCGCTTTATCTCCTCCGCGGCGCGCCGAGCGTCTTTGCTCTTGATGATGGCCCCACCCACGATGACGATGTCCGCCCCGCTCTCCACCGCCCGCGCCGCGGTCTCCGAGTTGATGCCGCCGGCCACGGCCACGGGTATGCTCACCGAGTTGGCCACCAGGCGCAGGCGCTCGAAGGGGTCCACGCCGCGCATCTGCATGTCGATGGCCGTGTGCACGGCGATGTAATGGGCACCCGCGGCTTCCGCAGCCCGGGCCCGGTCCACGGGGTCCCCTACCTCGATGAGGTCTACCACTATCTCCGCCCCGTAGTTGTTGGCCGCCTCCACGCACTCTTTGACCGTGGCGTCGGAGGCGGCTCCCAGGACGTCGATGATGTTTGCCCCGGCCTTGGCGGCGGCCTCCACCTCCGCCCGTCCGGCGTCCATGGTCTTCATGTCGGCCACGATGACGTGATGGGGGAACCTTTCGCGAAGGGCGCGCACGGCGTTTAAGCCCTCGCTCTTGATGAGGGGAGTGCCGGCCTCGATCCAGTCGGCGCCGCCCGCCACCGCTTCCTCGGCAACCTTGATGGCCCTCTCCAGGTCCACGAAGTCCAGGGCCACCTGCAGGATGGGTCCTTTGATCCTCATGGTAGATTGATTATAGTACGGCGCTTTATCCCCTTCCACATCGAGGAAGAAGTCCGTGATTCGGTGAGGCTCCGAGGTATGGCACCCACGGCCACGGGCCTTCCAAACGGCTTGCCGGTTGGTAGTTGAGTTGGGTGGACCGCTCGCCGTAAACGTACACCTCGCCCTGGAGCAAGGCACGGATTCTCGGACCGTGCAGGCAAATGCCCATCGCCGGGTCATGGGCATAAGAGGAAGGTCCTGTCATCCGGGATGCGCGGGCCCTTCCCCGGCTGTTAAAATACCTTTATTCCGGATTTTGTCATGCGGCAGGAGGTATATGTCGGAGGAGGCATGTCAGGCGGGAAAAAGGTCATAGTCGTTGGGCAGATAGGTTGCGGGACGGTGGGCTCCGGTGTCGTGCGCATCCTCAGGGACAACGCTTCCATCATCTCCCAAAGAGTGGGAAGGGAGATAATCGTCAGGCGCATCGCGGTGAGAGATCTGGGCGATCCGCGCTACGTGGAGGTCCCCGAGGAGATGCTCACCACCGAGGCCATGGAGGTGATAGGGGATCCGGAAGTGGACATCGTGGTGGAGGTGATGGGGGGCATCGAGCCGGCCCGCACCTACATCCTAGAGGCCATATCCCGGGGGAAGCACGTGGTGTGCGCCAACAAGGAGCTCATGAGCACCCACGGGGAGGAGCTCCTGCGCGCGGCGGAGGAGAAAGGCGTGGACCTGGCTTACGAGGCGGCGGTGGGGGGCGGCATCCCCATCCTCATGCCCCTCAAGCAGTGCTTGGCCGGAAACGTCATCGGTCAGGTCCTGGGGATAGTCAACGGCACCACCAACTACATCCTCACCCGTATGAGCGAGGAGGGCTTGGACTTCG